>JAEXOD010000144.1 GCA_023447335.1 Bacteroidota bacterium
GTTGATGAGATGCTCGCTTATATTGAAAAAGGGGATGATGACGATAAAAAGTTTATTATTGATATTTTAGGTTTAATAGGTGATAATAAACCTGCAGCAAAAATTGTAGAAGTATTAAAACAGACAGAAAACGAGAATGTTGTTTTAGCTTGTTTTGAAGCTCTGGGAAATATTAAATGTGAATCTGCGGTTGCACAAATTATTAGTTTTTATGATGTTAGTGAGCTATATGGTCCTACAATTATTGAAGCTTTAGGTAAAATAGGCGGAAATGAAGCTTTAGATTTTATAATGAAAAAATATGATTTTGTAGATGAACTTACAAAATTTTCGATGATTGAAAGTATCGGGTTAATAGGAAATACAGAATCATTCTTCAAACTTCTTTCAGATTTGAAAAATTTAAGCGGACCTACAGCATGGGCAGCTATAGAAACATTAAATATGTTGAAAGATAATTTTCAGCTCGATGTTCCTTTTGATGAGCATATTAAAAATGCAGTGCTTAAAACGTTAACTGAAGCAGATGTAAGATTTAAACGTGCTGCAAGTAATTTGATAACTGTATTTAATGATAAAGAAGTTATTGAAGTATGCCTCAAGATTTATGGTGAAGATCCGGATATTGATGATAATATAAAAAACAAATTTATTGAGAATGCAAAAATATTTTATACAAAATTACCCGGATATCTAAAACAAAATATTAATAACTTAAAACAGTTATTAGATTTATTTAAAGATATATTACAAATTGAAGGGGGCGAGGCATTACAGAGTGTTTCGCAGATAGAATTTTATAATATAACAGAAATGTTTACGCTAAATTTAGATCACCCGGACGAAGAAATTAGACGTACATGTATAGAAATGTTGTTCTACCTAAATCCCGAGACCGCTTTTATGTTTATTGATACAATTATTAGCGATAATAATATGTGGAATAAAATGCGTGTTGTAGAAATATTAGAATATTTTGATGATCCAAGAGGATTTGAAGCGATCAAAAAACTAGCTGAAGACCCCGAGGAAATGGTAAGTGAAAAAGCAAAAAACTTGTTGCAAAACAAGCAATAACGATTAATGATAGGTGGTAAATATTATGATGAATCAGTTTCCCAATTCTTCGAATAATAAGCCGTTCCCTCAGTTCAATTTTGGGTTTACATCCAAATCGGAAGCTAAATTGTCTGATCAGACTTTTGAAGAATGGAGAAAATATATATACGATTTATGCGGTATATATTTTCAAGATAATAAAAAGTATTTGTTAGAAAGCAGATTACAAAAACGTATGAGCTTTTTAAGTATCGATTCTTTTGAGAAATATCTAGAATATGTTAAGTTTAATCCAAACAGAGAGCCCGAATTAAAATACTTATACGAAGTAATAACAATAAACGAGACGTTTTTCTTCCGGAATCAACCGCAGTTAGATGCTTTGGTTACGACAGTTGTTCCTCAGTTATTAAATTCTCCGTATAAGTTAAACAAAAATAAATTGCGAATTTGGTCTGCTGCTTCGTCATCCGGTGAAGAAGCGTACTCAACGGCAATGATATTAAATGAATTAATTAAGCCAAAATATCCGGGTTTATCAATCGAAATTGTAGGTACGGATATTAATTATCAAGTTGTTGAAACCGCTAAAAGCGGAATTTATAAGGAGTACTCGATTCGTAACACTCCGGCGTATTACTTGAAAAAATATTTCAAATCATCGGGTGGCACATTTGAACTAGATCCAAACATTAAAAGATTAGTTAGTTTTAAGATATTGAACTTATATGATGATGCAGCAATGCGTGCAATGACCAATTTCGATATTATTTTTTGTGCTAATGTTCTGATATATTTTGATTTGAAATCGAAAATAAAAGTAGTATCACATCTATATAATTCGTTAAATAGAGACGGATATTTATTTATCGGATACTCGGAAACTTTACACGGAATTTCAAAAGCGTTTAAACTTATAAGTTTTCCAAAAACAATTGGATATAAAAAGGAGTAATTTTTCATGAAAAAAGTGATTTTAATAGCCGATGATTCGCCGACTATAAGGAAGTTTGTAACTTTTTCGTTAACAATGCAGGGCTTTGAAGTAATTTCTGCCATAGACGGAATGGAAGCAATGGAATTACTTCCAAAGTATAAAGTAGATTTGGTTATAACGGATTTAAATATGCCTAATATGGATGGTTTTGAATTAATACGTACAATTAGGCAAAATGAAGATTATAAGGATATTCCCATAATAATTCTATCATCATTAGCAGGTAGCGAAGAAATTGAACGTGGAATGAGCAGCGGTGCAAATTCCTATATGGTGAAACCGTTTGACCCTAAAAGAATTCAATATGAAGTTGCGAAATATTTAAATTAACGGAGAAATTATGGATTTAAAATTTTTGGTTGTTGACGATTCGGTTACTATGCGAAGAATCGTAATTAATTCGCTTAAAAATTTGGGCTATCAAAATTACGTTGAAGCTGCTGACGGCAGCGAAGCTTTGGGTAAGTTGCAAGCCGATGATTCCATAAATTTTGTGATTACTGACTGGAATATGCCTGTTATGTCCGGGTTAGAGTTAACAAAAGCAATACGCTCGGACGGAGTTCTGAATAAAATCCCGATTCTTATGGTTACTACACGTGGTGTTAAAGAAGATATTGTAGAAGCTTTGCAGGCTCGAGTTAATAATTATGTTATTAAACCTTTTACGCCACAAATATTAAAAGAGAAGATTGAAACAATATTAGCAAATAATTAGAGGTACAAATGCAAAAGATTGGCGGAAACATGTCGGAAGTTTTTTCAAAACTTAATGACCTTAAAAACGTGTTTAAGTTTGGTGAAAAAATTGTACCTATAATACAAAGCTTAATTGAATTTATGAAGGAAATTGTGCCATTAATAGAAAGTATAAATGCCTCTATTACCGAAAGCACATCACAGATGCCAAAAGCTTCTACACAAATTAGTAACGTTACTTCACAAACAGAAATGGCTACTACAGAAATTTTAGATATGGTTGATAAGATTACAAACCAACTTTCTGAAATGGATGCAGTAATATCAGATTATGATGCTAAACAAGCACGTAGTAACGAGATTAGATCAATTGTCGTAAAAAAATATGGTAACGATTCCGAACTAATGGCGCTATTAAGAGAATATATAGAATTGAATAATTATCATACAGCATTTGAAAAATTCCGTGAAATTTTAATACAAGCAAACAATGATTTGTTCCAAATAACGCTATCTCTACAAGTACAAGATATTACTTCACAACAATTAGCTGCTGTTAACCACTTAATTGATTCAGTCAATTTAAAACTAACATCGTTAATAAAAGAAATCGACCAATCTGATATTCGCGAAGATATAAAAGTAATAGGAATTGAAGCCCCTATGGGAGCTAATTTTGATCCAAATGCAAGATATGATAAATCCGAAGTAAGACAGCAAAATGTTGACAAGATTGTTAGTCAAACTAAACAACAAACTTCACAAGAAGAAATTGATAAACTATTTTCATAAACTATGAGCGACGAATATTCATTATTAAACGATCCGGAGATGAAGGAAATATTTGAGAGTTTTATTGTTGAAACTCGCGAAATATTGGACTCTTTGGATTTAGATTTGGTTGAATTGGAAAACAAACCTAACGATAGCGATTTGTTAAATAAAATATTTAGATCTTTCCATACAATCAAAGGTACTTCCGGCTTCCTCGGACTGATAAAACTTCAAAGAGTTACTCACCGTTGCGAAGACATCTTAAACAAATTAAGAAAAGGGGATAATATCTTAAATCCTGTTATCATGGAAGGGATCTTAAAAGCTTTTGATACTATTAAGCTTTTAGTAGATACTATAAATGAGACAAAATCTGAAGATGTTGAGGTTGAAGATGTAGTTTTACAATTAGAAGATGTTGTTAAAATGATGGAAACCGGCAATTTTGTCGAAACGTCAACAAATGAACAACAAAATCAAGAAATAGCGAAGGCGGATGCACAAACTCCAATTACGGGAATTGAAGACTTGCCCGAAAGTGATGATGTCCTTGATGAAGACGATACTTTGGAAGATGAGAAGATTGAAACAATTGCTATTGAACAAATTCCAGGTGCAAAAACTTTCGAAAAACAGGCTCCGGAAACTAAAACTGTTGAAACAAAAACAACAGGTACTCAACAGAAGGGAGATAATACAATTAGAGTTGACGTTGAAAGGCTTGACTCATTGTTAAATCTTGTTTCTGAATTAGTATTGGGTAGAAATAGCTTGACCCAAATTAGTAATGATCTTTCGCTGCAATATGAAGGCACAAAGCTTTCAAGGGATTTGGCAGAAACCACGCGGCATATTGACCTTATGACTACCGATTTACATCTAGCAATTATGAAAACTAGAATGGTTAAAATCGGTAAAGTTTTTAACCGTTTCCCTAGATTAATTCGAGATCTAAGTAAAGAGATGGGAAAACAAGTACAGTTAGTTATTAAGGGAGAAGAAACCGAGTTAGATAAAACTCTAATTGACGAAATATACGATCCTTTGGTTC
>JAEXOD010000096.1 GCA_023447335.1 Bacteroidota bacterium
TGATTTCATCAAATCCTTTTACATAACTAATCGGATTGGATCGAGGGCTTTTCCCAATTGGGTTTTGATCTATTATTTCTATTCCGCTTAATACATTATAGCCCGATATTTCAACATATTTTCCGATTTTATTAGGATTATAACCAAATATTCTGCCTAAACCGCCGTAAATTATATCGTGAACAAGAGTGCTTTTACCGGAACCACTTACTCCTGTAATAACAACAAATTGGTTAAGCGGGATAGAAACATTTACATTTTTTAAGTTGTTTTCGTATGCCCCTTCAATTTCTAACATTGAAGAGTATGGTCTATTGTTATAAGTAGGAGTTTGTATAGATAACTTATTACTTAAATATTTACCTGTTAAAGATTTCTCGTTCTGTAATAGGCTATTATAATCGCCTACATGGATTATTTCTCCGCCAAGTTCGCCGGCTTTTGGTCCCATATCAACAATTAAATCAGCTTCTTTCATTATAGCGGGTTCATGTTCAACCACTATAACCGAATTCCCCAAATTTTTAAGGGATTTAATTATTTTAATTAGCTTTTCGTTATCCCTCGGATGTAAACCAATGCTTGGTTCATCAAGCACATAAAGAGTTCCCATTAAAGCAGAACCTAATGATGTAGCAAGATTAATACGTTGGGATTCTCCGCCGCTTAAAGTGCTGCTCAATCTATCTAAAGTTAAATAACTTAAACCAACATCATTTAAAAATGTTAACCTTTTTATTATTTCCTTAAGAACTCTATCTCCTATTGCAAGTTCAAACTCGCTTAGTTCTAATGATTTGAAGAAATTTAGACTTTTTTCAATCGGTAATTTTACAACATCGTTTATTGAATATTGGTTGATTCTTACCTGTAACGCTTCCCTTCTTAATCTGCTTCCCTTGCATGCAGTACATGTAGTTAAGCCTTTATATCTGTTAATTAAAATGGCAATATGCATTTTATAATTGTCTTTTTCCAACATTTTAAAGAAACCGTAAATACCCGGGTAATTACCTGAACCGTTGAAAATTAAATTTACTTGTTCTTCCGGTAAATCTTTAAAAGGAGTAACAATAGATATTTTATTTTTAATTGCAAAGTGGATTAAATCTGTATTTTTATCAACAAATTTCGGAGTTCTCCAAGGTGCAACAGCTCCGTCATTTATTGTTAAATGTGGGTTGGGGATTATTAACTTGGGGTCATATCCCGATACTGTACCGAATCCCTGACAAACCGGACAAGCACCGAAGGGATTATTAAATGAGAAAAACCTAGGTTCAGGTTCTTCGTATCTAATATCGCAGCATTCGTAAAATTTGTTAAATTTTTTGATAGTATTATCAGTTGTATTAACAACAACTAATCTTCCTTCCCCCTCTTTAAAAACGGTTTCGATAGAATCTGCTAATAATTCTCTTACTTTCCCCTTTTTTATCTTGAATCTATCTACAACAACAATAACATCACAGCTATCGCATTTTTCATTAATCGAAATTTCTTCAGAGAAATCAAAAAATGTGTGTTTAATATAAAAACGGTAAAACCCCCTTTTTCTCAAAAACTCAATTTCTTCTCTAACTGTTCTGTTTTCGTGAATAAATAGAGGGAATCCAAGTAAATATCTTCCGGTTTCATCTTGTGTTTCAATCCATTCCGAAACTGTTTTAACCGAATCCTTAACAACTTCATTATTGCAAATAAAACAATACGTTTTACCAATACGAGCGTATAATAATCTTAAATAATCATAAACTTCTGTTGTTGTTCCAACAGTAGAACGAGGATTTCGAGTATAACTTTTTTGTTCAATTGCAACTGCCGGGCTAATACCGGTAATTAATTCAACATCGGGTTTATTTATTCTTTCTAAAAACTGACGAGCATAAGAACTTAAACTTTCAACATATCTTCTTTGTCCTTCTGCATAAATTGTATCGAAGACTAGTGAAGATTTACCACTTCCGCTAACACCCGTAAAAACAACTAGTTTGTTACGAGGAAATTCCAAACTAACGTTTTTTAAATTGTGCTCTTTTGCCCCTTTTATTACAATCATTTTTTCGGTTTTCATCTAATTCTATAGAATAATTTTTACTATCAAAACAAATAAGGTAATAAAAGCAATTAATTATTGCAAGATAAATATTTGTATGGAAATAAATATATAGGGAATCGAATATTTAGAATTAAAGGTTTCCTCTGATTTATTATTTAAAATCAGAGGAAACTTGGAAAATAATTATGGTATTTCGGTTAGAATTTTAACTTTATCGTTAACCATTGATTTGCTAATATAACCAATTGAGTTGGGAGTGGATGCAACTTTTTGTAACATCTCTTCTTGAGTTGTAACACTTAAAGGGGCAACTCCGTTTCCGGATAAAGTAACTTTAAGCCATGTTTTTTTTATATTGCCTGGTGTAGTACCAAGGAACGTATAAAATCCTGATTTTTCAGGGGTCTCTGTTTTTAGATCAAATAACAATACTTTTTTGCCTTCAAACTCTAAAGTCCCTAGTTCATAAAGTTTTCGCAAAGAATTTTTATCAATCGAATTTGCCTGAATACTTTTATTTGCGATTACGGCTACTTGGCAAAATAAAGGTAGAGCAAACACAAAATACAATAATATTAATATTTTAGTTTTCATTGGATTCTCCTCAATTAAAAAGTGAAGCTTGCGCCAATTTGATATTGGCGTTCAGAATATTTGCGAATCGGGTCGTTTGTCATTCCAATATCATACTTCCCCTTATTAAAAATTACTTGAGTTTTTAGAATTAGTTCGTCAAGTACGCTATATCCAGCTCCAATGTTTATACCTTGAGAACCGTCAAGACCAAAATAATATCTATTTGTATTGTCATTTAAATAATCAAGCATTGCAAAAGCGTAAAATTTCTCGGTAAAATAATATTGAAGGGTTATAAAATAAGCCTCTTTATCGAAATCTTCTCCGTTATAGTTTGAGTTTATTTTACTCCATGCATTCAATGAATCTTGGGTTGTTGCATCAATATCTGTTATTACTTTTAAATATTCTGCAGTAAGAACAAAATTTTGAAATTCAAGCGAAATATCAAAGCCAATTCTGGTTCTATTAAATGAACCTAAATCCACTTCTCTACCAACAATATTTTGGTCGTATGTAATAAATTTGGTTTTATTATCTCTGTCCATATTAATAGATGCCCCTAAACGTAAAAAGTTAGATTTAATACCAACTCTTCCGCCAAAGCTTACATATCCGGTTGCACTTTGACCATAAGAAACATATCCGGGTAATAAATCGTTATTAGGAGATGATATAAAACTGTTAGGAGGATTCCCCAAATAACCGGCATATTCAAAGTTAAAATCATCATTAATGGGAAGTGAACCAAACATCTGGATAAGTGCCTTTTGAGGTAAAATATCAAATAGGTTTATTACATTTTCTAAATTCGTCTCATACATTTTAGGTCGTGCTATATATGGAAAAAGAGGAAACCTATTGTAGATTTCATACATAGCATTAAATTGGGGAAGAACCATTCCAAATTTTAATCGAAAATAATCCTTATAGTCCCATCTTACATATGCTTCTTGTAAGTTAAAATAACCAAAACCTTTGTTACTTGAATAATTATTTGTAAACTCAAAATTTACAAAAGCTGTTATATCTTGAGTATAACTTTTTGTAAAAAATAAGTTAAGTTGATTAATCCCCATAAAGTTAATCCGGTTTTCCGGACCGTAATCATATTCGGGATCCCAATCGTTTTCATATCTTGTAAAAGCTGATTGCACATAACCGAATGTCATCAAATCGCTTTGTGCAAAACTAACTCCGATCGGTAATGCGATAAAAATGAAAAAATAGAAAAATAGTGGATTTTTTTTCATAACAATTACTCCCATTTAAGTTGATAGAAAAAACTAGCTTAAAATAATATATGGGATGTAAATTGTCAATAGTAAGTTAGAATGGGCGGACTATAAATGAATATTATAAAATAAAAATCATTAAAAAACTATTTTTTCTCGGTTTGTTTTAGTTTATTAATTGTATCTTCAAGTTTTTTTAACTCTCTATAACTCTCGTTCAGCTTTTTCTGCTGGTCTTCAATTTCTTTAAGTTTATCATCAAGCGATTGTTGGTACTCTTCTTTACTCCAATATCCTCTTTGTTCAAAATAAGATTTAAATAACCAATTTCTCTTTAAAGCTTCCATGTTTTCTGCAAAGGCTTCTGTTCCGATCCTTGCTGCGTTAGTGGTTTCGACTAAGTTATTTATCATTACTTGAACACTATCTAAAGCGGTTCTATCTGTTAATAATCCTCCGATTGTTCCTTTGCCGTTCTTAACACCGGCAATAATATGATCAACATTATTCATGGTAGAATCAATTTTAACCAAAATACTTTCTAGACCCTTGCTCATATCAACAATAATGTCGCTAACTTGATTTAATCTTGTTGTAATTGCGTTAAGACTTGCGTCAGCAGATTTAGTAACACTTACAGTAGAATTATATAACTCGTCATCATTCACAATTTTACCAATAGTACCGTTCCCCTCATTAATTTTTGCAACAATTTGCGAAAAATCTTTAGTAATATCTTTAACATATGCCATTATAGCTTGGGTTTCTTCAATAATAGCAGAAACATTTAAGGGATCTTTCGATTTAATAAAACTGCCGTCTTGCACAATTGGACTGTTGTCTGATCCAGGAGTAATCGATACAATTTTTTTCCCTACAAGACCTTCAGTCTCAATAGAAGCTTGGCTGTCTAATCTAATAAATTTAAGCATCTGTTTTTGAACAGACATGGTAACTTCTATTTTACCGGCACCACCGGGAACTAGTAAAAGAGCACTTACGCTACCTATATCATATCCGCTTAATCTAACCGGAGCACCCGGTTTTAATCCCTCTACATTTGTAAAATAGGCTTTAATGTTAATTGTTTTAACAAACATTGAATCTTTGTTGCCTATAAAAAAGATAAACAAAATTAAAAGGACGGAACCGAAAAAAATAAAAATTCCAAGACGGGCACCTTCTAAGTTTTTAAGCATTAATTACTCCTATTACTTAAGCGCTTCTAAGCTAAAAAAGTTTTGTAAAAATTGTTCTTTTGAATCAGTCAGTTCTTCAATACTTCCCTGGTGAGCAATTTTTCCGTTTCTTAAAAATATTGCTCTGTCTGCAATTATTTTTGCACAAATTAAATCGTGCGTAACAATAATTGAAGTCATTTTAAGTTTTGTTTGTAAATCTAATATTAATTTACTAATTTCTTTAGTTGTAATTGGGTCTAAACCGGTTGTAGGTTCGTCATAAAGCATTAATTCAGGGTCAGTGATAATACTACGAGCCAAACCGACTCTTTTTCGCATACCGCCGCTTAATTCACTTGGCATTTTATCGATGGCATGAGCTAAAGAAACAAGTTCTAAAGTTTCTTCGGCTTTAATGTCACATTCCTTCTGTGTTAAAGAAAAAATCTTTTTTAATGGGAATGCTAAGTTTTCTCTGACGGTCATACTGTCATATAAAGCGGCACTTTGAAATAAGAATCCGATTTTTTTTCTTACTTCGTTTAACTCGCTTACAGATAATGAGTGTATTTCTTTGTCATTTATAAAAATTTGTCCGTTATCGGGGGTTAAAAGTCCTATAATGCATTTTAATAGTACACTTTTACCGGTACCGCTTTGTCCGAATACGACTAAATTTTCACCTGAATTAATATCAAGAGAGACATTATCCAAAATTTTGGCTGTTCCGAATGATTTAGACAAGTTTAATATTTTTACTAAGATACTGTCGGCCATAACCACAACGTAACTTTTACTAAAACGGTATCCATAATTAGAATCAATAAAGAGGCCACAACAACAGAAGTAGTTGATGCTTTACCCACGCCTTCGGTTCCGCCGGTTGTTGTATATCCTTTATAGCTGCCGACCAAACCGACAATAAAACCAAAAAAGAAAGTTTTGGCAACACCCGGAATTAAATCACCAAATTGAATTGCTTCTATTACGGCATTAAGGTAATACAGAAAATTCATGTTTTCGGTAATAATAACAGAAATATAACCGCCTAATATGGAAAGAATAATAACATAAACGCTTAAAATCGGTAAAATCATGGTTGTTGCAAAAATACGAGTAACAACCAAAAATTTAAATGGATTAACTCCGGATACTTCCATAGCATCAATTTGTTCGGTTACTCTCATACTCCCAAGTTCTGCACCAATACCTGAGC
>JAEXOD010000015.1 GCA_023447335.1 Bacteroidota bacterium
CGTTCCTAAGCCGGTAATTACAACCCTGCGTTTATTCATAAATCAATTCTCCGGTTGGATAAATACCACGACCACGACCTAAGTCGTGGACGTGTATAATAAATGTACTATTAAAATATTAACCTAATTTTGCTTTCAATAAGTTAATAGCATCGCCGACTGTAGCAATTTTTTCGGCTTCATTCTCAGGGATTTGAATACCAAAACTCTGTTCGAAACCCATAATTAACTCTACTGTATCTAATGAATCTGCTCCTAAATCGTTTGTAAACGAAGCTTCGGGAACTACTTGTGATTCTTCAACACCGAGTTTTTCCATAATGATTTCTTTTACTTTTGCTTCAACATCCATTGTATCACCTTTTTTTATTTGTTGATTGTTTAGTTAATTACATCACCATTCCGCCATCAATCGGAATAACCTGACCGGTAAGATAATCCGAATCCGGACTCAATAAAAATTTAACTACTCTGGCAACGTCTTCCGGTTTTCCCATTCGTTTTAGGGGTACAAGACTTAACATTGCTTCTTTTTGTTTGTCATTCAATTTGTTTGTCATATCAGTTTCAATAAAACCGGGAGCAACAGAGTTAATATTAATATTTCTTGACGCAAATTCTTTGGCATTTGATTTGGTCATTCCTATAACACCTGCTTTAGATGCAACATAATTTGCCTGTCCCGGATTTCCCATAATTCCAACTACGGAAGCAATATTTACAATTTTTCCATATCGTTGTGTCATCATAGGTCTTACAGCACACTTTGTATAATTAAATACACTTTTTAAATTTGCATTAATTACTTTATCAAATTCATCTTCAGACATTCTAATTAATAAATTATCACGAGTAATACCCGCATTGTTAACCAAAAAATCTAAACCGCCTAATTTTTCGACGGCAAAATCTACTGTTGCTTGAGCATCGGCTAAAGAGGAAGCATCTGCTTTAAAACCAAAAAGCTTAACATCGTTAATGCCGAATTCTTCCAACATTGCTTTAGCTTCCATTGCTGGATCATCATCTTGAAATACAATATCAGTAAATACAACATTGCATCCGTTAAGAAGTAATTCTTTTACTATCGATTTGCCTATACCTCTACGTCCGCCAGTTACTATAGCTCGTTTATCTTTAAGTATCAAAATACTTTCTCCGTAATTTTTGATTCACTATATTCTATTTGGTACTCTAAAAGTTTATTAAAACCATCGTCACCGAGTAAATACTTAAGCTCTTCACTACAAGTTTCGATTACCGAATATTTTTCGGAACTAAACCTATTACAGTTATAATGACAATCTAAGTTCTCGGTATCAACCGAAATAATTTTATTTACAAAAGTTAAAGGGTATAATATACAATATTTTGGTTTAAAATACCACTTATCTAAGTTTTCTTGAATTGCTAATTTTTGTAAAGAACAAAATCCAATTTTATCTAAAAAAACGCATTTATTATTATGAACATTAGAACCTTGACAATATCCGGAATGAAAATCATCATCTTCTAATATATCTTCAAACCATTGTTCATAATCCTTGGTTTGTGAGTCGTCCATTATACTTATTAATTTACCTTTAACCGAGAGTATTTTTTCAGCTTCTAATTTATCTGCATATACTCCGTTATAACAACATTCACCGTAACATTTAGAAATATCACAATTTTTTACAAATTGATAATCAAAAATTAACGGATCAATATAATAATTTGAGATAACTCGCATTTTTACAAATATTGTTCGAGATCAGCAAATTTATCAATACCGAATACTTTGGCATTCGGAGCAATTCGTTTTACAAGTCCTTGTAAAACCTTACCGGGTCCAATTTCGTAAAATTCTTCTATTCCTTCCGAAACCATATTTTTGATAGTTTCTTCCCAGCGAACAGGTTTTGTTAGTTGCTTTACAAGTAAGTCTTTGATATCACTCGCATTATTAACAGGTTTTGCTGTAACGTTAGCAAATACAGGAATTTTAGAATCAAAAAAAGGAGTTTCATTTATTTGATTGACTAGTCTATCTTTCGCACTACTCATTAAAGGTGAATGAAAAGCACCGCTTACAACTAATTCTTTAACTAATTTAGCTCCTGAAGCTTTACATAGTTCCATCGCATTTTTTACACCGTCAACAGAACCGGAAATAACTATTTGTCCTGGTGAATTATAATTGGCTGCTTGTACTACACCTTTTTCTGAAGCTACAACACATATTTCATCAAGTTTTGAACTATCAAGTCCAACAATAGCCGCCATAGTACCCGGTTGTTCAATACCGGCTTTAAGCATTGCTTCACCTCTAACACGAACTAATTTTATGGCATCATAAAACTGTAAGGATTTTGAGGCAACCAATGCAGAATACTCACCTAAAGAATGACCTGCAACAGCATCAGGTTCAATTAATCTGATTAAACTATAAGCAACCACACTATGCAAAAAGATAGATGGTTGGGTAACATCTGTCTGTTTTAAAGCTTCCTCAGGTCCATTAAACATAATCTGAGATAAAGAGATTCCTATTGCTTCATCTGCAGTTTTAACCATCTCCCTAACTTCAACAGAATTATCATAAAGATCTTTTGCCATTCCAACATACTGTGAACCTTGTCCCGGAAAAATAAAAGCTTTTTTACTCATTAGTCAAGACTCCACTTTAAATAAATTGAACCCCAAGTAAAACCTGCACCGAAAGCGGCTAAAATTAGATTATCCCCTTTCTTTAATTTTCCTTCTCTATAATATTCAGTCAAACACAAAGGTATTGTTGCAGCAGTAGTATTTCCGTATTTATGTATATTTATCATAACTTGTTCGTTTTTAATCCCCATCCTTTCAGCAGTAGCTGCAATTATTCTTAAATTTGCTTGATGAGGAACAAGGTAAGATATATCTTCTGAATTTAAGTTATTTTTTTTCATGATATCTGCAGAAATATCAGCCATTCCTTTAACTGCAACTTTAAAAACTGCTTTCCCGTCCTGATATATATAATGCATTTTGTTATTAACGGTTTCATGTGTCGGAGGATTTAAGCTTCCTCCACCTTTCATATACAATGATTCTCTTCCGCTACCATCAATATGTAACAAAGAATCTAATACACCGTAACCCTCATAATCAGGTTCTAACAGAACAGCAGATCCGGCATCTCCGAATAAAATACAAGTATTTCTATCAGTATAATCAGTAATACTGCTCATTTTGTCAGCACCTATAACTAACACTTTTTTATATTTACCGCTTTCAATCAATCTAGCTCCGGTTTCCAGAGAAAACAAAAATCCACTACAAGCAGCTGATAAATCAAAACCCCAAGCATTTTTTGCACCGATATTGTCTTGAACTAAACAGGCAGTAGCAGGAAAAAACATGTCGGGAGTAACTGTTGCTACTATTATAGCATCTATAGTTAACGGATCAATATTATGAGTTTCAATTAAATCTTTTGCAGCAAGGGTTGCTAATGTGCTTGTTGCTCCGTTTTCTAACATCCTTCTTTCTTTAATGCCGGTTCTGGTCATTATCCATTCATCATTTGTTTCTACTAAAGTTTCAAAATATTTATTATCTAAAACTTTTTCGGGCAAATACATTCCCACACCGGTAATTTTTGCAGTCAATTTATTTTCCATATTTCTCAAAAGATTCCTTAAATTTTGTAATCAATTCTTTGTCCAACATCTCTTTGGCTCTTAATATCATATTTTTAATTGCCAAAGGTGAAGATGACCCATGCCCAATTATCGACACACCTTTTATACCAAGTAACGGAACACCACCATGTGTTTGATAATCTACATCATGTAAGGCTTCTTTAATCAAACCTCTAACTAAACCAATTTTTAATTTATTCGGTAAACTTTTTTCGGCGACTCCTTTTAAACGAGCCTTTAAAAAATGAAGGAAACTTTCACCAAACTTTAAAATAATATTACCGACAAAACCGTCACAGACAATTATATCGACTTTTCCGTTTAATACGTCGCGACCTTCAACATTTCCAATAAAATTAAGACCGGACTCACTAAGTAATTTATGGGCAGCAAATGTAACTTCATTGCCTTTTGTTTCTTCTTCACCAACACTTAATAAACCAATAGTCGGATTATCAATACAATACATCTCGCGAGCAAAAACAGAACCCATTATTGCATATTCGAGTAAATGATTTGGTTTTGAATCAACGCTTGCTCCTACATCAAATACTTGACATACTTTAGAAATTGATGTAGGAAATGAAGCACCAATAGTAGGTCTTCCACAACCCGGAATTCTACCGATAATAAGAGTTGAAGCAGCTAACACTGCTCCGGTATTACCTGCACTAACTAAAGCCTCTGCTTTTTTATCTTTAATTAGGTTTGCACCGATTACTAAAGACGAATTTTTCTTAGTTCGTACAGCATTTACAGGAACATCATGCATGTCAATTATTTCATCGGCATGAACAATTGTAAGACGCTCGGAAGCAAATTGATGTTTAATTAATTCTTTTTCAATAACATCTTTTAAACCAACAAGAATTATTTCCAAATCCTTTTTGGTTTTTAATGCATCAATTGCTCCCAATATTTCATTGAAGGGTGCATTATCACCCCCCATAGTATCAATAACAATTCTGCTTTTCAGAACTATCCTCTAATGATATTTAACTTATGCTTCAGGGACAAACATCGATTTGCCCGAATACTGTCCGCAGCTTGGGCATGCTCTATGACTTAATTTCAATTCGCCACAGTTTGAACATTTTCCTAAAGTTGGAGCTGTTGCTTTATAGTTAGCTCTTCTTTTGTCTCTTCTGCTTTTAGACATTCTACGTTTTGGATTTGGCATATTTCTACCTATTCTTTATTATTCTTTTAACTTATTCAATTTTTCCCATATTGGGTTGTATTTATCTCTTTTGCAGTCGCATGATTCTAAATTTAGATTGATACCACAAATACTACATAGTCCTTTACATTCTTCTTTACAAAGTACCTTTAAAGGAATAGAGAGCATACAATACTCTTTAACTTCCTCTGTAATATCTATTTTTGTATCCTCTGGTGAAAGATAAATTAAATTTATATTTTCATTTTCGATGTATTCTTTATGTTTAAACAAATAAACCAGTCTAAATTCGGTAAAAATGTTTAAATCAAATGGTTCAGTACATCTATCACAATTTAAAAGAGCAACAGTTTTTAATTTACAATCTAAAACTAACTGATGAATGGATTTATCCATTACAACGTCTATTGCAAGCCCGTCTGAAAACTCTTCAGGTAATCCAATATTTTTAGCTTTAATATCAAAACGAAATTCGTGAATTCCGTCAGTATAGTTTGTAAACTTTATTATCATTTTATAAAAAATTTAAATAATTAAAATACGAAAATTTTATTTCATAATCAAGTTTTTCAAGTTATTACAGTTTAGAATCTGAATATAAACCGACTTTTTTTTATTTAAGTGCACAAAAATATAACTAAATTGCTTTTTTTCAAACAAAATAATTAAGCAAATGATTTATTTTTTATTTTTTCAGCTAATTTTTGATAATTCTTGCTTCAAAAAATTTATATATTCTATCTCAGCAGGATCTTTTTTTCGATTTAAAGCTAAATAATAAGTAATCCAATCTGCTAAGTAAATTTGATCTAAAAGCCTCAATGCAAAAGAATTTTCATTACTTTCTAATTTAACTATTTCAGTCCCCTTTTTAACTAATAATGATTCCAAAACGTCAAAACGAATTTTAACTCTAGGGTGTATTTCTTTATCAATTAAAAATATTACTTTAGTCCTAAATGCTGTTTCCGTAAAAGTTTCCCACCCAATAATTTCATTGTGGTTCATTTCAGGCAATAAATTAAAGGATGCATGTAATTTGGAATTCTCATTAAATTGCCCTTTAATTCTATTTGCCAATGAATTATTGAAATCATAAACTCCATAAATTATTGGAATAAAACCGGTAAAATTATTGGCAATTTTTACCGGTAATGAATTATCTTTTTGATAATCTATTGCTTTAATTTTTAACAATTCTATACATTCGTCTATAAATATTGATTGATTATTGATCAAATCTAATTTTTCGAATATTTTTATTAAAGTAAATGTTATTAAGTATAATGCAAATCTGGGATGATAACCTTTCTTCAATTTTATAAAAGGAAGTTTATGAGCAGAACATAATTCTTCTATTTTGCCCCCGGTAGAAAATGAGATTATTTTACATCTTTTGTTTACTGCTTGCAAAAATGCAGAAATGCTTTCTTCTGTATTACCGGAATATGATGAAACAATTACTAGTGTGTTTTTATTCGAAAAACTTTGCAGTTCATATCCACGATTAACAAATATAGGTAAATCAATCTCGTTACTAAATAAATTAGTAACTACTTCTCCGCCTATAGCAGATCCTCCCATCCCACATATAATTATTTTATCAACATCTTGAAATTCTGATGAAGGCAAATTATATATATTATTTGCAGCATATTCAATTTGTTCGAAGGAATTTTTTAGTACTTCAATTTGGTCGCTTGTATCAAAAGTCTCAATCAATTCTTTCATTATTATCCTCAAATAGATTATTTATTTTATTTGCAATATTTTTATTAAAAAACCCTTGTAAAACAGAATTAATTTCTTCTTCTGTTTTTAGTTTCAAACATTCTTCGGCTAGTTCCTTAGTTTGGCTAAAATTTAAGTTAAGCACTACTTGCTTAAGGTGAGGTATTACGGCGGGAGAAACACTAAATGACTCTAACCCAAGACCGATTAATAATGGTGTAGCTAAAGTATCAGCTGCCATTTCTCCGCATAAGCTTACTTTAATTTTTTTATTCATAGATTTTGCAGTTTTTATAATAAAGTTTAATGTTTTAATAACTGCAGGATGAAATTCTTGATAAAGGGAAGAGATTATATCATTACCTCTATCAACTGCTAATAAAAATTGAATTAAATCGTTTGTTCCGATACTTAAAAAATCAACTTCTTCTGCAAATTCTTCTGTCATAACAGCTGCAGAAGGAATCTCTATCATTGTTCCAATTTTAACTTTTTGTAAATTTATAATTCCGTCTTTAAGTAAGGTTTCAAAACATTCATCAACAATTGCTTTAACTTTTCTTATTTCATTAATAGAGGATACCATAGGTATTAATAGTTTAACATTGTTTAACTGATTAGCTCTTTGGACTGCGAATATTTGAGTTTTTAATAATTCCGGATTATCAAGTAAAAATCTTATTCCTCGCCAACCTAAAAACGGATTCGGTTCTTGAACATCCACAGGTAAAACTTTATCTCCGCCTATATCAAAAAGTCTAATAACAACATCATAAGGATAAGATTTTTGAGCTATATCTGTATATCTTAAATATTGCTCATTTTCATCAGGAAAACCCATTGATTCTATAAATAACTGTTCGGTTCTTACAAGTCCAATTCCTTCAGCTCCGTTTTTTTTCATCAACTCCATTTCTTCTATTAAATCAAGATTTCCAATAATTTCGATTTTTTTATCATCAAGTGTTTTAGCCGGAATATATGCAGATTTTTCTAATTCGGAAGTTACAAAACTAAGTTGTTCAATTTTTTTTGTATAAAAAGTGATTTGTTTAGGATTTGGATTTAATAAGACTAACCCATTAAACCCATCCACATTAATACTTTCACCATGTATTATTTTTTTTGTAGCATCATGTAAGCCAACAACTGCAGGAATATTTAATGATCTTGCTAGAATTGCAGCATGTGATGTTAATCCTCCAAAATCCGTAACAAATGCTTTTACCTTTGCTTTTGCAAATAAAACTGTATCGGCAGGTGTTAAAGTGTCTGTAACAATTATTACATCACCTACAATCTTAGATAACCATCTTTTATTTTGTAAATTTTTAATTATTCGGTTTTTTATATCTTCCAAATCTAACGAACGCTCTTTCATATAAAGTTCGTTAGATAAATTCATAATTTCTTGGTATTTCGTGATTTCATCATATACTATATATTCAGGATTAAGCATCTCATCTTTCATTCTTTGTAAGACATTTCCCACTAAAATAGGATCGTCTAAGATCATAATCTGTGCCTCAAATATTGCAGCTCGGTTTTCTCCCAATTTATCAACAGCCAAACTAAATATTTTTAATAGTTCTTTTTTTGATTTTTGTAATGCATCTAAAAGGGCTTGTTTAGATTCTTCATAATCAGTTATCTGTTGCTTAGTAATTTCTAAGTTTTCCTTTTTATATACATAACACTCAGAATATGCAAACCCAGGTGCCGCGGCAATACCGCTTAAAATATTTGATGAGGATTTCAACATATCATTTCTCCCATATAGTATTTATGGTTCATCAAAACCTCTATTAAAATAATCCGATAAAGTTTCTGCAGCATCAACTTCATCTTCCCCTTCAAAAACTAAAGTCAATTCCGTACCTTTCGCAGCTGCTAATGTCATTACACCAATAATACTTTTAGCATTAACACTAACACCATTTTTCACAATATAAAACTCAGATTTATATCGTGAAGCTAATTTCGTAATCATTGCTGCAGGTCTTGTGTGTAAACCGGCATTATTTACAATAGTAACTTGTTTTTCTATCACTACTTTGTTCTCTTAATTAATGAGTTTGCTAATTCAGTTAAGTATTCTTTTGCAATGTCCGATTTTATGATATTGATAGATTTTAATGCTTTTTTTGTGTAAGTATTAATTGATTTTTTTGCATCGTCTATAATTCCGAGTTGAAAATATAAATCTTTATACAAAGGAATATCCTGTTTTTTTGCTCCTTTTTGTTCGATTACTTTTAAAAGAAATTTTTTATCTTCTCCTTCAGCTTTCTCTAAAGCTTTAAGAAATAAATAAGTTTTTTTGGCTTCAAGTAAATCACCACCAACCTTTTTTCCAAATTCTTTCTCATCACCAAAAATATCTAAAAGATCATCTTGAATTTGAAATGCCATTCCTAAATTATTTCCAAAATCGGCTAATGCCTCAACAATCTCTAAATCAGCTTTAGCAATTTGTGCACCAATGGTACAACACATCTCTGCCAACGCTGCCGTTTTTTTCTTGATCATAACTAAGTATTCTTTTAACGATACATCATTTCTTATTTCAAATTCTTTATCCAACGCTTGTCCTTCACAAACCTCTATTATTCCGGTTGTAAATGTATTTAATACAGTTTTATCATTATCGGCACAATCCATTAATAAGTAGTGGTAAGCAAATCCCACCATACTGTCACCTGCTAAAATAGCAGTACTTAGATCATATTTCTTGTGAATAGTCGGAAGACCTCTTCTTTTTGGAGCATTATCCATGATATCATCATGAACAAGTGTAAAATTATGTAATATTTCAACAGCAATTGCTGCATTATATGCGTTATCTTTTTTGCCTCCTGCAGCAATGCAAGATAATAGCACCAAAATTGGTCTTAATCTTTTTCCGCCATTATAGATGATAAATTCAATAGGCTCGTAAAGAGATTTTGGTTTTTTTGAATTAAATAATGATGCAAATTTTTTATCTAGAAACTCTCTCTCAACATTATAAAACTCTTTAAAATCTAAATTTTGTGTATTCAAAACAATTCCTCTATTTTTTTCAATTTTTCATTTCTTAAGTCATAAACAGTTTGTGAATTAGTTAAAAACATTATTCTTTTAACATCTTCAAACCAATCCATAATCATTTTAATAGTTGTATCTATTCCTGAGTTCACGATTGATTTTAAAATAATATTTGCAGATGCAGTAAAATCTGCACCTAAAGCAAAGGCTTTCGCAATATCCACACCATTCTTAATGCCACCGGATCCGATTAGATAAAAATCAAATTCTTTTTTTAATTTGTGGACAGATTTTATACAATACGTAGTGGGAACCCCCCACTCTAAAAATTCTTGGTGAACTGATCCTGAACGCTTCATTTCAATTAACTGCCAATTTGTGCCTCCGCTACCGGCAACATCAATACCTTTAACACCAATTTCTAATAAGCTTTTTGCACTATTATATTCTATACCGTTTCCTACTTCTTTTACAAATATCGGAATATTTAATTTTGTAATCAACGCTTCAAGACTTTCCATCGAACAAGAAAAATCTCTATTTCCTTCAACTTGGAAAAGTTCTTGTGCAGGATTAAGATGTACATATAATGCATCTGATTCTAATATTTCAACTATTTTATTAACTTTATTTAAATCATTTTGCTTATATAATTTAATTATTTCAGAAATACCAATATTAGATATGATCGGAACATCTTTTGCGATTTGTCTCAAAATTTTAAATGAATCAACAAACCTATCAGATTCTAATAATTGCCTTTGACTTCCGACACCTATCGGAATATTAATTTCAGACGCCAATTCAGCTAACTTTTTATTAATATTTAGTGATTCGTTAGCACCACCGGTCATTGAGGAAATAATCATAGGATATCTTATCTTTTTATCAATAAAATCGGTTGAAAATGTAATTCTATTAAAATCAACCGAAGTAACTGCACTATGAATAAATTCGTATTTTTCAAAACCGTTGCTTTTAACATATTCAACTTCTGAATTTAAACAAAGTTCAATATGTTCAATTTTTCTTTGTACTGTTCTATCCTTTATCATATTAAATTATTTTTAATATTTGAAAATATGAAAAAAAAATAAAATATTCCTTAATTATATTAAATTTACAAACATTTTTTGTAATTTTATAAATAAAATAATCATAATTACTTTTAATTTAATTTAAGGATAAAAAATGAAGCAAAAACTTTCATTTTGGCAAATTTGGAATATGAGTTTCGGATTTTTAGGGATACAATTCGGATTTGCTCTTCAAAATGCTAACGTTAGCAGAATATTTGAAACTTTAGGGGCAAATATTGATGATATACCTATTTTATGGATTGCTGCACCTGTTACCGGATTAATAGTTCAACCAATTATCGGTTATATGAGCGATAATACTTGGTCTAAACTTGGAAGAAGAAGACCGTATTTTTTAGTAGGTGCAATTTTAGCCTCTGTTGGGTTAATAATTATGCCTAATTCACCTTACTTGTGGGTGGCAGCCGGTATGCTTTGGCTAATGGATGCCTCAATTAACATTAGTATGGAACCCTTTAGAGCATTAGTTGCTGACTTATTACCAAGCGAACAAAGAACTTTGGGTTTTGCTGTCCAAAGTTTTTTTATCGGAATAGGTGCTGTGGTTGCAAGTGCTTTACCTTACATATTGACGAATTGGTTTAACATAGCAAACGAGGCGCCAACCGGTCAAATCCCTGATTCAGTTACTTATTCTTTCTACTTAGGAGCAATTGCCTTTTTTGGTGCAGTTCTTTGGACTGTTTTAAGAACAAAAGAATACCCTCCTATAGACCTTAATGAATTTGAAAAAAAGAAAAAAGAAAATTTTGGGTTTTCTAAAGGAGTAATAGAAATTTTTGATTCTCTGATCAAAATGCCAAAAACTATGATTACATTAGCTGTTGTTCAGTTTTTTACTTGGTTCGCTTTATTTTCTATGTGGATTTATACTACCCCTGCAGTTACTCACCATATTTATAAAGCTACAGATCCAAAATCCGTGGAATATAATACGGGTGCAAACTGGGTAGGAATTTTATTTGCATCTTATAGTGCTTTTGCAGCCTTGTTTGCTTTCCTAATACCTGTAATTGCAAATCGAACATCCCGAAAAGTTACTCATGCAATTTGTTTAATAGCTGGAAGTATTGGTTTAGTATCGTTTTATTTTATTTCAAACCCTGATTTGTTAATTTTATCAGAAATCGGTATCGGTTTAGCATGGGCTTCTATACTATCCATGCCCTATGCTATTTTAGCAGGTGCTTTACCTCAAGAAAGAATGGGAGTCTACATGGGAATTTTTAACTTTTTTATAGTTATTCCACAAATTGTTGCCGCCGCAATATTAGGGTTTTTTGTTAAAAAGTTTTTTGCCGGTGAGGCTATTTATGCTTTACTATTAGGCGGTTTTTCATTATTTATTGCAGCTTTATTAGTATTTTTTGTTAATGATGTAGATGAGGTAAAAGTTGTTAAATAAGTTCGATTATATTGAACATTATAAAACAGATGCAGAAGAATTTGATTATTTTGAAGAAAGATTCGGAGCTACTAAAGATGACGAAAAAAGATTAAGAGAATTTATTATTTCTGTAACGGATAAAAATTCTGAACTTATTTTAGATATTGGTTGCGGATCAGGATGGGTAGCTAATTATTTTACAAATTTTAATGTTAAAGTTATTTCTTCCGATTTATCTATAAAAAATGTAGTGAAAAGCAAAAAAATTACTAACAACGGTAACCACCTAGGCGTGGTTACCGATTCCTTTAATCCAAGCTTTAAAACAGAAAAAGTAGATTCAATTATTTCAAGCGAAGTAATAGAACATGTTACAAATCCCAAAGAATTTATTATATCCTTATATAATTTGCTTCCAAAAAATGGAAATTTAATTATTAGTACACCTTATAATGAAGTTTTAAGATATGTCTTATGTACACACTGCAACAAAAAAACTCCCATTCATTCTCATCTTCACAGTTTTACTGAACATTTTTTTATAAAGCTATGCGAAGATTTACCAAACTCAAGAATAAAATATTTCATATTTGGAAATAAGTTATTAATATTTCTTAGAACATATGTTATATTAAGATTCCTCCCCTTTAAAGTATGGAAGTTGATAGATAAATTCTTCAATAAAATTTACAACAAACCCGTTCATTTATTAATAATTTATTCAAAAAACTAGTATTCTTCCAAATACTCTTCTAAAGATTTTTTATTATATTTATATTCTGTTCCAAGGCTATCGTGTGCTATTATATAATTTCCTTCTTCGGGTAAAATAGCGTAAGCAAAACCTAATAAATTTTCTTCGTTACAAAGAAATTCATCGTAACAATAGACTTCTTCAATTTCACTATTTTGATTTATTTTAATGTCTAATGCAGTATCAAAATAATCTAATATAATTGTATTGGTCTCCTCACGTATTTCATAAGAAGGATTATTTAAGAAAGATTCAATAATTTTGATTGAAATTGGGGTATTAAATTTAACAGATTTAATCATTGTTGACTCCAAAATGTTATTTTTATAAATAACGTTTAATGTCAACTAAAAAGTTTCGTAACTCCATTAAATCACGTTTTAATTTTTCTTTTTCATCAATTATTTCTTCAACTTCGGTATTGGTATTTAAGCTATCAAGATTTTCGATTTTGTCATCAACTTCTTCTAAAACACGTTTTGCGCCCTCAACAGTATATTTTTCGTCGCGCAAAAGTTTTTTAATCTTAAATATTAATTTTATATCCTCATTAGTGTAAACTCTGTTTCCTGCTCTATTTTTTGAAGGACGAAGTTGCTCAAATTCACTCTCCCAATATCGAAGAATATATTGTTCTACCTCTGCAAGTTTACTAACTTCACTAATAGAGTAATACAACTTTTTCATTGAATAAGTCCAAACATTAACAAATTAATTACTTTAATCAATTTAATTAAATAATTATAATAAATCAAGTTGTAAATCTTATTTGAAAAACAACTTTAATTTAATTTTACAAATTATTAAGTTGTTTAACAATTGTTACAAGTTCTTTAATATCATTTAATTCATAATCGGCATTATGAACTTCAGTATTAAAGGTATCGCCATATTTTGCGAAAGCAGTCTTCATTCCTATATTAGAAGCTCCGACTATGTCTCTTTCGACCCAATCACCAACCATTAAGGCTTCTTCCGGATTAACATTTAATTTATTTAGTATAGTTTTAAACGGAACCGGTGACGGCTTTCTTTCATAAGTATCATCAAATGTAACAATAGAATCAAATATATGATGAAAATTTAAATACGCTAATCTTAACCATGCTTCCTTAGAGGGAGCGTCTGATACAATACCAAGCTTTAATCCCATTTTTTGAAGACAAATCAAAGTTGGAAACACATGTGGATATGGATTTAATTCTGCTTCTCTTGCTTTACGATATGCAACTATACCAGCAGCTAATATTTTATAATCAACTCGATTTAATTCGTTATGAAGAAATAAATCGAAAACCTGTTGATATTCCATCCCCTGAGCTTGATAAATCTTGTTAATTTTTTCCAATGCTTCACTAAATGAAATATTAAGACCTGCATCAAGCATAGCATTAATTGCAGCCTGTATACCACGCCTTTTCATTTTCATGAAATCCATCAATGTATTATCTAAATCAAAAACAATAGCTTTAATCATTTGAACTCTCCAAAATCAATTTTAATAAATAAATTGCTCCCAAATACCCATTCTCCTTAAATCCGCTTAGATATCCGTTACAAACCGGAGCTGTTATCATATTATGACGAAACTCTTCCCTTGCAGCTAAATTAGATAAATGAACTTCTATTTTCGGAATTTTAATTATATCAAGTGCATCTCTTATTGCAATAGAAGTATGAGAATAACCACCCGCATTTATAATTAATCCGTCAAAATAACTTGATGAATTTTGAATAGCATTAACAATTTCGCCTTCAATATTCGATTGAAAAAATTCTATCAAATCATTTTTATAATTTTGTTTTACAAGCTTTTCAATATCATCTAATGTTAATTGACCGTATTGTGAACTGTCCCTTTTTCCAAGTAAATTTAGATTCGGTCCGTTAATAATTAATATTTTCATTTAGTCTCATCCATTTCGTCAATAAATTCTCTCAATTTTGGAGAAATATAAATATCATCCAACCCTAATTCTTTTAGAGCAGCAGCCAAAGTTATCACTTTACGCTGAAGATTAGATATTTTATTAAGAACAATAACTTTATTTTCTTTTAATAAACAATAACCACCCTTAAAATCACCTTTTTCAAATCTAACTTTTGCCCCCATTTGTGTAGCAAGCGATTTTAAATCATTAAGTAAATCTTCAAGTTCTTTTTCTTTTATTTTCATACTATTTTTTTCTTAATGGCTTAAAAACTATTAAGAATACAACGGAACAAATAAAAAGAAACTGTACAATCGGAAAACTACTTTGATCAATTATTTTTTCTTTAATCACATTGATAAGTCCTTCAAATTTGCCGGCATTAATTAGATTTAATATAGCGAAGTCTTTATATAATGTAAAAAATTCGAAAGGTGCTGTTAAAATTGTAAAAAGTAAAATAATAAATAACCAGCCTTCATTCTTAATACTAAATTTAGAAGAAAAAACAAAAAGTATTAAAATTACAAAATAAATAGGATAAGCAAAAATATTTATCGTAAATATAGGAGAAATTGTTCTAAATATTGGTGCAAAATCTAAATTTTTAAAAGCTGGTTTTAATATCATTTCGGGTTCGAAAAATTGATATATTAACATATATTTTGCAATATACGAGCCGCTCCAAACAATAAAAGATAATACACATAAAAAAAGCAAATATTTCGAAATTTTTGATAAATTTTCCATAAATTAATATCCTAAATATTTAAAAATACAAAAATACAAAAAAAATATGAATATTGCTTCAATTGATATAGGAACAAATACTGTCTTATTGTTAATAGCTAAAATTGATAATAATAATTTGGTACCTTTGTTAAATGTTTATAGAATGCCGAGATTAGGAAAAGACTTAAATTCAACCGGTAAAATAGCTGATGAAAAAATTGAATTATTAATAAGCATCCTTAATGAATATAAGACTATCTGTTCCGAATATGATTGCTCGATAATTTTGCCTTTTGCAACCCAAGCAATGCGTAGTGCAACCAACAACCGGGAAGTTATTCGTAGAGTATTTTCTGAAACCGGATTAAGAATAGAAATTATTAGCGGGCATACAGAAGCTAAGTTATCATTTATTGGATCGATTTCAAATGCACCTAAAAATGATAATTATCTTGTAATTGATATTGGTGGCGGAAGTACTGAAATTATTTACGGAAATGACAAAGATATTTTATTTGCACAGAGTTTTAAAATTGGAGTTGTCACTTTAACCGATAAATTTATAAATAATCTTGATAATTATAACAACAACTCAATAACTATGATGAAAAAGTTCATCTCAGAAAGCTTTATCTTTCCATTTAATTTGTGTGATAACACGAATATAATCTCAGTTGCCGGTACTCCGACTTCATTAAGTTGTATGATTCAAAAAATTAAAGACTATAATGATGAATATGTAGAAAATAAATTTTTAACGTCAACGAGTATTAAAGATCTAATACTTGAACTTGAGACTTTAACTCCTAAAGAGATACTGCAAAAATTCGGCGATGTTCTATTAGGACGTGAAGACCTAATACTAACAGGAGCAATAATTTTGGAGCAAATTTTAGATAAGTTACAACAATATAGAACTCTTGTAAGCACCAGAGGCTTAAGATACGGAATCATCTATGATTATCTAGCTAATAACGAACGGAAAATAACTAAATAATAGCGTTATTAATCCATAAAAAATTATTGCTGAAAATAGCGAAAATGAAAGAGCTTTTGTTTGAATATAGTGGGCAAATACTGTTTGTAAAAAGCCCCAAATAAAAAAAACTAAGTCCAAAAATAATAATGCATAAGCAACATTGGGTTTAATCATCAATGGAGAAGGATTAAAAACGAACCAATGCACTCCGAAAACACCTAATTGGACAGGAAAAACAAAAAATAATGAGAATAAAATAGCTGATTGACTGTAAACAAAAACAGAGAGATTATCTTTAAATCTTGTTTCAATATTAAATATCTTCAAGATAAACTTATATAATAATGAATATATGACAAATATTAAACTAAATGACAAAATAAGATAAAACATATTAATCAAAACATCTGATGTTAAATTTATCTTAGGACGAAATATATTTGTGAGTACAAATGTATTAACACTAAATTTAAATGATATTAAAAATAAAGTAAAAAGTAGAAAATTTTTGTGATCTGCAAATACTACATTTTGTAATTGTTTTATCGGAGAATCAAACATGTGCCAGAATGTATTCCAAAAATCAATATTAAATATTTTTTCTCTGATGTACGATTTACAATTTTTACAAACTAATTGATAAAATGGATTAATAGATTTGCAATTTGGACATTCTGAGTTATTTTGCATATTAGAAGAAAAATTTAATATTTAACATTTTATTATTTGAAATAACATCTTCACTTACCGAAAAATCAAACATTTGAGCATCTACATAAGCATCAACCATATTTAAGAAATAAGTCAAACCTATATAAAACAAAAACATATCTCTTTGATCCCTATAAAAATCACGCCTTTTTTTGTATCCGTTTATCAAATTACTATTATTCAATAATGCAGTATTATAAAGATCTTTGTTTTCAATATAAAGTTTATTATTATCTATCCAACCATATATAAAGTACGCAGTAATTCCTGCAATTATCGGAGTTTTCCAATAAGACTCATTGTAAATTTGACCCCATCCCGGTAATACAGCACTTCTCAGTACTGCACCCCAAGGTGATTTAGACATCACAAAACTAGAGTCACTTCTTATGACGTTTTCATTATTGTTTTGTTCCGTTTGACAAAAAATTACACCGGAAAAAATGAGCAGAATAAGTGTAATTTTAATAGTTGTTTTGTGCAATAATTTCAAATAAATCCAATAATCTTTCAAGTTCATCATCCGAATAAAATTCTATATGTATATTTCCGGAACCATCTTTAAGCTGCTTACACTCAACTTTTGTTCCTAAAATGTTTCGCAATCTGTTTTCTAAATCACGCACAGAAAGATTTGACAAATTATTTTGTTTGTCAGATTTTTCTGAAACAATTTTAATAATTTCTGTAGAACCCTCAGAAAACTTTTTTACAAGATTTTCTAATTTTCTAACAGAAAGATTTTGATTTATAATTTTCCCTAAAAATTCAATTTGTAAAGCTTCAGAAGGCAATGAAAGTAAAGCACGCGCATGTCCACCTGATATCTCTTCCTTTGCTACACTATCTTGAATAATATTAGGTAGTTTTAATAATCTTAAAAAGTTTGTAATTGTCGTTCTATCTTTACCTACTCGTTTAGCAATCTCTTCTTGACTTAAATTACATTCTTCTAACAATCTTTTATATGCCTGAGCAATTTCAATTGCATTTAATTTTTCTCTCTGAATATTTTCTATCAAAGCTAATGCAATCATTGATTCTTTTGAATCAACAACAATTATATAAGCAGGAATTTCGGAAAAACCTATTTCTTTGCATGCTCTAAGTCTTCTTTCTCCAGAAATTAATTCATATTGCTTGTCGCCGGCTCTTCTAACCGTTATTGGTTGAATTAACCCGTTTTCAAGTATAGATTTTTTTAGCTCATCCAAAGCGTCCGGTAAAAAACTTAGGCGCGGTTGATAAGGATTTGGTAAAATATTAAATATAGGGATTTTAACAAGTATGTCTAAAGAGTTTCCGTCATCAACACTAATTTGTTCGGCTAATTTCACAGAATCTTGTGCATCATTCTTCTCATCAATATTTGTTTTAATTAGGGCATCTAATCCACGTCCTAATCCGGGTTTAAATTTACTCATTTATTTAACTCGTTTTAATGTTATTTTGAATAATTTCTGTTGCTAAAGAAATATAGTTTTGTGCTCCAATGGATAATGAATCATATAAAAGAACAGGTTTGGCATGGCTTGGAGCTTCTGATATTCGAACATTTCGTTGGATTACAGTTTTAAAAACTTTATTTCCAAAAAACCTTTTTACTTCTTCATAAACTTGATTAGATAATCTTACTCGCTTATCATACATTGTTAACAAAACTCCCTCAATTGCTAAATTCGGATTGAGACTTTTTTTAACTAAATTTACGGTATTCAATAATTGTCCCAGCCCCTCAAGAGCAAAATACTCGCATTGAACAGGTATCAATACAGAATCTGCTGCAGTAAAAGCATTCAAAGTTAACAAACTTAAAGAAGGTGGACAGTCTATTAAGATAAAATCATATGATTTGGTCAATGATTTAAAAGCTTCTTTTAATAAATTCTCTCTGTTTTCTACAGACACCATTTCAACTTCTGCACCAACTAAGTTAATATGTGACGGTAATATCTCTAGATTTGACATTGGAGTTTTTACTATTGCCTCATTTATATCGTTTAATCCCAATAAAACTTCATAAACAGAAATGTCGTAAGGTTCTGCACCTATTCCGCTTGTAGAATTGGCTTGCGGATCAATATCTATTATTAAAATATTCTTTTCTGCAGCTGCCAAAGATGCTGCTAAATTAATGGCGGTTGATGTTTTTCCTACGCCGCCTTTTTGATTTGCGATAGCAATTACTTTACTCATAATTATACAATAACTAAATAGTTATTTCTTCTCCGTATTCTAATACTCTACAATTTTTATTTATATTCTCAACTTTCTCTTTAAATTTATATGGATCAGCTTTAATAACCGGAAATGTATTATAATGCATTGGGATAGCAAATTTGGGGTTTACAAAATCTAACGCTCTTAATGCATCATCAATTCCCATTGTATAGTTATCCCCTATAGGTAAAAGCATACAATCTATTTTGTTTAAGTCCCCTATTAGTTTCATGTCATAAAACAATCCCGTATCACCGGTATGATATATGCATTTATTATCTGCAAAAACCAAAACTCCCGCTGGTTGACCACCATAATGTCCGTCAGGAGTTAACGATCCATGATGAGCAATCGTAAACTTAACTCGACCAAAATCAAAATTAAAACCACCGCCAATATGCATGTTATGTGCTCTAAAACCTTTTGAAATACAATAATTTGCAATTTCATCAACACATATAAAAGTAGAATTACATCTTTTTGCAATTTTGAATGCATCACCAAAGTGATCACCATGCCCATGTGTAATAATTATATACTCTGCTTCGATTTGATCTGATTTTATCGGAGAGGTCGGGTTTCCGTCCAAAAAAGGATCAATTAAAATTCTAACCCCGTTTTGGGTAGTAATTTGAAAGGCTGAATGAGAAAAATATCGTAATTTCATTTGTCACCTTGGCTTAATAATTAAAAATTTTTTAGTTAGTTTTGACGACATGAAAATCTTTAATAGTTCAATAATTTGAATTTGGTATTCCGTTCTTTTTATTTCCATTTCAGAATGTAAATTTAGTGGAATAGTAATTCCATAATTTGTCTCAAAATAATGAAGTTTTTCACTCATTACGTCTAAATCCCTTGCTTCACCCAATTTATCTTGCAACATCTCTAAAAATCTATAGAAATCGTTATAAGTTTTTTCAGGGAAACAATCATAAAACAACTCAATCGAATATCTTAGTCTTCTAATAGCAATACGTAAATCATGTAAATTTTCGATAGATTCTTCTTTTAAATATTTTTCTATTAGTTTAATTAAGTTTATCAATTTATCATTAGTGATAATTCGAGCAGCTTTTTTAAAGCTAATATCATTTTTTAATCCTTTAATTTTTTGTTTTTTTCTTATATTTTTCATAAAAGCAGTTTACAATAATCTTTACAAATCCAATAATTGAATTTAAATTTTTTATTTTACTGTCATCATTTTCCGAATAAATTGTTGAAATCGGAATGAACCCTATATTATACCCATTAAAGGAAGCTTTTAACAGCAACTCAGTTTCAGCTTCAAAACCGTTACTTCTAACTACAATATTATCGAATATTTTTAACTTTATCAACCTATAACCACTTTGACTATCCAATATTTTTCGACCGCTTAAAATACTTAAAATTTTTGAAGAAAAAAAATTGCTCATTTTTCTTGAAATTGGCATGCTAACTGATTTAAAATTTCGTTTACCAATAACTATATCATAATTTGCACTTTCTGTAAGAAATGTTGGAATAAAATTTGGGTCATGCTGCAAATCTCCGTCAATACAAATAACATAGTCCATATTTTTTTTGATCGCTGCAGATATTCCGCTATTTAAGGCTTTTCCTTTTCCGTAATTTTTCTCATGCTTAATAAGTTGTACTCTATGATCTAAAAAAATTGGAGTGTAATAGTCATCTAAAGAGCCATCATCAACACAAATCACTATTTCTACAAACTGTAATACTTTGTTAATTACTTTATCAATTTTACCCGATTCATTATAAAACGGAATGATTGCAGCTACTTTATTATTGTATTTACTCAAATATACTTTTCCAACTTTTTTCTTTTGTAAAGTTTAAACTATCATTCAAGTAATTTCTTAATGCTTCTTTGGAAAGTCCTCTCTTTAATCTTCCGCCTTCAGCTACCGAAATTGTTCCTGTTTCTTCAGATACTATAATACTAATAACATCTGCAGTTTCGGAAATACCTACACCTGCTCGATGTCTCATCCCTAAGTTTACTCCATCAATAGATGTATTGTTTGTTAGGGGTAAGGTACATTTTGCAGCCTCAATTATTCCGTCTCTAACTATAACAGCACCATCATGCATCGGAGAACGAGGATAAAAAATACTTCGTAATAATAGTTTATCCAACTTTGCATTTAACAAAGTTCCGGTTTCTACGATACCTCGAATTCCCACTGCTTTCACTACTACAATCAATGCCCCATGTTGATTTTTAGCCATTTCAAATGAAGCCTCAGTTAAAATATTCGCAATTTCGGTATCCGGTTTTGCAAATTTCTTTAAAAGCGGATATCGACCAAGCATAACTAAAACTCTTCTAATTTCAGGTTGAAATAAAACAATAAAGGCTATAACCCAAATATCGGTAATTAATTTTAATAACCATCCTAAAGCTTTAAAGTTTGCTGCTTGAGCAATAAACGATAAAAGAAGTACTAAAACTAAACCTAAAAATATTTGTTGCGCTATTGTTCCTTTTATAAAATTATATAATTTATATATAATTAAGGTTACAAGTACAATATCTATTAAATCTAAAAACGTAAAAGATAAAAAGCCTATTTTAAATATCTCAACCATTTTTTATCGGGTATTTATAATGATTAAACAATAGTTTAAGTTTTTTACAATTTTCTACTTCATGTGTTCGAATAAAGCTTGCTCCGTTATTTACGGCTATAGTCTCCATAATAATGGTTTCAATATCTCTTTCTGAAACACTTGAGTTAGTAATATTTCCCAAAAATCTCTTTTTAGATAAACCAATCATTATCGGATAACCTAAAATTTTAAACTCATCAAGTCGACTAATAATTTCTAAATTATCTTCAAGTCTTTTTCCAAAACCTATCCCGGGATCTAAAATAATATTATTAATACCAATTTCATTTAGGATTTTAATTTTTGTTTTAAAAAAGTAAATAATTTCTTTAACCGGATCATCATAAACAGGTGAATCTTGCATATTTAACGGTATTCCCTTCATATGCATCAAAACATATATTGGTTTGTATTTAATTAACACATCCAACATATTTTTATCATATTCAAAACCACTTATATCATTAACTATTTTAACACCTGATAACAATGCTTGTTCTGCTACTTTCGCTTTTTTGGTATCAATCGAAATAATTACATCAGGATTTTCTGTAATAATTTTATTTATAAGAGGAAGAGTTCTATTAATTTCTTCATCTACACTTATTTCCGCTGCTCCGGGTCTTGATGATTCTCCTCCAATGTCAATAATATCTGCTCCGTTCTGGTGAAGCATTTTGAAATGGAGATATGCATCCTCTAAACTGAGATACTTTCCGCCGTCAGAAAAAGAATCCGGCGTAACATTTAGTATTCCCATAATGCTAAATAAATTGCTTTTAGCATCGTTTCCAAGTTTTGAATCATTATTAAATTTTTCAATTCTATTCGAATATAAGAAATAATTATTAGCACAAATTTCAATTTCATTTTTTATATAATCAGCAAACGAAATCGAAATATTAATAACTTCACTTATATTATTAAAAAATATCAAACAATTTTTATTATTTAAATAAATTTGTTTATCGTGCTTAATAATTTGAATTTCAATATTACTAATTATTTCAATTACGAAGCTATAGGTTAATTCTTTCGTAAAAAAATTACAACTAGGATATTTTTTTAAAAGTCTACTTTTATTAATATAATTATTTAAATTAAAAATTTGTATACTAATCATTATATTCCATATCAAGCAATTATGTATAACTTATTATATTTATATAAATTATAAACATTATTTAATAGATCTTCGATATTTAATTTTCCCCGCTATTAAAGTCATTTCGATATCATAATTTCCATTTAGAACAACTATATCGGCAATTTTTCCGGCTGCCAAAATTCCTCGCCCTGCACCAATCACTTTGCTTCCGTTTAATGAAGCCATTCTAAATGCATCAGTAATTTTCACTTCGGTGGTGTCCAATAAATTTTTAACAGCCCTATTTAAGGTTAACGTACTACCTGCTAGTGTACCGTCTTCAAGAGTTGCAATATTATCTTTTAGAAAAACTTTCTGATCGGAGAAATGATATTCTCCTTCGTGCATACCACCTGCTCTTATCGAATCGGTAATTAAAACAATATTTTTAGGAGTTTTAAATTTTAACAAAAGTTCCATCATTGCCGGATGCACATGAAAAGTATCAGCAATCAATTCAATTTTCAATTCTTCGCGTAAAAGGGCGGCAGTCATTAAACTAGGATGCCTATGATGCATAGGTTTCATAGCATTAAACATATGTGTTACATGCAT
>JAEXOD010000019.1 GCA_023447335.1 Bacteroidota bacterium
CGCTTACAGTAGAAACATTTGGCATATAGTCTTTTAATACCCATAAATTCGGGGCTATCCAGCTTGTTTGAGGGAATTTAATTAAATCATATACAATCGGAGGAAAAGGAGGGGGAGCTATTTGAACAACTATACTAACCGCTAAAGACACCTCAAATTTTTTACATGTAAAAGTGCCTAAATATGTTTGTAAAATCTCATCACTTAAGCGTTTAGTTTTTACTGCAAACCTTAAAGGAATATCTACAGAATCAATTGTGATTGTAGTATCTTTTGAAAACAGAGTTGTTGTTTGATTAACTGAAGCAGCAAAATTATAAATCGGGTACCAACCAGATAAAGACTTTATAAAACCTATTAATTCTTGTAATTCAGGCGGTATTACTCCAATTAAACTATCGCTTATAACCATACTATCAATATCAATTATCGAAAAATAAACATTTGCAATATTTCCGTCAAAATTAACAAAATTACTATCTAAAAAAGGTTGAGCATTTATTGTAGAGATTGGACCGTTTTTTGATAAAATGATTTTTGATTCCTTACCTTGTATTATTCCTGTTGAAGAAAATGAATCAATACGAGCTGTCGAAAATTCATAATTTGGATTACCCAAACTATCAAGCGGAGTTAATTTATAATTCCATACATAACCTAAATTTGTCGGAAAATATCCTGAGCTTTGGGCTAATAACGAAATGAAAACTCCAAAAAATATAACAATAATTAATAGTTTCTTCATATATCCTCTAAAAATTTATATTTTAAATTATACAAAATATAAATTAACTACAATGTATTTATTAATTATTTTTTTAATTTACAATTAACTATTAAAAATTTAGGTGACTTATGGGATTTTCAACAGATGCTATACACGGCGGACAAGATTTTGATTTAACAACCAATGCAGTAATAACTCCGATTTATATGACCTCAACTTATGCCAATTTTGGTTTGGGAAATAACAAAGGTTACCATTACGGAAGAACAAACAATGTAACCCGAGAAAGTTTGGAAAAAAATATAGCCCTATTAGAAAAAGGAGAGTTTGGAATTTCTTTTTCGAGCGGAGTTGCTGCAGTACAATCAATAATGGGATTAGTAAAAAGTGGTGATCATATAATTGCTACCGATAGTATTTACGGAGGCACATATAGGTTATTCGAAATGTTTTTTAAAAACTTCGGCATCACATTTTCTTGGGTTGATATGACAAATCCGCTAAATGTATTAAATGCGATTACGAATAATACTAAGTTGGTATTTATGGAAACACCTTCTAATCCGATGCTAACCTTAACTGATATTGTGGCAGTAACAGATATTTGCAAGAAATTTAATTTAATTTCAGTAGTTGATAATACGTTTATGAGCCCATATTTTCAAAAGCCTTTGCTTTTGGGGGCAGATATAGTTTTACATAGTACTACTAAATACTTAAACGGTCATAGCGACATAATTGGCGGAATAGTTATCACAAACTCGGAAGAAATAAATAACAAGATTAGATTTATTCAAAAAGCAATAGGAGCAGTACCAAGTCCGTTTGATTGTTTCTTAACTTTAAGATCGACAAAAACTCTTGCGGTTAGGATGGAAAAACATCAACAAAATGCATTGATTGTTGCTGAATATTTAGAAAAGCATCCAAAAGTAAAAAGTGTAAATTATCCCGGTCTTAAATCGCATCCTCAATATGGTCTTGTTATACAACAAATGAGTGGATTTGGAGGAATGATCTCATTTGATACCGGCGATTTTGAAATAACAAAAAAATTCTTTGAGAGTACAAAATTATTTACTCTAGCGGAAAGTTTAGGTGGGGTAGAAAGTTTATCAAATCACCCTGTTACGATGTCTCATGCTTCAGTTCCCGAAAACGAAAGATTGAGATTAGGTATAACAAATTCATTAATTAGGCTGAGTGTGGGAATAGAAGATATTGACGATTTAATCTCGGATTTAAATTATGCTTTAGATTGATTTAACAGCTAAATAATTTACTTAATCTTTCGATAATATTAATAAACAAATTAATATTTTATTTAAAACTTGAGAATTGTATGGAAACGACATTCCATAAGAGCGATAATAATGATTTTCTTCAAATCTTGGCTCAAGTATTAGGTGAAGTATGTAACGATTTGTTTTTTCTTTTTGATGCTTCCAAAAAAATAATTTTCACTAATTCAGATTTGAATATTGTTGATTTGTATCAACTGCACGGAAAAATTAAATTGAATAATCCGAATAACGAAAAACAATTATTAGAATTTTTGAATGAAAGTAATAATAACAGTTATGAATATTTTGACTATATAGAAATTAATAATACTTCTAGGTTTGCTAAAATAATACTAAATAGTATTATTTTTAACGAAATTCTATATTATTCGGTCTTTATACGCATGATGAGTGAAGATTTATGCGCCGAATGTGAAAGTAAGTTTATATCCTTATTTTTAAAAGCTCCTGTAGGTATAGTAAGTGTTGAGGCAGATACAGGAAAAATCCTTGAAGTAAATCCTGAGTTTTGTAGTATGTTAGGATATACTAAAGAAGAACTTTTAACTAAATTTGTATCGGATATTACACTTGTTGAGGATTATACGAATGAAAAAAGTTTGACGTATAATTTATTAAATAGTAACGTTAACAAGCTTGAATTTACAAAAAGATATTTAAAAAAAGATAATTCGATACTATACGCAAGTTTAACATCCACATATATAAAAAGTTCGGAAAGAAAGCCGGTTATTATGGGTATTATTTTAGATATCACTAATAAAATCAAATTATTACAATCTGAAAAAGAAAAAAAGTCTTTAATTGAAAAAATATCAAGAACTACACCGGATACAATCTTGATATTTAACATAAAAAGTCAAATTTTCACTTTTACAAATCATTCTTTGATGAATAAAAGTATTGACGGCAAACAAGAAGAATTGACTTTTATTAAATTTATGAGTCTAATTCATCCTGATGATTTAAAGCGTTTTTTGGAAGAGAGCAACTTGCTAATTGCATCTAATGATGAAAATATTCATGAGTGTTCCTTCCGTCTTTTACTTAAAGATAATCAGATTAGATGGTTATTATGCAGGGGAATTGTTTTTACAAAAGATGAGAAAGACTACCCCGAAGAAATTTTATTACAAATGACTGATATAACATCACAAAAAGAACTTGAAGAATCTTTAAGGCAATCATATAGGCAAATAAACGAAAAAAACAAAATATTAGAAATTCAAAAACATGAGTTACTGCAAGCAAAATATGAGTTAGAAAAATCAGAACAACAACTTATAGAAGCAAATTTAAATAAAGACAAATTTTTTTCTATTATTGCCCATGACCTAAAAAATCCTTTTAATTCTTTATTCGGATCGGCTTCTTTTTTAGCCCAAAATTTTGAAATATGTGATAAAAAAGATATTAAAACATTAACCGATAATATCTATAATTCTGCTAAAGTAATTTATGGGTTATTAGAAAATTTATTAAGTTGGGCACGCTTACAGACCAATAGACTTGTACTAAATATCGAACGTCTTGACATTTTCGAAGTTATTAAGAACATTTTACCTTTATATAAAGATGTTTTAATTGTTAAAAATATTAAGATTGAAATAAACGGAGATCCTGATCAGTATTGTCTTGCAGATAAATATTCGATTGAAACCGTTATGAGGAATTTAATTTCAAATGCAATTAAATTTAGTTTTATCGACGGGAAAATTATTATAGGAATTAAAAACCAAAATAATGAATTAGTCTTATCAGTACAAGACTTTGGGATAGGGATGACATCTGAAAAACTTTCAAAAATTTTTACTTTATCAAATGATAAAACTACACCCGGTACATTGCACGAATCAGGTACAGGTTTAGGTCTATTAATTTGTAAAGAGTTTGTTGAAAAAAATGACGGCAAAATTTGGGTGGAAAGCACAATAAATAAAGGGACAACATTTTTTATAAGCTTACATACAGCCAACTTCTAATTTTTAGATATCTAATCTGTGAAGTAATTTTCAACTGGTTTTAGAAGGGGACTTTTAGTTGTGTAATTTCCGTCATAATTTTTTGCTACCGTAATTATTAATTTCTTCTTTGCTCTTGACATAGCCACGTATAAAAGTTTTTTCTTCTCGTCGTTTCCATATGCTCTGTATGGGAAAAGTATGTTAC
>JAEXOD010000034.1 GCA_023447335.1 Bacteroidota bacterium
CTGTAAGCGTACCCGGGTTTGACATACCGTCATTCACCGTTCCCGGATATTTATCAGAAATTACGGAACCATTTACAGATGTAAAAGAAATGCCGATTGAACATCTTTCTAATTTTAATTTGTTTCAAAACTATCCAAATCCGTTTAATCCTGAAACAAATATAACTTTTTCTATAAATCAAACGTCTAAAACCACTGTAATTATTAGGAATTTAATCGGAGAAGAAATTTCCACATTATTAAATGAAGAGTTAACACCCGGATTTTATTCGATTAAATTTAAAGCCGATAAATTAAGTAGCGGAACTTATTTTTACACTATTTATACAAACTCGGGCGCAATTACTAAAAAAATGCAATTAATCAAATAATTTTGAAACTAACAGAGGATAACACATGTTACACAACTTATTTAACAATTTATCAATTAAGGTATTGTTTTTTATGATATGTACAACAATATTATTTAACAGCAGTATTACTGCTCAACAAAGCGGCGAATTACCTAAACACAGCGAAATTGAGGCAAAGTATACTTGGAATTTAACAGATATTTACAAAACGGAAAGCGACTGGGAAAAAGACTTTAATTATATTAAAGAGAATATGAACAAATACTCTGACTTTAAAGGGAAAGTCGGTCAAAGTGCAGAAGATTTATACAAAGTATTAAAATTTGATGAAGAATTAAGTATAGTTTTAGGAAAATTATTCTTATATGCTTCTTTATCGAAAGATTTAGATTTGGCTGATGCTAAATATCAAGCTTTGTATGAAAGAATTAGCAACTTAGGTGCACAAGTAGGAACTGTAAGTTCTTTCGTTCGTCCTGAACTAGTCGCAATTTCAGAAGCAACATTAGAAAAATTCATGAAAGAAAAGAAAGAACTTGCTATATACAAGAAAATGTTCGATAACTTGTATAGAACTAAACTACACACTTTATCTCCTGAATTAGAAGAAATTTTAGCATTATCAAGCCCTGTTGAACAAGTTCCTTACAACACTTTTAGCATGTTTACCGGAGCAGATATTCAATATCCTATGGTAAAAGCCGAAGACGGTAAATCAGATATTAAAATAAGTGACGGTAGATATTATGCTGCATTATATTCAACCGACAGAGCTTATAGAGAAAGAGTATATAAAGGATTTTATCAGCCTTATAAAGATTATAAGAATACATTGTTAACTAGTTTTACAGGTAACATTAAAGCGTTAATTTATAACGCAAAAGCACGTAAATATAACAGCACTTTAGAAGCATCGTTAGATAACAACAACATTCCTGTTGCAGTTTATGATAATTTAGTAAAATCAGTTAACGAAAATTTAACTGCTTTGCACAGATGGTGTGAATTAAAAAAGAAAGTATTAAATTTACCTGATTTTCATCCTTACGATACTTATGTTACACTATTCCCTTCTGTTAAAAAAGAGTATTCTTATGAAGCAGGTAAAGAATTATGTGTAAAAGCATTACAACCACTTGGTGAAGATTATATAAAAAGTTTAACCCATGCTTTTGATAATCGTTGGATTGATGTTCACGAAACACAAAATAAACGTAGCGGTGCATATTCATCCGGAACAACATTCGGAATACATCCTTACGTTTTATTAAATTGGAACAATGAATTAAACGACGTATTTACTTTAGCTCATGAAATGGGACATAACATGCATTCACATTACACCGGATTAAATCAACCTTATCCGTATGCAGGTTATTCAATATTTGTTGCCGAAGTTGCTTCTACTACAAACGAAGCCTTATTATTAGATTATTTAATTCAAAATGCAACTACAAAAGAAGAAAAATTAGCTTTGATTGAAAAACAATTAAATAATATCACAACAACTTTCTTCCGTCAAACACGTTTTGCCGAATTTGAAAAATTTGTAAATCAACAAATGGAATCCGGCGTTGCATTAACACCCGATCTTTTAACTCAATCTTATAAAGATATGTATCAAAAATATTGGGGACCTGCTATGATAACCGATGACGAAGAAGGTTATACTTGGGCTCGTATACCTCATTTTTACTATAATTTTTATGTTTATCAATATGCTACTTCTTATGCAGCAAGTCAAGCTGTTGTTGCAAAAATTAAAAAAGAAGGACAACCTGCAATTGATAAATATTTAGGTTTCTTAAAAGCCGGAAATTCAAAATATCCGATCGAAGTTCTTAAAGATGCCGGAGTTGATATGACAAGTGACGCACCGATTAAGGCTGTTGTTAATAAAATGAATCAACTTATGGATGAGATGGAAAAATTATTAAACGAAAAATAAATAATTTTTAAGGAGCGGTTAAATACCGCTCCTTTTCAAAAGAGGAGTTTATGAAAATTTACACTAAATCAGAATTGAATGAATATTCGCTTTCTTTAACTTATGATGATATAAGTTTAATTCCGCAAGAAGTATCCTCGTTAAGGAGTAGAACCGAAGCAGAAACTTCATGTAGATTTGTTGATATGGAATTAGGTGTACCTGTTGTTTCTAGTCCTATGGATACGGTAACAGGTATTAATATGGCTTTGGAGTTAAAAGATTTAGGGTGCTTGGGAGTATTAAATCGATTTGATTCATCCTTAAAAGAAATAATCTCGGATGAAAGTGCATTTAATAAAATTCAGGCTGTTTCGGTAAGTTTAGCTGCACCCGATGAGCTTTTAGAAAAACTTGCAGAAAAAAAAGTGCTTGTTTGTATAGATACTGCGAATGCAAGCAATATTCACGTTTTGGAAATGTGTGAAAAATTAAAAAAACAATATAACTTGAAAGTGATGGTTGGTAATATTGCAAGCGGATCAACATTAAAAGATATTGTTAATGCAGGTGCAGATGCTATTAGAGTTGGTATCGGAGGAGGTAGCATGTGTACTACTTCTGTGCAAACCGGTATCGGAATAGGTCAAGTTTCTTCATTGTTAGATGTATACTTTACTAAAAAACTCCATAATCTTAAAATTGATATTATTGCTGACGGCGGAATTAAAAATCCCGGTGATGTTGCTAAAGCAATTGCTTTAGGGGCTGATACGGTTATGTTAGGAAGGATGCTTGCCGGCACAAAAGAAACGCCCGGCGAAATTATTAAATATAATGGGCAACTTTGGAAAAAATACCGTGGCTCAGCTTCTTTCGGTGTTAAAATGAAAGGAGAATTTATTGAAGGCGAAGAAACTATGGTTGCATATAAAGGGACTGTAAGAAGTGTAATTCATGCAATTTCGGACGGATTAAAAAGTGCAATGAGTTATATGAATTGCGATAATTTAGAAAAATTACGCCAAACGGAATCTTTTACCGTTTTAAGTAATAGTTCATACTTAGAAAGATTACCAAAACACTAATCTATTAAATTCAATGGTTTAATTATGAATATTAGAAAAAATTTAATTAATGGTTTTAAGGTTTTAATGATATCATCAATGGTTTTAACCGGTTCACAAAACTTATTTGCTCAAGAAACAAGCGGTACACTACCTAAACATGACCAAATTGAAGAGCAGTATACATGGAATTTGAAGGACATTTATGCAAGCGAAGATCTTTGGGAAAAAGATTTTTTAACAATTGAAAAAACCTTACCGGAATATCAAAAATTTACAGGGAAAGTTGGCAAAAGTGCAAAGGATTTATTTGAGTTATTGAAATTTGACGAAAAAGTTGCCATAACAATGGATAAACTCTCTTTATATGCAGGTCTTGCAAGAGATTTGGATTTAGCAAATTCAAAATACCTAGCAATGGCAGATAGAGTTAGTGCTTTATCCAGCAAAGTTGCCTCAGCAGGATCTTTCATTCGTCCTGAATTAGTTGCAATTCCAAAATCGACTCTTGAGAAATATTTTAGCGAAATGAAAGAATTGCAAGTTTATAAACAAATGTTTGATAACTTATACAGAACACAAAGTCACACATTAACACCCGAAGTTGAAAATATTTTAGCTCTTGCTGCTCCGTTAATGGAAACTCCGGCTAATACTTTTAGCTTATACAGCGGTGCCGATATCCAGTATCCTACAATTGTTGGCGAAAATAATCAAGGTGAAGTAAAACTTTCTGCGGGAAGATACACAGCAGGTTTATATTCTACTGATAGAGCTTATAGAGAACGAGTTTACAGGGGTTTTTATAAACCTTATATGGAATATGAGAACACTCTTTTAAGCAGTTTTACCGGAAATATTAAGGCTTTAATGTTTAACGCTAAGGCTAGAAAATATAAAAATACCAGAGAAGCATCTCTTGATCCAAACAATGTTCCGCTTACAGTATACGATAATTTAGTAAATACCGTAAATGCAAATTTAAAAGTTTTACACCGCTGGTGTGATTTAAAGAAAAAGATCTTGAAGTTGGAAGATTTTCATGCCTATGATACATATGTAACTCTATTCCCTTCAGTAAAAAAGACTTATCCGTATCCTGCCGGAAAAGAATTAGTTATTAAATCTCTAGCTCCATTAGGATCTGAATATCAAAAAGCACTTAATATGGCTTTTGATAATCGCTGGATTGATGTGTATGAAACCGAGAACAAAAGAAGCGGTGCATATTCTTCGGATGACGCTTACGGAGTACATCCTTACGTATTGTTAAACTATAATGACGAATTAAGTGATGTATTTACATTAGCTCACGAAATGGGTCATAATATGCATTCATATTTTACGGTTACCACACAGCCCTTTCCTTATGCAAATTATTCCATTTTTGTGGCAGAAGTTGCCTCAACCGCTAATGAAGCGTTTTTATTAGATTATTTAATTCAAAACGCAACAACCAAAGAAGAAAAATTAGCATTAATTGAAAAAGAATTAAATAAAATTACCACTACTTTCTTCCGTCAAACACGTTTTGCAGAATTTGAACAATTCGTTAACGAACAAATGGAATCGGGCGTTGCCCTAACCCCTGAATTTCTAACAAAATCTTACATGGATATTTACCAAAAATATTGGGGTCCATCGATGATTACAGATAAGGAAGAAGGCTATACATGGGCACGTATTCCTCATTTCTATTATAATTTCTATGTATATCAATATGCTACTTCATATGCAGCAAGTCAAGCTATTTTTGAGAAAATTAAAAAAGACGGACAACCTGCAATTGATAAATTCTTAACATTCTTAAAATCCGGAAGCTCGAAATATCCAATCGAAGTTTTAAAAGATGCCGGAGTTGATATGAATAGCCCCGAACCAATTATCGCCGTAGTTGATAGAATGAATCAATTAATGGATGAAATGGAGAAACTTTTAAACGAAAAATAATCTTATTCTTTAGTAAAAAAGACGCTTCCTTAAAAAAGCGTCTTTTTTTTTATTAAAAATATTTATAATTGCATTTTAAAAAATTTTATAAAATTCTACTAAGTTGTACAATTTTTGATAAAAATATACAATCTTGCCGATAATTAATGAGTTAAATAATAATTTTTTCATTTTTAACTATTTGTTTTTCAATAAGTTAGCTTGATTTAAACAAAAATTTAGCAATTCATATTTTAACAATTATTTTAACATATTGTATTTTAAGTAAAAAATACTTAAATATACACGCTAAAATAAATTTTTTACGAATTTACAACTAATAAGGAAGAGAGATGTCATTTTTAGATAAGATTTCTCAGTTTTTTAAGAGAAAAGCAAAAGTAATTCCGGCAGAAGGAAACAAAGCTGTTGAGAAACAAAAAGCGATGGGTAAAATGTATGCACGCGATAGGATTGAATATTTATTAGATGACGGTTCATTTCAAGAAGTGGATTTATTTGTTGAACATACAACAAAAGATTTTGGATTAGATAAAAAAGATTTACCGGCTGACGGAGTAATTACCGGTACGGGTACTATATACGGACATCCCGTAGCAATTTTTGCACAAGATTTTACAGTTGCAGGCGGTTCATTAGGATTAATGCACGCTCGTAAAATAACTAAAATAATGGATTTAGCAATGAAAAACGGCATTCCGCTAATTGGTATTAACGATAGCGGCGGTGCAAGAATTCAGGAAGGCGTAAATGCTTTAGCAGGTTACGGAGAGATTTTTTACCGTAATACTCTTGCCAGCGGTGTGATTCCTCAAATCTCGGTAATTTTAGGTCCTTGTGCAGGCGGTGCAGTTTACTCCCCTGCTTTAACTGACTTTGTTTTTGTAGTAGATAAAATATCAAAAATGTTTATTACTGGTCCGGAAGTTATTAAAACCGTTCTTGGTGAAGAAATTAGTATGGAAGATTTAGGTGGTGCCAAAGTTCAGACCGAAATTACCGGTAATGCTCACTTTTTCGCTAAATCGGAAATTGAATGCTTTGACCAAATTAAGAAGCTTGTAACTTATATACCCTGGAATAACAGAAAAAAAGCTGATCCATTAGCACCTAAAAACCCAAAAACACCGTTTGATGTAGAAAAAATATTTTCAAGTGATTCTACTAAACCTTATGATATCAGAAATATTATTAAAGCTATTGCAGATGATAGTGACTTTTTTGAAATTCAAGAAGGATGGGCTGCTAATATTGTAATTGGCTTTGCTCGAATTAACGGAAACACAGTCGGAATTGTCGGTAACCAACCTTTAGTTTTAGCGGGAGTTTTGGACGTTGATAGTAGTGATAAAGCTGCTCGTTTTATTAGATATTGTGATTCTTTTAATATTCCTCTTGTTACTTTAGTCGATTTACCCGGATATTTGCCCGGAATTGACCAAGAACATAATGGTGTAATTCGTCACGGGGCAAAATTATTATATTCCTACAGCGAAGCATCTGTACCAAAAATTACTGTAATATTACGAAAAGCATACGGTGGTGGTTATATCGCAATGTGCTCTAGACACTTGGCTGCTGATTTCGTTTATGCTTGGCCAACAGCAGAAATTGCTGTTATGGGACCTGAAGGAGCCGCCAATATCATTTTCAAGAGCGAAATACAAAGCTCCCCTGACCCCGAATTAACAAGAAAAGAAAAAGTTAAAGAGTATACAGAAAAATTTGCAAATCCTTACGTAGCTGCTCGTAACGGACATATTGATGCAGTAATAAATCCTGAAGATACCAGAAGATATTTAATTCACTCATTAAACCTTCTTGAAAATAAAAGAGACGAACGTCCGTTCAAAAAACACGGCGTCCCGCCATTCTAAAGGAATAACTATGGAAAATTTAAACATTGATATGACTAATTACGAAACTAACTTAACCACTAAGTTTAAAAATCGTAAAATTTACAAACCTGCTGATCCAAAAGTTGTCGTAACTAATATACCGGGTACAATTAATGAAGTTTTTGTTAAATCAGGACAGAAAGTAAAAAAAGGTGAAAGCCTTTTAATACTTGAAGCAATGAAAATGAAAAATCATATCGTTGCCCCGTTTGACGGAACAATTAAATGTATAAATATTACTCAAAATGATATGGTACCCAAAGGAACAGTATTGTTAAGATTTGAATGATTAAAAAATAAATATTAATATTTATTAAAAAAGACGCTATAATTAGCGTCTTTTTTTTTGGTAAAATATAGTCTAATTTATTAGTTAAGAGAGACACAACACAAATGTGCCTCTCTTATTTTTTTTACATTAAATATTTTCTGTTAATTTTCTTAATTCGGTAGATCTTAAATAGAACTCTTCCATAGTTAATTCTTTCAAATATATCATACCGTGTGCTGCGCGTATACGAGGACTATTATTCTTCAAGAAGAAATCCTTACCTAAAGCTTTTTTAATAGTCTGATACTGGTCAACTTGTATTTTTTGAGCTAATCTACAGAATGGTCCGTCATACTCCCAACTCGGAAAACTTGCGGCTTTTTGAGAACCATAACTATACATAAACGTATCATCAAGAATTGAGAATGAATTAATACTTACCGGAATGTAAATATTAGCTTCTGCAGGATGGAAGCGATACCATACGTTTCTATATCCCCAGACTTTAATGTCATGAGCACCGTCTTTTTCTTGGTACATTTTTAATGCAGCGGCAACTGCTTGCAATACTTTATAGTGAGTGTCCGGTCCGCTACCTTCAGGATCTAACGCAACTGTAACTACTGTCGGTTTAATTTCTTTAATCATGTTATAAATAGGTACTACATCTCTATCCATCTCAGGATTTTCAGTGAATATATCACCTTGGTAAAATCCTAAACGCATATGACGAACCGAATCACTATAAAATCCGAAATGACCCCATAAAATCTCTTCCTCGAATTCGCGTAACATTCCTTTTAATTTCTGTACGTGAGGAATATCTTTTTTACCCGGGTATTGTGTTCTAAAATAATTAATTAATTCATCAACTCTATCTTTTAAATAAGTTATATTATCTTCATCATAAATTTCAATAATGTTTCTTAATAATCTTCTTGCAGTGGCTTCTTTTCTCAATGTTCTGCTATGAGCAGCTACACCGTCTAAAAACAAGTTTATATCCCTATTTCTCCCTTCAATAAATTTCGGATCGAAATATTGGGTAGTATACCTATTTTTAAATTCTGCGCTATCCATTAAATCACGTAATTCTTGGCATAATTCCAACATATAGGAATTTGTTACTGCGGTAAATCCGCTTGTCATTGTAACAAAATGGTGAGTATTTTTCGGACTACGTACTAAGTGGTTTATATAAGGTAAATAACCCAACATAATATCATCATGATGAGGAGCAGTATGTAATATAACCTCCCCTTCTACGTTCTCCAATCCTTTATTAAACCTTTGCAAAATTGCTTCATGAATATCTTTGTTTATTTCACTTGCCGATTTTCCGGTTTTCTCAAGAACCAATTTTCCGAATTTATTTGATATATAATCTTCCTCGGTAAGATCTAATAA
>JAEXOD010000051.1 GCA_023447335.1 Bacteroidota bacterium
TAACATTAAACGAAAATTTAACTTTATCCGGTAAAGGCAATTTTCTGTTTTTGTCATAAGTCAGATTTATTTTTATATTACCGCCATGCTTTGTAGTTGATTCTATATGTCTTATGAAATAATTTGTTTTATCAACATACAAAGTTGTTACAACAACCTCTACTGTATCGTTATTTGGTATAATTTTAACCACGAAACAGCTATTATCTTCAATTTTTTCTTCTTTAATAAATATAGCCGTAAAATCACCCTTCATAAATTTTGCAGGATTATAATTTATCCCTTCTTTTGGCAACATTGCAAAACCTTTTGAATCGATTTTAAATTTATCCGGCGCTTTAAAATATACTTTTGCTTGACTATCAGACATCTTTAAAAACGCCAGATCTAATTTAATTTTAACATCGGCGGTATAATCTTTAATGCCTAAAAACTTTTTTTCGGTCTTTTTTAATATTTCTTTCGGATCATTATTTTGTGCACAAATTGTTCCGACTATTAAAACTAAAAATATAAATATTAACTTTTTCATAATTCACCTATGATAAAATATCTTTTTTCGTAAAAATGTACCCTGTTATACTAAATATTGAAAGAATATATACTATTAAAACGCCTGCAGATTTAAATACTTCATCATATTTTACCGGTTCATCAAAAAACAGCTTCCAATCATTAATATAAGTTGTAAATAAATATGGTTGAAGTTTTTCAAAAAAGGATATATTCAAATTTGAAAGGATTAAAGAAACTATTAAAACTGCCATAGTTGTAATTATTGGACCTATTGCGTTTTCAACCAATGATGAAAATAATATTGATAAAGCAATAATTGTTGACATACTTAAAGTAGCAAATGCATAAGCCGCAACAAATCTCCATAAAATATCATCTGTTCCAAAAATATATATTATATCTTTAAAAACAATCAGTTCACCGCTTCCAAAAATAATTAGACTTAACCCAACACATATAGAAAACATAAAAGTCATAAAAACAGAAACATAAATGAATGCACTTAAAAATTTTGCAATTAAAACATTCATTCTACTAATTGGTCTTGTCAAAAGCATTCTATAAGTTCCGTGAGTTGCCTCACCTGCAAGTAAATCTCCGCCCACCAATACTATTAAAAAAGGTATATGAATTACCAAACTATTAAGCAGTATATTCCCCACAAAATAACCGTTAAGTAAATTCCCTGTCATAATAAAACTATCAGCAAAACTCCTATTTGCCATATTAACTGCATTTGGACCTTCAAAATATAATGCGGTTTGAACTATTCCTGCCAAAAAAGCAAGTACCATAAAACCGATGTATGTACGCCATTTTCTAAATATTTTTGTTAATTCGGTTGTTATTAATACACCAATCATTTCCCCTCCGTTATTTTCAAGAAATATTCCTCAAGAGAGCGGCTTTTTACAATACCCGATACCTCTATTTCATTATTAACAAGTATTTTATTTAATTCGCTAATTTTTTCGGGTCGCATATCTAACATTATTGAATTGTTAACTACATTTTTAATTATTAAATCAAAATTCATATTATTTATTATATTTATTGCTTTTTCGGTATCATTAACTTCAATTTCAGTAGTCAATGAATCCATATTAAGTAAGTCTTTTACATACCCTTCAATTTGCGTAGTCCCTTTATTGATAATAATCATTCTATTAGCAATAATTTCTACTTCTTTAAGAATATGCGAAGAAAGTAAAATTGTTTTATTCTGCTCTTTACTAAGCATCAAAATTAAATCTCGAATTTCTTTTATACCTTGCGGATCAAGTCCTGTGGTCGGTTCATCTAAAATAATTAGTTTAGGATTGTGCAGCAATGCTTGAGCAATTCCCAATCTTTGTTTCATACCATGCGAAAATGTTTTAACTCTGCTTTTGTATCGTTTATCTAAACCGACAAGTTCTAATAATTCCATTATATGTTTCTTAGAAGTATCGGCTCCGCTTAATTTTCCAAGAATTTCTAAATTTTTATATGCACTTAAATACATATAAAAATCGGGTTTTTCAACTATTGCACCAACATTTTTAAGAATAGCTTCTCGATTTTTATATAAAGGTTTTCCGAATATTTTTATCTCACCGGCTGTCGGTTTTATTAATGTTAAAAGCATGCGAATAGTTGTACTTTTACCGGCACCGTTTGGACCCAAAAATCCAAAAACATCTCCCTCGTAAACATTAAGATCAAGATTATTAACAGCAAGTAACTCTTTATACTTTTTTGTTAAACCTCTAACTTCTATTACTAATTCTTTTTCCAAACAAACCTCAATATTTTTTCATAATTAGACGTAATAATAACATTAATGTTACTATTTATCAAAAAAATATTTTCAATTTGTAATTATTGGGTCCTTTAATAAAGTAATTCCAAATTTTACTTAGTCAAGATTTTTACTCTAAGCAACATTTCCCTGTATTTTAAATTGTTTTATTAAGTTTTGAAGAATAGCTGTTAATTTGTTTAGATTTTCGGTAGATTGTGCAATAAATTGTATACCAGAAGCCGTCTCATTGGTTACTTGATTAATAGCTTCAATATTTTTCCCAATCTCTTCAGCTGTTGCAGCTTGTTGTTCACTGGCAGTTGCTACTTGAACCACAATATCGGAAACTTTACTAGCGCCGTAAACAATTCTATCCAATACAACTCCGGCTCTATTTGCTTTTTCTTTCCCCTTTTCAACTTCAATCGAACCAGCTTTAATAGCTAAAACAGCATCATTTGTATCTTTTTGTATTTTGCTTATCATTAAACCGATTTCCTTTGTTGCAATAGTAGTTCTTTCGGCAAGTTTTCTAACTTCATCAGCAACAACTGCAAATCCCCGCCCTTGTTCACCTGCTCTGGCAGCTTCAATTGCTGCATTTAAGGCTAATAAATTTGTTTGTTCTGCAATATCCTTAATAACTTGAACTATTTCTCCAATTTTATCGCTATTTTGACCTAATATAATAACAGTGTTAACTGATTTAGAAACTACATTCGAGATTTTATCAATCCCTTCAATTGTTTCGCGAACAGCTTTACCCCCTTCAATTGCATAATCACCCGAACTTTTTGCAGCTTCAGCAGCAATAGATGTATTTTTCGTTGTCTCAAAAATTGTTTTTGTCATTTCTTCTACAGCGCTTGCAACCTCGCTTGTTTGCGTGCTTTGTTCTTGAGCCCCGGCTGCAATCTGCTCTATAGAAGAAGATATTTCTGCAGAAGCTGCCGAAGTTTTGAATACAGCTTTGTTTACATTAAACAGCATGTTCCGTATGTTTTCAATTGCAATATTAAACCCTGAAAATAACTTTCCGATATCATCGTTTTTTTCAACATTAAGACTAACAGTCAAATCACCTTTTGAAAATAGATCCATCTTGCTTAATATTTTTTCAATACTCTCTTGTAAATATTCCTGATTTCTTGAAACTTCTAAAGACCTAATTTCAACCTTTTGCTTTTCATCCAACAAATTTTCATTTATTCTATTAATATTTTCAATCATTTTGTTGAAGGATAGACATAACTCACCTATTTCGTCTTCACTTATTTTTTGAATACTTATTTTTGTATCGCCGTTTGCAACACGAAGAGCAAAATTTTTTAATTCTAAAATAGGATTTATTATCGATTTTGCACCGTAATAACTAACAACCGAAGAGAAAATTATAGTAGATAACCCCAATATAATAATTACGGCAATAATCATATTAAGACCGTCTAATGAATTTTTTCTGTATTCGGCATATTTATTTTTATGTTCATCAAGTGCCAAATACATTTCGTTTTTTAGTTTTCGCCATATCGGGGTAACTTGAGAATCTAAAAAACCAAGTGCATTTTCGCTTCCTTCCTTTAAAGCGATATCCTGAGATTTTTCACTAAAATCAATTAAACTTTGAAAATCCAATTTAATTTCGTTAATACTGGCAAATAACTCTTTATTGGATTGTTGCAGTAAGAATAAAGTGTCCAAACTTTTACGAAATTCTGCTTTAGCATTTGCATAATTAGAAACTGCAGTATTATCATTACTATTTAATAATAGGTTTCTGTTTGCCGTTCGCAACTGAAATCCCTGTACTATTAAATTATTAAGTTCTGTACTCGTACGAGCTTCTTTGTATGTTAAATCTTCAATATCTTGTCCGATACTTTTACCGCTGAAAATAACATAAGCAGCAATTAGAAATAATCCGATAATAGGTATTATAACAATAGTAATGAACTTTGATTTAATATTTTTATTGAAACTTCTCCACATATTTTGCCTAGATATCCAATCTTATATTAAATTATGAAAAATGTTTATAACAAGCAATTTTAAGATCTAAAATAAATTAAAACTATCCCCTAGATATAAAGGGGATAGTTTCATTTAAATATTTATTTATTTAACCAACATCATTTTGCGGCTTGTTAAATTATTGCCGTTTTGCAATCTGTAAATATATACACCGCTGCTTAAATTTCGAGCATCAAATGTAGTTTCGTAACTTCCGTTTGCCAATGTTTCATTTACCAAGGTTTCAATTAAATTACCCAGTACATCATACACTTGTAATGTAGTTTTGACATTATTATTAATAACTGTAAAACGGATTGCAGTAGTAGGATTAAAAGGATTAGGATAATTTTGACTTAATTCAAACGAATTAGCTATTACATCTATTTTTTCCACTGATACCCATGGATTTTCCGTTCCGGGGGTAGGATCTCCGATAAGCCACTCACCAATTCCGTCACTATTTTTGAAGTAAGCTTTATCATCTCCTAAAGCAGGAAAAGTTACGGTATCAACTGCAAATGCATCAGGATTATATAAACCGACTGCTTCACCGTTTTTTGAAAGTGCAAAACCGGCATGAACACCTAAAATAACGGTATCCTTACTATCTGCCCAAACTAATAAATAACTGTTTGCCGGGATTTTAACTCCCTGTGGGAATTGCCATTTTGTGGTATTACTTAAATTATCAGTTAAAAACCAGTTGCTAAGGTCTAATTCTGTTGTTTCTCCGTTATACAATTCAATATAATCTGCATAAGCACCAAAATCATGATCGGTAATTGTAGAAATATTGCTTGCAACTATTTCATTTACTCTAACTTTGGGAGCAACATAAGGATTTTCTAAAACTGTATATGAATAAAAAGTGTTTGGCGCGGTATCTGGGTTTGTGCTAATAGCATTCAAGTTGTCTTTTGCTTCAATGTAATATTTTACAATTGTACCGGCAACCTGCACAGGAATAGAAGCACTATAATTTGTTGTACTTACCATATCCATAACAACGCTCTGCCAATTTGCACCCGTGTTATAGTATAATTTTACAACAGGATCTAAGCCACTATCATCGGATACAACCACCGTAATAGTTACTGCATCATTTTTTGTCGGATAAAACGGATTTCTTACCGGATTTTCGATGCTAGGCGGATTATTGATAGTAATTCCGTTTGCTCCGCCTTGAGTAGGGGTTGTGAATGTTTCAAATACAGGTGAACCGTCCGGCATTCTTCCATAAGATGTACCGCTTGTTAATGCAGGAAATATTACGGAATCAACAACTGCACCGTTTACATCACCCAACCAAACTGTTTCACCGCCTGAAGATAATTTATAATTCGTATGAAGTCCGTTATTGCCGTCGTCACACTCTAAAATCAAATAACCTTTTGCAGTAATAATGGTTTGTGCAGGTAATACATAATGTGTTCCCACAGTACTCGGATCCCAAGTATGCCAATTACTTAAATCAACATCATAATTGTTGGGGTTGTACAATTCAATCCAATCCGGACTTCCGGTAGATAATATTTCATTAATATAAATTTGTTGAGCATTCAACCCAACCGAACTTATTAATAAAATTAGCATAAAATATTTTACCAATTTCATCTTTACTCCTATTTATGGTTTATTAAAAACATACATTTTTGCCGAAGCATCGTTTACAATATAAAATTTATTACCAATAATTGTAATACCTTCACATTTATCCATGGGTAATTTATATGTTGCAAGTAAATTACCTTTTTTATCTATTTTGACAATTGAAGAGGATTCATCGCTTAATACCCAAAGGCAATTTTGCTGATTATCGTAACAAATATCCGAAATATCTGATGCATAAGCAATATTTTTTTGATATATCGATTGATTATTAACACACTCAACCAGAAGCGTAGGAGCTTTTTCATTAATCACAAATAAATGATTTTGATTATCCATTGTAAGCCCTTCAAGAGCATGTTTGGAATTTGTTGCTACGTTTACGGGGAATGATAAAAGGTGAGTACCTGTTTTTGAGTATTTGGAAACTTTTTGTCCTGTTTCTTCTACTACCCATATTGTATCGTTATTAGAAGAAAAAGCAATGCCTTCCAAATCAACCCCTGTAGTAGTAATGGTACTTTTTATTGTACCGTCAAAATTTATTTCAAATATTTTTGGACTACTATCCGAAACTACAAATAATGAATTTGTTGAAGAGTTATAAAATATTCCTGAGGGTTCTGAAATCTCGCTCGCCAAAGTTATTTCTTGCAAAACAGTTAAAGCCGACGGATCGGTTGGAGTAACAATGTTTCCGTCAGGTTCATTTCTTTTGCAAGATAAAACAAAAAAAGGAATTAAAAAAAGTAGAACATATTTTTTTTTCATAAGTTATTTAAAATGATACGCTCGGCAAAATTATTGCCGAGCTAAATTAAAATTCATTCATACTTAAGGTTGGTTTGTTGCACCTTGAGTAGGATTATTTGATACTTGAATATTTGTTGACCCATCAGGAATTCTAGCATATGATGTATTTGTTACTAATGCCGGGAAAGTAACCTTATCAACTAAAGTTCCGTCTGCTTTTTCTAAAGTTACATCTTCTCCGCCGGATGATAGTTTAAAGTTTGCTCCGGTAACTGCATCATCACAATTAATTACTAAATAACCGTTTGCAGGAATAACTGTACCGCTCGGAATTACAAATTTATTAGTGGTGGTTGAAGGATCATACATTAAATAACCGCTTATATCTACAGCTTGATTGTTTGGATTATAAATTTCAACCCAATCAGGTGAGCCTGTAGAAAGTATTTCGTTAATTACTACAGGTACAAGAACAGGTGGATTACTTCCTGTCGGATTTGCAGCTCCTTTTGTTGCAGGGAACAATACAACCATATTAGAATTACCGTCCGGGCTACGTCCGTAGGACGAATCATTACTTAAAGCCGGGAAAGTAATATGATCTATTATTGTACCGCTTGGATTTTCTAACCATACTTCTTCACCGCCGCTTGAAAATTTAAAGCTTGTATTAGTTGTTGTACCTGTACCGTCGCAATCAAAGGTTAAATAACCTCCGGCAGGGATAACTGAACCGGCAGGTATAGTCCATTTTTTAGCCGGATCCGTATTTCCGTCAGGATCATATAATTTATAACCGCTTAAGTCAACCGAAGTTGTACCCGCATTATAAATCTCTACCCAATCCGGTGAACCGGTTGAAAAAACTTCATTTATTTTAACATTTACAGTCGGAGGAGGTGTCGGACTTGTAGGAGTATAAGGTTCATCACGTGAACAGGAAACAAGAATAACACTTACTATCAAGACAAAAAATATTGCTAATTTTTTCATATTTTACCCCTATTATAAAGATGCTTGAATTCTGAATTGCATAAAAGAAAAATCGTCATCCCCTAAAAATTTACCTTTACTTGTAGCAAATTGATCTAGGTTAACGGTAGAATAATTAATCTGGAATTTAATACTCGGATTAGGATAATAATTTATTCCAACCATAAGTTGATTTGATTGTCCGCCGAATACTGCTGCTTCAGAGTCATTTAAGTCTAACACACTATATCTTGCCGCTAATTCTAAGGCACCCCATTTACATTTTGGTTTTTCGATCGGACCAACTTCACCTTCATCAGCAAAGTAGTAGCGTGTTTCGCCGGTTAACACATAAGCAGCCATAATATAACCGCCGTATAAGTTTACATTGGGCTTTCCGTACCATCTTTTTACTTGCATACCTTGAACTTCACCCTGTAAATAAAATGGTCCGTAAATTCCCATTAATTCACCGCCGAATCTATTAAAATAGTTAACGTCTTTAATATCACCGGTGTGCAATAATTTTGGATCAAATACGTAAGTTTCGGTTCTTGCTTTAACTTCAATTGTATTTGGATTTAAATCAGCAACAGCATCAGGTACTTTATAAGAGCCTGCTAATCCTATATGTAAATTTTCACCATACTTATTAATCGGAGCAACGGAAACTCTTATGTTTGTAGAAAAACCTTCGTCTCTTGTGCCTTTATCTATTTTTGTACCTGCTTCATGTCCGAAAATACCTACCGTAATTTGACCGTAATCTTCCCAATATCTGGCAGCAAAACCAATTCGTCTTCCCATAGGGATAGCGTTAGACATTGCCGAACGTTCTAAGAATGTTAATAATCTTGAACTATTTAGTCTTTCCATGCCGAATGGTTCTTTAAAATTACCTGCTTGAAATGACAAATTTACATCAGGTACCGTATATTTTACAAACATATCACGTAAATCTAAAACGGCTTCAGAAAAGTCGACATCCAATTCTGCTTGCCAGTCTTTCCATAACTGCGCTTTAACCGCAAACGTTAATCTACGTAGATAAGTACCGTTACTTAACTGGTTTTTATTTTCAAAATACATAGCTCCGTCTAACTGAATACGGGAATCCACCCACCATAAAAATTCTCCGTCTTGTGATTGAAATACTAATTTACCGTTTCGTACTTCACCACCAAGCGGAACTTTATAATCCCCACCCGGTATTCTACTGTCCTGAGCAATTAAATTACCCATAACTACAAATAATAAACATACAACACTTAAAATAGTGCTTTTTCTCATGGTTATTCCTCTTTTAATTTGATTTATAGTTTAGTTTGAATAAATGATCTATATCTTCGTTCTTTATTTCATATTCTGTTAATAGTTTTGATCTCTTCAATTTTTCAATTAATTCCAATTTGTTATAAAATTTTGCACCTTGTAGTAATTTGTTCTCAATTATAACGCTGTTCTTAGTGTTAAATTTTCTTTTAAGTTTTACCGTATCTATCATAAAACTATCGACAACCGAATAATTCAGAATTTTTGTTACTTCTTTTTCGTCATAACTACCATATTTGGCTAATGCATTTGTAAATTCTTTTACACCTGTAAATTTTTGACCGCATAACTTGTCCCAATTTTCGGTATTAATTCCGTCGTTTTGTGCATATTTTATAATTGTTTCTGTTACCTGATAGCTTTTATGGATTATCACATTCTGTTCAAAAACATTTTGAACAAAAAATAATGAAATAAAAGTAATAATTCCTGCGATAATCGGTGCACTTATCCATCCAATTGAAATTTTTCCGAACACTTTAAAATTGATGGAATTTGGGTCTTTTGCCAATCCAACCCCAATAACAGCACCTATAAACGCTTGTGTACTTGATAATGGGACAAGAGGAATTGTGGGTAATCCTAAAAATGAAAGTAAATTTTCAAGTGATTGAGAAGTAAATAGAAATAAAACTAAAAATTCTGCCAATACAACAACAAAACCTGTTATAGGAGATATTTTATACATTTCTTTACCCACTGTTAACATCACATTATAACCATAAGTAAAAATTCCTATTGCTATAGCAACTCCGCCAAGAAGAAACAATAGTTGAGTTCCGCTTATTGTTAATAAATTAACAATAGTAAAGTCGTTAAAAGGTTTTGCCGAAACAAATAACCCCATTACATTAGCAATATTATTAGCACCTAACGAATAAGACGCTAATGCACCAACAACAATTAAACCGTAGCGTGTATAAACATCCAGCCTTAAAAGATGAATATTTTTTCTGAGAATTGTAACCTTTAATAATTTAAATAAAAGAAATGCGAATATTGCTGCAATAATGGGACTAGTAACCCAAGTGATGAAAATTTTTGTTAGGGAAGAATAATCAGTAGGAGATCCGGTAAAAAAATTCCATCCTACAATTCCCCCTACAATTGCTTGTGATGTAGAAACAGGTAATTTTAGTTTAGTCATCAATGTAACTGAAGTTCCCACAGCTAAGGCAACCGTAAAACTTCCGGCAATTGCATTAACGGCTCCTAAACTATTCAAAGTTTTTGTTGTACCTTCGCCTCCTATAACGCATCCTAAAACAACAAAAATACCCGCTATTAAAGCAGCATTTTTAAACTTCACCATTCGGCTAACTACAGCAGTTCCAAATACGTTAACCGCATGGTTAGCTCCTAACGACCATCCTAAAAACAATCCACTTGTAATAAAAAACCAAACAGAATAATCCAATTTACTCAATCCTTTTTATTGCTGCAATTGATAACCTATCACATACGTCTTCCGAGTTTTCGGCAATCAGTTCTATATGATAAGCAAAATATCTAATATGTATTTTTTGACTTAATGGAATTTCAGATCTAAATACTATCCTTTTAAGTTTTTCCGCTATTTTATTTGTTTCTTTTTTATAGAATTGAACCTTTGTTACATAATCCCTAACGGCATCAATATTCTTAAAATAAGCTCTAATTCCGCTTACCGTATTTTCACTACATAAAGATGCTATTTCGGCTAAATCTAAAAAATCCTGTTTTAATGTAGGTAATATTTGGGGTATCTCAACTGAAAATTGTAATAATGTATCTGTTGTTGTATTTAGAACTTTATCACAGCTTTCTAATAATCCGAGGACATCACCCCTACTTTCGGGAATTAGAGTTCGAGTATACAATTTAATCTCAATATTTCGCCTTAGGTCATCTGCTTTTTCTTCAATTTTTCTGAGTTCGGTAATATATCCCTCAAACTCCTTTTCTTGATTTTCCAAATAGCATTTTACGCCAAGTTTAAATAATATACCACCTTTAATAACGTAATCTAAGAATTCATCAATTTGTTGTTCAAGCTTAATTGTTTTTTTTATAAACATAGACATAATCAGTTTCTCCGCCTATTTATTGGCTTTCGGTTTTCGTAAGTCTCTAAATACTATTAGGTAACCGATCGCTATTATTCCAAACAATATCCCTAATAGCATCGATTTTTCATTTTCTTTAAATCTAAATTTAATATATAAATTTTCTCCGAGTTTTACATCTTCACCATTCAATTCAACGAAATAATTCCCATTATTATTCCCTAATTTAAAAGGGCTTTTCGGGCTGTCTTCCGTAGCTTTAGGTATGCTCTCGTCAATAGATGTAATATTATAATTATTCGGTAATATTATTTTTAACGAATAATTCTTAATCAATGGAAAACGAGTATTAATAAACCTGTATTTTAATAAATAATTCCTAAAATCAGATATTTCTTCGGAATTAAAATCATAATATTTTTTAATTTTAACAATTATAGTACATTCTTTAAAATTACTAGAATCTAATTTTGACACATATAAATAATCAATCCCTTGAATAGAAATTTTTTTTGCTACAAATAAATTTTCCCCTAATACTTCTTTATTTTCACCCTTGCAATTAAAAGGAATAAGTAATTCTTTAAAATATCCTTTTTCAGACTTAAGAAATACTTTCAATTCTGCATTCCCTTCTCTATCAAACGTGATTTGTTCATTAAGTTCATGAATTACTTGAGCATTTATAACAAGAGGAATAATAAATAGAACAATTAAAACTATTATTAATTTTCTCATGGTGTTATCCCCAAAAACTTAAACCACGTCATACCGGCAATTACCAACAATACTATTCCAATAGTACTCATAATAAACCCGTATTTTAAGTTATCCAAAACGGAATATTGCCCTGTAGTAAAAAGAATAACATTGGGTTTTGCTGATATAGGTAATCCAATTACCCAATCAATTGTAAAAGCAGCAGGTAATGCCAAAGCCAACGGATTAATGCCCAATTCTTTTGCTAAAGCAATAATGAAAGGAATCAAAATAATTGTTCGCATTGTTTTTGATGTAAACACAAAATGTGAATAAATCATAATTGCAATTATAACTGTATATAATACCCAAAAGTTAATATCTTTATTAAAATTAATTGCTTTAAATAATGATTGGACTGCCCATGTTGCGGCACCGGTATCATTTAAGGCTAGCCCTCCGGCATATGCTCCGGCACTAAATAACATTAAATGCCAAGGGATATCTGCTTCATTCCACTTCAATATTCCCACCCTTGGTAACAAGGCAATTATGCCGCCGATAATAGCAGCCATCACAGCATTAATTTCAAAACCGAATAATCCAAAATGGAATCTGTCTGTTACCCACATTAGTACTACTATTCCAAATATAATTGCTCCTTTTTTTTCAATTTTGCTAAACTTGCCCATTGCATCAAGCTGCTTTTTTAGCACTTCAATACCCCCTTCAATAGCAGGTTCTTTTTCTTTTTTACTTAACCTAAATAAAACCTTAGGACCAATTCCCCATACAATTAACATTGCAACTATAACAACCGGCAAATTCGCAAACATCCAATCGGTGTAATAAACTTTTGTGCCTGCCATACTAAATATAAATGCTAACGCTATTAAATTTGCCGTACTACCGGTCATAAACCCTGCCGATAAAATATTAATTCCCATTAAATTTTGTAAAAACAAATTACGGCCAAAATTATTTGGGTTTTCTGATGTACTACCGTAAATTGCAGCAACTATAAGCATAATCGGTAAAGTAATAACGGTTCTTGCTGCTGTTGCAGGAATTAGCGGAGCTAATGCAAGTTGTAAAACAATAAACGCTAACATCATTGGTAATGCACTATGCCCAAACTTAACAATTAGCGTAAGAGCAATTCTTTTTGCTATATTTGTTTTCACCAAGAGGGAACTTAATATAAATGCCATTACATTAAGCCATATAACATCATAACCAAGAACTCCCAACACATTTTTCATTCCCCATGCGTCCGTAAAAACTAACATTACCATTAATGTTAGTGAAGTAACGTGAGTAGGGATTGATTCAGTAACCCACAAGATTAGGGCAAATGAAAAACATGCTAAAACAGACTGCCCTGCTAATGATAATCCGACAGGAGTTGGCATATAATATAAAAGCAGAAAAGTTAATATCGCAATAGGCAATCCGACATATTTCATTTTTCTATCAGTATTAGTTTCTGCTTTTTGAGGAATAACACTAAGTTTGTGCTTTTCTAAATCTAGTAGGTCGTCAAGGTTTTCTTGACGACCGTTTTTTAATTCCTCAGGATGAACAGTATTCTCTTTTACAAAAGACATCCTTTATTTTTGCTCCCATTTTGTATAAGGATTAGCAATTAAATTAGAATTGAAGTATCTTGGATCACCTGAAACTTCTTCACCAACCCATGCCGGGAATTCAATCTTTTGATTTTCTTCTTTTAATTCAACTTCAACAATAGTTAAACCTTCATTTTCACCATGAAATTCATCTATTTCCCAAACTAAACCTGCATATTCAACTTTTGCACGGAATTTTTCGATAATCGGTTTTTCACAAAGATTATCTAACATTAAATTTGCATCTTCAACCGGGATCGAATATTCAAATTCACTTCTAGAAACACCGACGGTTAATCCTTTAATGGTTAAAAATCCTTTATCATCAATTGTTCTTACTCTTACAACCCTTTCTTTTACCGTACTTAAATATCCTTGACGATAATATTTCCCTTTTGCCAATGATTTCCATTCATCACTTTTAACTAAATATTTACGTTCTATCTCTTTTCCCATTTTTTCCTCCTATTTCATACCGCTTAAATTCTTTAAGCCGCGGATGTAATTGATATTTTCGAATTGATCTAATTCTAATTCTTTTACTGTTTTAATAACTGCAATAGGATCTTCGGCTTCAACCGCAGCAGTTTTAATTGTTTTACCATCAACGGTAACTTCTGCAATTTCAACTATACAATTATTAATTGTGTAACCGGTTCTTTGTTTATGAACGTTAACGGCTTTTAATAAATTTGAAGCACCGATTAATTCGTTTAGGTATTGTTCATAAGTATATTCTTCACGTTCAAATTTAGGAGCTGCAACTTTAAAACATTTAAATACTTTTTCAATTTCGCTAACCGGTAAAGGAAATTGTCCTTTCATTATCGGTAACCATTGTTCTAAACGATCTTCGTTTACTTGTTGTAATGTTTTAATATCCATTAATCCGTCACGGATTTTTGTATTATCCATGCTTACTTCAGAAAGAATATATACTTCATCACTCTGACGTGTTTTTCCTTCCTCATGTTTTTTAATATTTTCTGCTGCAGTTCCTAAATTGTTATTGAATGTTCTCCATTCCCAACGTGGAATAATTTCTGACATATATGCCTCTTTTAAGTTAGTAAATTCTTTCTATTATTGATTACAAGATTCATGCCGAAGAAAAACTGATATATTTCTTTGATTTTTGCAAAAATTAAGGGTAAAAGTTTTATATTTTGACGATTTTTCGTCAATATGACGATATTTCGGCGTCATTTTTTCGTCAACCAAAACTATTAATAAAAATTTGTTTACAAAATTAAAAATTTTACGCAATTCAATTCATGTTTTCACTTGACAAAATGTGAATAATTTTACTATATTGTAGGTCTAAATTTTGAAAAGAAGCCATTCAAATCTCACGGAGAGGTGGGTGAGTGGCTGAAACCAACGGTTTGCTAAACCGTCGTAGGGGTTAAACTCTACCGCGGGTTCGAATCCCGCCCTCTCCGCTGATAAAAAAGGTTGAAACCAAAAGTTTCAGCCTTTTTTGTTTTTATTCTACTTTCGATTTTTCAACTACATTAAAACTTTTATTTCTTCCAATTTGCTTACTAATTACTTAAAATTTTATTAAATTTGTGATTAGATTATAATGAGTATCAAATGAAAAATTTATTGGAAACCAAATCACTATCGTTACAAGAATTATTAGGTAACGGGAAAATATATAAAATTCCAACTTTTCAGAGAGATTATTCATGGAAAGAAGAGAATTGGGAAGATCTATGGAATGATATTATATTAACTGAGACCGATGAGAATTTAACTCATTATATGGGCACTCTAGTCCTTCAAATTTCCAACTCAAATGAAGGATTTATTGTTGTTGACGGACAGCAAAGATTAACTACCTTAACTATTTTAATTATGGGTATAATTAAAGTGTTAAGCGATTTTATTGAAAAAGGTATAGAAATTGAAAAAAACAAGGAAAGAATTGAAAATATTCAACGGGATTATATAGGTAAAAAAACTTTAACCCAACTTCACTACAAAAGCAAATTAACTCTTAATAAAAATAACAACCTTTTTTTTCAGGATAGAATTTTAACATTACAAAATCCTGTTAATTATTCAAAATTAAGAGATTCTGAAAAATTGCTTTATGATTCATTTCAATATTTTTATGAGAAATTAAAACAAAAATTTAATAATGATAAAGGAGAAAAAATAAGCTATTTTCTTGAATATCTTATCGCAAAAAGAATTCTATTTATTCAGATTTTAGTAGATGATGATTTAAGTGCTTATACAGTTTTTGAAACTTTAAATGCTCGCGGTACCGAGTTAACCACAACTGATTTATTAAAAAATTATCTTTTTGCAATCTCCTCAAAACAAGAATCACAATCTGATATTTTAGAAGAGAGATGGGCTAAAATTGTGGATATGATCGGATTAAAAACATTTCCCAATTTTTTACGATACTATTTAAACTCACAAATTAAATTAGTGAGAAAGGAGCAATTATTTAAGACTATTAAATCACGGGTTAAAACATCTCCTGAAGTTTTTAATTTATTAGATAAACTTGAAGAAAAAGCCAACTTATTTAATGCTCTCAAAAACCCTTATGACGAATTTTGGGACGAAAGCCCCAAAAAAGTAGAAATAAAAAAGTCTCTTGAAGAATTACAGTTATATGGCGTATCTCAACCGATTCCTTTGCTATTTTCCGCCTTTGAAATTCTTCCGAATTTATTTCATAAAGTACTAAATTATGTAAGTGTAATCTCTTTCCGTTACAATATTATAGGTAGTAAAAACCCAAATGAACTTGAAAGAGTTTATAATTCGGTTGCAGTTAGAATATTTAACAAAGAATTAATAGAACTTAATATAATTAAAGACGAGTTAAGTAAGGTTTATTTATCCGATGAGGATTTTGTTAATATCTTTTCAACAAAAGAATTCCATTCATCCGGTAGCAATAAAAAAATTATAAAATATATTCTAACTAAAATTGAGAACCATTTATCCGGCTCTGATAACGATTATAACGATAGTAATTTTACCATAGAACACATATTACCTGAAAACTTTTCGGAAGAGTGGAATAAGAATTTTAATAATGAAGCACATAAATATATTTATAGAATTGGTAATTATACTTTACTCGAAGGAAAGCTTAATAGATTGTGCTCAGATAAATATTTTGCAGAGAAAAAGAAAATTTACATCAGCAGTAATCATTACCTAACAAAAACTTGCTTGCAAAAAGATGAATGGATTCCTAAATCATTACACGATCATCAAAAATTTTTAGCTAAACAAGCTGCTGCAATATGGAAAATAATTTGAATTAAAAAGTTATTAGTTTAATAAATATTTATTAAATCATTTGATAAAATATAAGATTTTAGGAATTAATTATGAACGCTTACTTATATATTCTTGATACTATGTCCGATTGGGAAATCGGGTATTTAACTGCTGAAATTAACACCGGTAGATTCTTCGATAAATCAAAACCAAAAGTGAATCTTATTAAAATCGGCAGCTCATTAAACCCCATAACATCAATGGGCGGAATGACTATTTTACCGGATAAAACCATTGATGATATTACTTTCTTAGACGGTGATATTTTAATTCTTCCGGGTGCTGATACTTGGTCTGACGAAAAAAACCATAAAGTAATTGAGTTAATTGAAGCATTATTATCTAAAAATGTAACTATTGCAGCTATTTGCGGGGCTACAATTGCTCTTGCTTCAACAGGATTACTGAACAATAAAAAACACACCAGCAACAATAAAGGTTATTTAAAAATGGTTTGCCCAAACTATACAGGAGATCCCTTTTACGTTGAACAATCTGCTGTTACAGATAAAAATTTAATTACTGCAAGCGGACTTGCACCTTTAGAATTTACTTATGAAATTTTTAATGCAATTAAAGTAATGAAGCCGGTAACTTTAGAAGCATGGTTTAACCTTCATAAATCTAAAGACGAAAAGTACTTTTATATGTTAATGGAGTCGCTTCAATAAGACTGAATATAAACTAATTTATAAAATGCTTAATTAATACTCCTTTATCTTTATCTATTATTAACCTTTCAAACTTAGATTAAAAGTTTGCCTATGCATTAAACAATCAATTTAGTTGCAACCTTTTATAATTAATTACATCATATATTATTATGTTAAACAAATTAAATAATAATTATGAATACACCTCAACCAAAAGTGATTGTTTTTTCAACACCTACCTGTAGTTATTGTAATTTGGCAAAACGTTACTTTCGTGAAAAAAATATAAAATTTACGGATGTTGACGTATCTAGAGATCAAAATGCGGCTCGTGACATGGTAAAAAAGACCGGACAAACCGGTGTGCCCGTTATTTTAATTAATAATAAACCGATTGTCGGTTTTGATAAACCAAAAATTAATCAATTGTTAAATATAAAAAATTAGAGGAATTATTATGAAAGTTAAACCATTAGATGACAGAGTTTTAGTTGAGCCTTTGGCAATTGAAGAAAAAACTTCTTCTGGTATTATTATACCGGATACCGCAAAAGAAAAACCAAGAACCGGAGTAGTTATTGCAGTAGGTACTGATGAAGATTTACAAGAGAAAATAAAAGTAAGTGATAAAGTTCTTTTTGCAAAATATGGCGGTGACGAAATAGAAATAGATAAAAAAGAATATAGAATTTTACAACGTTCCGATATTTTGGCAATTGTTGAAGATTAATAATTACATATTTAGACTAAAACTCATCTGAATTAATACAATATTCGGATGAGTTTTTTCAATAATAATAAGTGTAACTTTTTAAATTATTATCATCGAACAAGCTCTTTAACAAAGTATAACTCTTGAGATCATAATTTGGAGCAATAGAAGGATTTGACGGGTAAGATTTTCCGTTAAATTTCAATAACCGGTTTTCGCCCGCACTAAAAACGCTCAAAATTTTCCAACCTTTGTGTGTTTCTTTAAATACATAAAATGGAGGAGTTGAAACAGTAAATTTAGTTATTACTTCTGCGTATCTATCTAAGAGTAAAAAGGTACAACCTCCGCTGCCACAAAAATAACTCCCAAATAATCTAACAAAATATTCATCTTTGCCGTCAGAGTTCAAATCAATTTTGTAAAATTGAAACTTTCTTTCCTCTTTTGGTATAAACTTCAAATCATCCTTAAGATAATATAATGTCAAAAAATTTTGAATATTTTTTGCCATTAATGAATCTCTCGTTGCTATTTCATATTTAATGTTGTCAAATTTGTTATTATCAAGGCTAGGCTTTGTTTCTTTGTTTTTATTACATGTAACAAGTATTATTCCTATTAATATAATGAAGATTGATCTTAAATTTTTCATTTGATTTCTCAATATTTCCATAGTGCATTATTAATTAGATATAAGTTAAAATATATACTTTGACTGAATTACATTTTTATTCTTTTTGCATCTTGGGTAAACATTTGCTATATTAGACAGTAAACACAGCCATACTCCAAAATACTGCATAGTTTATTTATTTACAAGTTTTGAATTAATTTATAAATTTAATATATAGGTAAACCAATGCAGAAAAAGCTATACTTTCTTTTAATTACCATTTTAATTTCAATCAGTTCGTCATTACTTGCCCAAGACAACGCACAGGTGTTAAGTACTTTCAATACTGACGGGCTAGCCTTAAATACATACTATAGCAACAACAAAGTTTATGTTGCTGATAATGATAAAGGAATTAGAATTATCAATGTTAGCAATCCGGCAAATCCTGTTGAAATAGGTTACTATATACCTCCTGCTCAAAATTTAGCACTAAATGTAACTGTTAGCGGAAACTATGCTTATGTTACTACCGACAACTCCGGATTAAGAATTGTTGATATCTCAAATCCGACTTCTAATATGCAAGAAATCGGAAGTATAAGTTTTTCAAATTATTGCAGCGGAGTATCTGTACTTGGTAACTATGCTTACGTAACAAATAACGCTAACGGATTAAAAATAATTGATATTTCTAATCCGTCAAATCCGCAATTAGTCAAAACAATACCAATGGCTAATGAAGCTAATTTTGTTAAAGTATCCGGGAATTATGCTTACGTAACTACAAATGTTCAGGGCTTGAAGATTATTGACATAAGCAATCCTGCTGCCGCATCAATTATCGGAAGTTATCCTCTTCCGGATGAATCAATGGGTTTAGATATATTGGGTAATTACGTTTATATTGCAAATAATTTAAGCGGTTTGAGAATACTGGATGTCTCAAATCCTACTAATCCACAGTTAAAAGGGACTTACAATACTAACGGACAATCATTTAATGTTGCCGTAGAAGGTAACTACGCATATGTAGCAGATTATGATTTTGGTTTAAGAATTATAAATATTAGCAATCCTACAATCCCGATTGAGGTAGGATATTATAATACCAATGGTCTAACGTATGGCACATCGGTAAAAGACGGAAAAGCTTATGTTGCAGATTATGATTTTGGTATGCATATAATACAAAACACTTTATATCAGTCCGGTACAATATCATTAACCCAACCAAACGGGGGTGAGTATTTAAACGTTGGTTCAACATACAATATTAAATGGATTTCTAACGGTATAAATAATGTACGAATAGAATATTCAACAAATAACGGAAGTAGCTGGAACAATATTATAAATAGTGTTTCTGCCTCAACCGGAAATTATAATTGGGTAGTTCCAAACATCACGTCTAATCAATGTAAAATAAAAGTTAGTAGCTCTATTGAACCTTTAATTAATGATGTTAGCGATAATCCGTTTAGAATTTATAAACTAATAATAAATTCACCTATAGCAGGACAAAAATTAATTGCCGGAAAAGAATTTAATATATTATGGGAAAGCGGCGGAATTAGTAATCTAAAAATAAAATGGTCTTCAAATAACGGTACTATTTGGAGTGATATAACATCTACTCCTGCAGGTTTGGGAAGCTATAAATGGACAGTACCAAATAATCTTTCAAATCAATGTTTATTAAAAATTTGCGATGCTACAAATGAAGATATAAATTTACTATCTCCCGTTTTTGAAATTGTTGATTATAAATTACTTACTCCAAACGGAGGAGAAGCTTGGCAAGTTAATGCAAACTATAATATCACTTGGAATTTAAGTTTTAATACGACTTTAAAATTAGAATATTCGACTAATTCCGGAACAAGCTGGTTGTTAATTGCTAATAATATTAGCTCTTCATCAAATTCATATTCTTGGTTAATTCCTAATACAAAATCACATACTTGTTTAGTAAAAATTTCGGATAACAGCGGATTAATAGATGAAAGCGATGCAGTTTTTTCAATAATAGAACCTCAACAAAACATTGAATTAACCAAGCCAAACGGAGGAGAAACTTGGCAAGTAGGCAATACTGAAGAAATAAATTGGAATAGTACAAATATTTCAAATGTAAAAATTGAATACTCGACTAATAACGGAGTTAATTGGATTACGGTAACTTCAAGTACACCGGCAACAACCGGTAAGTACAATTGGTTAGTTCCTAATACTCCTTCATCACAGTGTAAAATAAAAATCAGCAATGCGGCAAACTCATCAATTAACGATGAGAGCTATAATGTTTTTAGTATAGTTTCACAGATTCAAAAGAGTATTACTGTTAGTTCGCCAAACGGAGGAGAAACTTGGTATATAGGGTCAAACAATCAAATCAGTTGGACAAGTACCGGTGTTACGGCAATTAAAATTGAATACTCAACAAACGGAGGCAGTTCATGGATAAGCATAACAAACAACATCAATGCTAATTTAGGAACTTACAATTGGACGGTTCCCAACTCAGCTTCGTTAACATGTAAAATAAAAATCACTGATATTAATTCCCCTTCTGTTTTTGATATAAGTAATTCAAATTTTATTATTGCTCAGCCGGGTCAAAATTTAACTTTAACATCCCCCAACGGAGGAGAAAGTTGGTCAATAGGAAGCAATTATAATATTACGTGGCAAGGAGCGAATTTAAATAGCGTAAAACTTGAATATACTACAAACAACGGTTCAAGCTGGATTACAATAACCGAAAGCAGCTCGGGAGCTACAGGTTTATACAGTTGGCTAATCCCCAATACTCCTTCTCAAAACTGTAAAGTAAAAATTCAAGATGCAACTGACGGAGATCCTTTTGATATTAGCAATGCAACTTTCACAATACCGTCATCAGGTAAGTCGATAACATTAAATACTCCCCAATCCGGTGAAGCTTGGGAAGTCGGTAGTGTACACAATATTACTTGGGTTAGCAGTAATGTAACAAGTGTTACAATAGATTATTCAACAGATGCGGGTCAATCTTGGAATTTTATTGCAGGCAGTGTTAATGCATCTCTAGGAACTTATGCATGGACAATACCGAATACGCAATCTTTAAATTGCAAAGTACGATTAAGTGCAACGGAAAACTTCGCCATTCAAAGTATCAGCCAAATCTTCTCAATCTATTCAGATTCAAGAAGGACAACATTTTTAGGTAATTTTAATACTCAGGGGAATGCAAATAACGTATCGATAAAAGGCAAATATGCTTATGTTGCAGATATGGAATCAGGTTTTCATATTATAGATATTAGTAATCCTAATAACCCTACATATATTAGCGGTTATAATACTCTCGGATCTGCAAACCATGTTTTCATTAACGGTAATATAGCTTATGTTGCAGATAATTTAAGCGGATTAGCATGTTTTAATATATCAAACCCCAATTCAATTCAGTATTTAGGAGGTTATAATACTGACGGAGAAGCACTTCATATAACATTTAACCCCAACAATGACTCGTTATTATACCTAGCTGACGGAACTGCAGGCATTAAAATATTTAATGTTAAAAATCCTAGTAATCCAATTTTATTAGGCAGTTTAAATACTAGCGGTTCTTCTCAATCTGTAAAATACTTTAGCAGCTACCTTTTAGTAGCAGACGGCTCCGGCGGATATAAAAACATTAATATCAGTAATCCGTCATCACCGTATGAAACAAGTACGTGGACAATAAACCTAACACCCAAAGGACTTGATACCTATAATTCAGGGATGTATACTTATGTCTTTTCTGCCAATACGGTTAACGGAATGGAATTACACGCTTTGAAATGGAATGCTGCAAATCCTACTTATCAAGGTAGTCTTTACCTTCCTCAACCGGCTAACGGAATTATTTGTGATGATTATTACGCTTATGTAGCTGACGGAACTGCCGGAGTTAGAATAGTATCGGTGCAAAACATTAATTCGTTTTTAGAAAACGGACATTACGATACACCGGGTGAAACAAAAGGTGTTGCTATAAAAAATAATTATATTTATTTAGCGGACGGTTCTAACGGTCTGGTTATTGTAAAAAACAACATCTACATTGACGATACTATTATTTTAACTTCCCCTACTGATAACGCATATTTGCGCGCCGGTGATAACATCAATATTACATTTCAAAAATCTGCAATGGTTGAAGCAGTAAAAATTGAATACACTACAGATAACGGACAAAATTGGAATGTAATAACCGAGTATACAACCTCTTCCAATTTTAATTGGACTATTCCTAATATTAATTCATCACAATGTAAAATAAAGGTGAGCAATGTAATAAATAATAATGTTAACGATGTTAATTCGGACCCATTTACAATATATACCCCTGCTTTAACCTTAACGGCACCTAACGGTGGCGAAATATTTTTAAATCAAAGTAATATTAATATTAATTGGGTTAGCACAGGTATCTCAAATATAAAAATTGAATACTCTATTGATAACGGATCCTCATGGGCATTAATAACTTCTAACATAACGGCTAATAGCGGAAATTATCTTTGGAACATCCCCAATATTACTTCAAATCAATGTAAAATTAAAGTCACTGAGTTAAATCATTCACCTGCTTTATCCGACCAAAGCGATAATAATTTTACAATTAATTCGCCAACCCTACTCATTATAAAACCAAACGGTGGTGAATGGTGGTACGGCGGTGATACGGTAAAAATCGAATGGTTTACAAACTTACTATGGTTAGACATTGCATACAGTATTGATAACGGAAACAATTGGATTGATATTGATAGCAATGTTAAAGCCTTTACAGGCTATTATAATTGGGTTGTACCAGAATTAAGTTCACCAAACTGTTTGGTAAAACTTAGTGATGCTATTGATGGTATACCTTCGGTTCAATCTGCTAATAAATTCTTTATTTTTCAGAGGGCAATAAAAATTACTCAGCCAATTGAAGGAGAAAATTGGACGGTCAGCACCTCGCATATTATAAAATGGACAAACATTAGCCAAATTATTAATGTAAAAATTGAGTTTTCAACCGATAACGGATTAAATTGGACAGTTTTATCCCAAAGTACACCGGCTTCTAACGGACTATTTTATTGGCAGACCCCAAGCACACCTTCGCCTAACTGCAGAATAAGAATATCAGACGTTGCAAATCCTGCAGATTCTGCCGGTAAAAAGTTTATAATAAGCGGAACTCTTAATTACAACACTACATTGCTAAGTTCTTATTATGACGAAGGATCATATTTTGATGTATTCATTAAAGAGAATTATGCTTATGTAGCTAACAGTCATAATTCATTTAAAATTTTTGATATTTCGAATAATCTAAATCCTATTAAATTGGCTACTTTTCCGTTACAGTCTCAAGGACGCGGAGTTTTAGTAAAAGATAATATTGCGTACATTTCCGAATATGACATGGGTTTAAGAATAATAGATATTCAAAACAATTCAAACCCTGTTCAAATTGGTTATTTTAATACTCCCGGTTACTCAATGAGAACAGCAATAAAAGATAATTACGCATTTGTGGCTGATTTAACAAAAGGACTGAGAATACTAAACATTCAAAATGTTAACTCAATAAATGAAATAGCATCTTATACTCCCACAAAGTGGATAATTAGTTTAGATATTAAAAATGATTTTGCTTATCTTGCAAATTATGACGGAGGTTTGAAAGTACTAAATATAAATAATCCGCTTAATCCGGTAGAAATCGGTTCGCTCTCTAATTTAGGAAATACAAGAGATATTAAGTATTACAATAACCATGTATATATTGCTTCCGATCCGCTAGGGTTATTGATTGTGAATGTTGAAAATCCTGACGCTCCGTTTTTGGTTAATTCCTTAAAATTTGCTCAAGCTGCTTTAGGAATAGATTTAATATACCCGTATGCTTATCTTGCATGCAGCGATTTGGGAGTACAAGTTGTTAATATAGCTGATATCAATAATATATACTTAGAAGCTTATTATAATACTCCAAGTTCCGCAAGTGACATTTTTGTAAAGACAAATATTGTTTATACCGCAGATTATCAAGGCGGATTGCAAATATTCCGCAACGACTTACCTGGGGCAATTCCTGTTGAATTAACTTCATTTATTTCACAGGTAAATAACAATGTTATTACAGTTAATTGGGAAACGGCAACCGAATTAAACAATAAGGGATTTTATTTAGAAAGGAGAAAAAACAACGATCCTAAAGAATCTGAATTTAAAGAAATAGTATATATTGAAGGGAAAGGCAATTCAACGGAAATCAACAAATATTCATATACTGATAGAAACTTAACATCAGGTCAATATTCTTACAGATTAAAGCAAATCGATTTTGACGGAACAGCTAATTATTCATTTATCATTGAATCCGAAGTTCATGTTCCAAAAAATTTCGAACTTTCATATAATTATCCAAACCCTTTTAATGCATCAACTAATATCGATTTCGCCATTCCGGGTGATTGTAACGTTTCTCTTATAGTTTATAACATATTAGGTGAACAAATCAGTTCTATCAATTTCGGCGAATTAAAAGCCGGATATTACAACCATAGATTTGATGCTTCTTTATATTCAAGCGGTGTTTATTTTTATACCATAATTGCTGAAGAAACAATAAACAACAATAAATTTACTAAAGTAAGAAAAATGCTTTTGTTAAAATAAAATATTTTCCTCAAAAAATATTTAGATATTAAACTTTAAGATAACTTATCCCCCATTTTATTATTAAACTAATATTTGGGGATAAGTTATTAAAATTATCCTCTCAAAAACACGGTTAATGTGATATAGCTCATATTACCTAAATTTATTTTGTTACTTAATTTCCAACACTTTATATTTGCATATAACATAAATGAATTAAAGGACAAAATGAGAAAATTATCTTTTTTACTGCTGTTATTAACAAGCATTATTAACGGTCAAACAAATATTAATGCAGGTAAAGTATCCGGATTATGGGTTCCAAACCACTCTCCTTATATAATCTTGGGAGATATTCAAATCGATAGCACAAAACAATTACGAATTGAACCCGGAGTTGAAGTTAGATTTAACGGAAATTACAAACTTACTGTATTCGGAAGATTATTAGTTGAAGGCACTATTACTGATTCAGTGAAATTTACTGCAGCCGATACTTCAATAGGCTGGGGGGGAATTAGATTTATTGATACCGATAATAATTTGTTGGATTCGTCAAAAATTATGTTTGCTTCATTTTCTAATGGTAAAACAAAAACCGGCTCAGATGAAGAAAAATCCGGCGGTGCTATTCATATAAAGAATTCTTCAAAGTTAGGAATATATAATTCATATTTTTATAAAAACGCATCATTTGCTGCACAGCCTTATGGTGGAGGTGCAATTTTTATATATAATTCAAATTGCATTGTGCACAATTGTAACTTTTTTGAAAATCAAGCAATAAACGGCAACGGAGGATCTTTGTTTATTTATAGCTCCGGAGTTAATCTAAGAAATTCTTCCTTTAATAATAATTATGCAAAAGGATGGGGTGGTGCTATCTTACTTAAAGATAACAAAGGGAACTTGTTAAGATATCTAACTATAAAAGGAAATTCGGCAAACAACGGCGGTGGCATCTATATAGATAAGACATTATTACAAGATGAGATTTTTGATATTTCTTTAGTTGATTTATTAGAAAACCATGCGAAAAATTGGGGCGGCGGTATATTTTTAGAAGCAAAAGTAAATCCCGAATTACCACTTAGAAACATCCGAATATCCCAAAATACAGCGGATAGAAACGGAAGTGCTATTGCAGCATTTAAAGAAGTAGTTTTCCAAAATTGTATTATAGACCATAACAATCAAGGTAATTCGACTTATTCGGTCAGCCCCATTTATATTATGCCGATACGAATGAATCTAATAAATTGTGTAATTGCAGATAATACCGGAAATACAGTTATAAAAACATACGGTGAAGAAGGCGAGTTTGGCAATGTTTATATAACAAACTCAATTATTTGGCATAACGAAAACGGTATTGATGCACCAAATAACGAAGGTTTCGTTTATGCGGCATATTCTACCATACAATACCCTTGGGATGGTTTTACAATGGGACAAGGCGTTAATCATAAAGATCCCGAATTTAAAAACCATTCAAACGGCAACTATCATCTATCAAATAACTCTCCTGCGATAGATAAAGGCAGTCCTGAAGCAATTTTTAATGACTACATATTAAATCCACTTGCCGGCTTAGGAACAGTTAGAAATGACTTAGGTGCTTACGGCGGTAGATTAAATGCTTGGAGAGATAGTCCGGTTGCTAATTTTATTGCATACAACAGACACGGAGAAGCTCCTTTAACAGTTCAATTTAAAGAACTTTCTCTTAATAATCCTTTAGAATTTGCGTGGGATTTTGAGAATGACGGAATTTATGATTCCTATGAAATGAATCCGACTTATACTTATGATACCCCGGGTATTTATTCTGTTACGCTAAAAGTAAATAGTTTTGAATTTATTGATACAATAACGTTTCGTGATTATGTAGTTGTAAGAGACAACGGTCTATCCGGTGCTGTCTCGGGAATTTGGGATTTGGATACTATGCGAATTTTGGGCGATATTTATATCCCCGAAGATTCAACATTAATTATTAGACCGGGCACAAATGTATATTTTAGCGGGAATTACAAATTTAATGTATACGGAACTCTTTTAGCAGAAGGAGCTGAAGATAATAGAATATTTTTCTTTTCCGATTCCTTGAGTGAAACAAATACCTACCCATATTATATTGGACAGTGGGGAGGTATTAATTTCTTAAATACCCAAACAAACAACCAAATCCCTTCTTTATTAAAAAACTGTTCTATAAGATATGGATTTGAAACATGGATTGACGAACTCTCCAATATACTTGGCGGAGGGATTCTTTTATATAAATCAAAAATAGTTTTAGAAAATGTAACTATTGATAATTGTTATGCTAACCAAGGCGGCGGAATCTATCTAAATGAATCAATTCTAGCTGCAAATAATTTAACAGTAAAAGATATCAGAGCAATTAACGGTATCTATTCATTTAACAGCAAGCTAAATATTCGTAATTCATTGTTTAGAAAAAATGTTGGTTGCGGTATTTATGCCGAAAACGGAAATGTTTATATAGCTAATTCTGTTCTTGATAGTAATTATAGCCAATATGGTAACGGAAGCGGATTATATGCATCAGGTTCATCGGTTTATATATTAGATTCCGAATTTAATTATAACCATAGCGGAAACGCAGCGGGTGGCGGATTGAGCATTATTTCTGCACCTGAAGCAATTTTGGAAAAGGTCAAGGTAAAACATAATTATACATCTAGTGAAGGAGGCGGTATTAACTTCACGGGTACAAGTCCGAAACTAACGAATCTTGAAGTTGCTTTCAATTCAGCAGATTATACCGGCGGCGGAATTAATTTTGGCAACACCGGAAACGGTCAGATTCACAGATATGCAGATATTGATAACTGTCTTATTTATAAGAACATCACAAGAAACACCTACGGAACCGGAGCAGGAATTACTTTAGGTATGAACTGCCATGCAAATATTACAAATACTACATTTACAGAAAATACTTCTAAAGATTTTGCAGCTATCGGAAATGCATGGGGTACCGGAATTGCTAATGTAAAGAACAGCATTATTTTTAATAACGGTACAAATTACGATATACAAGTTCAAGGTGATTATTCTAAGTATTCATATTCCTTAATGCAAGGATTTTATAGCGGTATGGATACTTCTACAACTAACTTAAACAATTATGATCCGGTTTTTATTAATAGTGCTGAAAACAATTATCACTTAACTAATATTGCATGCGGAGGTTTTGTTAATTCTCCGGCAATAGATACCGGTGACCCTACGATTAGTGATTTAGTGTTAGACTGTTCTGCGGGGCTTGGTGCATATCGTTCGGATATGGGAGCTTTCGGCGGTGCAAACAATAGATGGGTTAATACTTTGATGCCTGAATGTTACTATGCCGGAGCTGTATCGGGTATTTGGGACTGCAACGAAATTATTATTGAAGGAGACATTTTTATACCGGAAGGCGATACATTAACAATTAATCCGGGTGCAAATATCACTTTTAACGGTAATCATAAATTTGAAGTTTTCGGAGTATTAAATGCAATAGGTACCGAAACGGACACAATTACATTTACCGGAGACGAAGAATTTGGATGGGGTGGAATTATCTTCAAAAATCTTGATTCTACAAACACCGGTGAATCAACTCTTAAATATTGCAAATTTGAAAACGGCAACGCAATATATAGAAATAACGGTATCAAGAACGGAGGAGCTTTGTATATTATATCTTCTTCAAATTTAACAATTGAAGAATGTTATTTCTCTTATTGTAAAGCTAATTTAGGAGGAGCCGTATATGTAGTTAATTCCTCTCCTAAAATTAAATTCAATAGATTTGAAAACAACACTGCTTTAGGTGCCGGCGGTGCTATCTATTTAGATCACTTTAATGAACCGTTACATAGACTGGAATTTTTTAATAATACAGCAAATAACGGCGGAGCTATGTTTTTGTCATACTCTTCACCACAAATAACAAATGTTTTAGCTTATGAAAATAAATCATTAAATTCAGCGGCATTTGCATTCTTGTTTAATTCGTCACCTTATATTATTAACTTAACATCTGTAAAAAATATAAGCAACAACAACAGCGGCGGAAGCTTTAGCTTAATGTATAATTCAAATCCCGACTTATTGAATAGTATTCTTTATCACAATTCACCGGTTGACGTATATATTAATGACGGTTTATTTAATGCAAAATTCTCTCTTCTTGAAAACGGAAGTTCACAACCTTATTTTGGTGAAGGCTGTTTAGACACTAATCCGGAATTTAGAAGTTTAGATAACGATGACTACCACTTAAAATATGTTTTATGCGGAAGTACTTATAATTCCCCCGCTATTGATGCAGGATATGCTCACCCTTCTTTCTTTGATACTTACTTAGATTGTACTGCAGGGTTGGGAACAATTCGTGTGGACATGGGATACTACGGAGGAAGATATTATAAAGAAGCAGTTGATGTAGAAACTGAAGAAACGGTTAATTTACCTAAAGAATATGCTTTGGAACAAAATTATCCCAATCCGTTTAATCCTTCTACAACAATTTCATTCAGTTTACCTTTCAAGTCTTCTGTAAATTTAACAATTTACGATATTTTGGGTAAACAAGTAGAAACTTTGATTAACGAAGAGATGAACGCAGGCAAATATGTTAAAATATGGAATGCAAATAAATATGCAAGCGGAGTATATTTTTACAAACTTAGTGCAGGCAAATTCAATGTAACAAAGAAAATGCTTTTAATTAAATAGAGTAAAACCTAATTTCAAAATTTATTTCCAAATGTTACAAGGCGTCTTTTTGACGCCTTTTTTATTTATTATATTTTCAATAAATCAAATAATTTCAACAACTGTTAAATATTTGAGATTTTAATTAAAAGTCCCTATTTTTAATAAAACAACTTTTTTAAGGTGAGGTATGAAAAGGCTGCAAGTTGCGGTTTGGTTGATTTTTTTTGGTATATTTGTTTTTAATTTTGCTTTTGCACAGAATAGTAGTAAAGGTATGGGACATTATCTTCCTTTATCAAAGGGGAATGCATGGAAATATTTAAAAAGTAGTTCTTATTCTAATCCACCCGGAGGAGGAAATACAATTATTGGAATCAGTATCCCTGATACATTAATAGTTGGAAAATACATTTACTATAAATACGATAACATTTGGTTAAGATATGAAGGAGAAACCGATAAGGTTTATTATTTAGATGCAGCAAATAATGAATTATTATATCTTGATTTCTCAATACCCGATAGTATTTCATATCCATGTTATTTTGGCAACGTAACTGCCATAAGCAAGCAGATTAAAATCGGAGATGAATATTATAATGCAAAGGGCTACTATTTAAGGACTATGGGTATTAAAGCAGTAACATATACAGAATGTTATTTTGTACGAAATTTTGGGATGGTATATGACGATAGATATGGCTCGGGACCAATGGCTTCTTATTTTAGCGTAGAAACAAAGCTGATAGAATTCCACAGTACAAATTTAAATCTAGCTAATTCTTATTATACCCCTGCAAAACCAAGCATTGAATTAAAAAATTTAAATATTGTGTTAAATTCTTATTTATTTATCAAAGCATTTATAAATCATGTTTATTCTTTTCTTAGCAGCAGTACTTATAGCGGAACAACCTTCATAAAATCTGCAAGTGTGGAATATTTTTATTATAACGGAATTGACACATTGAATTCCGGTAGTATAAATTTAGGCAGAGTTAATGAAAAGAATTTTCAAGCAAACCTAATACTTAATTATCCCCTTTTTAATTTGGGGTATAAATTATATTATAGAATAAAAGCCGTAGATAATAGTTTCGTTCATCATACTGTATATTTACCAACTAACGGATATGCCGTTTTTAATAATAACTTGGTAACTAATCCCCTATTTCAATATTATCCATTAAATAATTCGAACAAATACGTTTATAAAGTTGAAGAGATTAATAACAACGGTGGGGTCATAAACCAACTAAATAATAAATATGTTTATTTTATAAACGATACTACTATTGCAGACAAGAAATATTTTAGATTTTATAGTAATAACAATTTAACATACGAAAGATATGATTCTGTTTCAAGTAATATTGTAACTCCGATTTTTAACAATAACTACACTATTAATGAATTACCTACACAATTTTTATGGGGTAGATTGGCAGACACTGCTTCTATTTTTTTCAACGGAGCATTATCACTATATAAATGCGGAGAAGTGAAATTGAAAAAAGTATTTAATGTAGATTCAACATATTATAAAATATTTACAAACCCAAATACTTCAGAAAACTTTACTTTAGCTAATAATTTTGGTAAAATCGAATCAATTTATTTTGAAAACAATAAAAAAATAAGAGAAACATTAATAGCTGCAAAAATAAATAATTCATTGTTTGGTGATAGTTCATTATTTGTAGATGTTGAAGAAAATAAACAAGATGTTTCAGAAATTAAGTTTGAGCTATACCAAAATTACCCAAATCCGTTTAATCCTAGTACTTCAATTAGTTTTTCGATACCTGAAAACGGAGCAGTAACTTTAAAGATTTATGATATTTTGGGAAAAGAGATTTCAACATTAATTGACGAAGAATTGCAAGCAGGCAATTTTACAAAACATTGGGATGCAAATAATTTAAGTAGCGGAGTTTATTTTTATAAACTTATCACCCAAAAATTCGTAAAGGCGAAAAAAATGATTTTATTAAAATAGTTTCAAATGACAATACAAATTGTTAGTTATTAAAATAATTAGTATAACAATGAACAAAAAAATGATTAAATATTATTATGAAATATCCATTAACATTAATTCTATTATTAATTGCATTTTTGCTTAATGCCGAAGTTCGATATGTAAGTAAAACGGGGAACAGTACTGCTCCCTATACTACATGGAAAACAGCGTGCGATAGTTTGCAAAAATGTTTTGATTATTGTAATAACGGTGATACTGTTTATATTGATAGAGGGGTTTATAGGGAATCAATTTATATAAACGCAAAGAATTTAACCATAATAGGTATTGATACCGATGAATGTATAATTGACGGGACGGGTATAATAC
>JAEXOD010000075.1 GCA_023447335.1 Bacteroidota bacterium
ATATAGTTCCGACTAACTTCTTTATGGCACAAAATTATCCTAATCCGTTTAATCCGTCAACAAATATTAAATTTGGAATTTCTGCTGCATCTAACGTGAAAGTTGCAATTTATAACATGTTAGGTCAACAAATCAAAACATTAGTTAACGGAACACTTGCAGCCGGAAACTACAATTTAACTTGGGACGGTACAAATGAAGCAGGTATAAAAGTTGCCGGCGGTGCTTATATTTATAGAATTACTGCAGGTAATTTTGTTGATACCAAAAAAATGTTACTGCTTAAATAGTTTTGAATTCTAAATAGTTAATTTTGAATAATCCCTGTTCCATACTAGAACGGGGATTTTTTTTTGAATAAATTGTTATTACCAATATTTCAAGGTAGTAGTAATTGACTTAATAATAATTAAGAACTATTGCACAGAAAAGTTTTATAGTAACAATATAATATATAAAATCCTCAACAATAGAATAAGAAACTTAAACTAAATACGAATATAATTAGAGGCTGTATAAAAAGTTGTTTTTTGTCGTTTTAAAGAGCAATTATATCGCAAAAACTCGATTTATTAATCCTCATTAACATTTAAACCCACTCATCCCCAGACTCCTGATCTAAACCCTAAGGAAGGGGTGATGGCACTTTTCTACCCATTTTATTATAATAAGTTACGGATATTTTTCGGCGTTTGGCAATTTGTCTAAAACTGAATTATTTAATGTATTATTCCCCCTCTTTAGAATTTAGAGAGGGGGTTAGGGGGTGAGTGTTCGCAACTTATTTATAAAATTTAATCCCTTTTTATACAGTCCCAATAAGTAAATATTAAATCTATTTTGAACAAGAATCCTTAATTCAAATTACTATTTAATTAAGAATTCTTATAAATCGGAGGGGGTAACTAATTTTTATCAAGATTTTCTGCTTAATGCGATGCGTCCTTTTTTAGAATCAATTGAAATAATTGTAACATCGATAATATCGCCTACATTTAATGCCTCTAAAGGATTTTTTACAAATTTATCTGCAATTTGTGAAATGTGTAACAATCCGTCATTTTTTACACCGATATCAACAAAAGCTCCGAAATCAACTATGTTTCTTACAGTGCCTTTTAATTTCATTCCCGGTTCAAGGTCTTCTATTTTTAAAATATCACTGCGTAAAATTGGTTTTGGCATCTCTTCACGCGGATCTCTTCCGGGTTTTTTCAAGTTGTCGAGAATATCGGTTAAAGTTGGTTCGCCTATATTTATTTCTTTAGCAATTTTCGAAATTCCTTTTTTATTAACTAATAGTTCAACAAACGCACCTTTAGAAGATATTTCTGCTTCAGTAATATTACATAAATCTAAAAGCTTCTTAGTTGCAGTATAAGATTCCGGGTGAATGAAGGTATTATCTAATGGGTTTTCTCCGCCAGATATTTTTAAGAAACCGGCGCATTGTTCAAAAGCTTTTTCACCCAACCCCGTAACATTCATTAATTCGGTACGTGAATTAAATTTGCCGTTTAATTCGCGGTAACGTATTACGCTATTTGCAATACGTTTGTTTAATCCACTAACGTAAGTTAGTAACGCAGAGCTTGCTGTATTTAAGTCAACACCTACATAGTTAACACAACTTACAACAACGTCATCAAGTTTTTTTGCAAGTAATTTTTGATCAACATCGTGCTGATATAATCCGACACCGATTGATTTGGGGTCAATTTTAACTAATTCGGCTAACGGATCTAATACACGCCTTGCTATACTTATGTTTCCTCTTTGGCTCGCTTCAAGATCGGGGAATTCTTGGCGAGCTAATTCGCTTGCCGAATATACTGAAGCCCCTGCTTCGCTGACAATCATATAATGAATATCTAATTTGTTAGTTTTTATCATTTCTGCAACTAAAGATTCAGTCTCACGACTTGCAGTTCCGTTACCGATGGCAATCAATTCCACATTGTGTTTCTTAATTAAAGCAAGCATTACTTTTTTTGCTTCTTCGGGTCTGTTTTGAGGCGGATGAGGATAAATCGTCATTCCTTCCAAATATTTGCCTGTAGTATCAATAACAGCCAGCTTACTACCGCTAACAAATCCTGGGTCAATACCCATAATTATCTTATTTGCTAAAGGGGGTTGCAATAATAATTGTTTTAAGTTAGCCGCAAAGATTTCGATTGCATGTAAATCGGCTATTTCTGTAAGATCATTACGTAATTCTCTCTCAATACTCGGAAAGATAAGTCTTGCAAATGAATCTGCATTAACTTCGTTAAGGATATCTAAAAAAACGCTTTTCTTGTATTTGAAGTATGAATTAAATAGTACATTTAAAATTTCATCATTATCAAAATTAATATTAACGCGTAAAAATTTATCCCTTTCGCCGCGATTTAATGCTAAGGTTTGGTATGGTTTAATTTTGCTAATTTCAATTTTAAACTCATGATAAATTTCATAAACGTCTTTTTTATTCGGAGGTAAATCAGATTCTTTTGTATTGGCTTTAACAGAACTTATAAAGCCGTATTTGTATAGGTATTCACGTAATGCTTGTCTGCTTTCAGCATTTTCGCTAATCATTTCGGCTATAATATCCTTTGCACCCTGCAATGCTTCATCGGTTGAATTAACACCCAAATCAGGATTAATAAACTCTGTCAATTTTTCTTCAAAATTACCTTCAAATTTAGGATTATCAATAATAAATAAAGCAAGGGGTTCAAGACCTTTTGCCTTTGCTATGGTTCCTCTTGTTTTGCGTTTTGGTTTATACGGTAAGTATAAATCTTCAACTTCTTGTAATTTGGTTGCAGCAACAATTTTATCTCTTAATTCATCGGTTAGTTTGCCTTGTTCTTCAATACTTTTTAGAACAGTCTGTTTTCTTTCTTCCAATAAAGTAAGGTAGTTTAATCTTTCTTCTATATTACGTAACTGCTCTTCATCTAATCCGTCTGTTTTTTCTTTACGATAGCGAGCAATAAAGGGAATAGTTGCACCTTCGGCAAAAAGTTCGACAACTGACAAAACTTGACTTTCTTTAATTTTTAATTCTTTTGAAATTACGTTAGGTATATTCATTCTTACTCTCAAAAATTTTTGTATGCAAAACAAACAACTTTTTTTGAATTAAACAACTTGTAAATTAAAATAATTTTTATATAATCATCTCCGTCAAAATAGATTTGAATACAATTTAATAAAAGTATATATTTGTGAATGGAAAAAATAACTACTCGGATTAGGTAAATGTTTCCGGAAAATTTTAATAATGATGCCGAACTTGGAAAGGAATTAACTGTAGCCAGATTTAAAAGTTTTGCTTCAGAAAAATTTCAAGATATGTTAAATTCCTATTCGGGGATGGAAGATTTTCTTAGAAATACGGCAAGGCATTATTCGCTAAATTTACCGATGGATATAAATGAATACCTAATAAATGAAAATTCGGTTACGTATATTTGGTTATCCGGGCATCCTGCACTAACTGCCGCCGAAGAATTATTCAAACTTGATAAACCCGATACAATTAATTTAATAAAACAGAATAATTCTCTCGCAGAAGTTAAAAAATTCTATTCAAATTGGTTATTGCAAAAAAACGAAAAAGAAAAACAATATTTTGCATTATCGACTATTAATCAAATTGAAAAAGAATCTACGAGTAAAGAATATGTTAAACAGTTTATGTATGCAACAATATTGGCATATGAAAAGTCCATAAATTCACCGGAAAAGGCAGTACAGGTACTTTATAAAAACAAAGAGAACATAGAAAATGCGGGAGGATTAAATCCTGATTTAAGAAAAGAACTACTTTATTTTACATTATTATTTTTGGGGTTTATCTATTTAAAAGAAGGTGCAATTAATGAAGCCGATCAGAAGTTTTATGATGCATTAAATGTTAAGCCAAACGGAATTACGGCAATGTACTATTGTGCAAAGACTCAATTGATATTAGGTAATCACGGAAAAGCAATAGAATTTATTAGTGGTTTAATTTCTTTTGATAAAACAAGATTTAACTATGCAATTAAAAATAATAACCTTGTTATGTTTAATTATTTCTTGAATAGTGCCGTTACCTATAATATATTTAGTGAAGAAAGTTTTGCAATTTTATTGAATGATTTGGATTTTATATTAAAAACTTCTATGTCCCCCGAAGTGACCAACATAGAAGCTTTAAGTGAAAGATTAGAGTCCTTTAATGAGTTACCGATAAAAGAATTTTTTGATGAAGATACAATAAAAAACCTAAAATTTATGGAAAAGTATCTTGAATTTTATAAAACTAATAGAAATTTTTTACTTACTTGTGTAACTCAATATTTAGGCGATAAATTTAATAATGTAATCTCAAGGACAATTGAAAATATAAAAAAACACTATTTTGATAAAGCAAAAGAATCGCTTGCGGTTTATGCTGAAGAAATAGAGAAAAACACACATACTATACGACTTTTGCAGCGAGAACTTGAAGATAATAAGCTTAAAGCCGGAAAAAAAATGGAAGATAGGATTAAACTTACCGAAAATGAATCCTTAGAAAAAATTACTGCTATTGAAAAGCGAATTGAATTTTTAGACGATGATCATAAATTTAATCCCGGTGCCGCATTTAATACTGCAATGATCTACAATATTATAATATCTTTAATTATTTTTATAATAGGCGGTTTTGGTACAGGTTTAGGAAGTACAGAAAGCGGTGACGGTGCGTTTAACAGTATTCTAACCACAATTATTATTAACGGCACAAAATGGGGAGGAATAGCATTTTTATTAGGTTTAATTGCTTCATTTGTTAGCGCTACAAGTACTATTTGGGAAAGAAGCAACGAAAAAAATAGACTGATTAAACAAATCGGATTGGTTAAAATTGTAAAAGAAAAAGAAATTGAAGAAGTTAAAAGCGAACATGATAAGTTTATTAAACAGTTTGAAAAAAATTTTTTTGATAGAATTAAAACTTTGGAAAATACAATTGATAGAATAAGCAAAGAAAAAATTGAAAAATCGCAAGAGTTATATGACAATGCAAACGAAAAAATAAAAGATATTAGTATTTATTTAGAGTCTATAAAAATTCCGAATTATTAATTAACTACTAAAAATTTTAAGGCAGAGCAAAGGATTAGATTGTAATTTATTATAAATAATGATTACAATTGGTTAATAGTCAAAAAAATAATAAGTTTAAATATTAAATAAAAATTATTTGTTATGAATTTAGAAATTAATGATATTCAAAAACTACTTTTAATTAGTGAAAAAGAGATTAAGCAACTAATTAAAACTAATGAAATTCCTCATGTTACTATTAATGATAAACATCTTTTTAATAAGCAACAAATTATAGAGTGGGCTTTAACTAAAAACCTTACCTTAAATATCGGCAGTAACGAAAAACTTAACGAGTACAGCGTTAGTACAATTAGCAATTTACTTACCGGCGATTCTTTTTTTTATAACTGTGATTTTAACAATACAAACTATATTGATAAAATGACCGAGATGTTAAAAATTGATGCCGATAAAGAGATTATTGCTGCTTTATTGCATAGTCGCGAAATGTTGATGAGCACTTCAATTGGAAACGGTATCAGTTTACCTCATCCGCGTGTACCTATTTTATTAGGGCAAGAAAAGCCTTTGCTTAATTTCTTTTTTACAAACGAACCGGTAAAAATTGATTCGGTTGACGGTAAACCTGTACATACTTTTGTTTTGCTGATCTCGCAATCAATTAAACAACACTTAAGTCTTCTTGCTCATATCAGTTATCTTTTATCAAAAGAGTTATTTAGGTTTGCCTTAGAGAAAAGATTAAATTATAATGAGATTTTTGATATTATCGTAAAAACAGAAGAGGAGAAAAATAGTAATAAATGATAGATTTTTTACAACCGGGCTCTTCATTTTATAATGCGGCATATGTTATTCAATTTTTATCATTGCTGTTTGTTTTAATTAAAGACGATAAAAAGTTCTTATTATATGCAAATACAGTCCTATTAATTGGACTGGTTCTTAGTTTTGTTTGCACTCTTTTTTCATCCTTGTTCGGATTTATAGCGTTTTTAGACACAAAACCCTATTGGAATTATTTGCGTTTTGATAATTTAAGTCAATTTTTCTTGTTTGTAATTCAATTAATTGCTATCCCAATAAGTATATATAATTATTCTTACTTAAAAGAATATATTAAAGAGGGGAGAGAAATAAAGACCGTACTTGTTTTTTATATACTGTTGCTTCTATCAACTCAACTAGTAGTAATTATTAATCATGCTATTTTATTTTTGATAATATGGGAAATAATGAGTCTGACCGGTTATTTTGCCATGTTACTGGAAAGAGAAAAAAGCGATGTACAAAAAGGGAGTTTTTATTATTTTGCCGCTTCACACGTAATTGTATTTTTATTGTATATTCTTTTTTTTGTGTTAAAAAATTACAGCGGAAGTTGGTTCTTTACTGATTTTAGAGTTGCAGATACAAATACTCAAATAATAGTATTTGTATTGGCTTTTTTAGGTTTTGGTATAAAAGCCGGACTAATGCCTTTCCATTTTTGGTTGCCACAAGCACATCCGATTGCACCTTCATTTTTGAGTGCGTTTTTATCCGGTGTAATTATTAAATTGGGTATTTACGGAATAATTCGATCATATTTATTTATGGTTTCGATTCCGGAATTTTTTGCATGGATTGTAATTGCTGTTAGTTTAATTAGTGCTATTTTAGGAGTATGGTATGCATTGGTACAAAATGATATAAAGAGATTATTGGCATACTCTTCAGTAGAAAATATTGGGATAATCGGAATAGGTATAGGTGTCGGATTATTGGGCTCATCTAAAGGGATGCCTGCAATTCAAGTATTGGGTTTTGGCGGAGCCTTGTTACATACCCTAAATCATGCAATTTTTAAAAGTCTTTTATTTTTAGGAAGCGGAACAATTTATCATAACCTAAAAACAAGAAATATTGAGCTTATGGGAGGTATAGTACATAAGGCTAAGTATTTAACTTTAATGTTCCTGACCGGTTCAGTAGCGATTAGCGGTTTACCACCTTTTAACGGATTTATAAGTGAATTTATAATATATTCGGGGTTGTTTAAATCCGCTGCGGAAATTAAGCAATTTTATCCCATTATAATGTTAACTTTAGTAGTTGGTTTGGCTTTTGTAGGCGGTCTTGCGGTAGCTTGTTTTACGAAAGTAAATTCGATTATGTTTTTGGGTTCTGAAAGAAAAGAAATATTGAAATTTGAGACAAGTAAACACGAAAAAATTTCCTTGTCTTTACTTGCTTTATTATGTTTAATAATCGGATTTTTTCCATATCCCTTTATCGGAATTGTTAACCATGTGATTGTATCCGTATTTAACTTAAAATATAATGCCAATAATTTAATAAACATAAACTGGGTTTATTTTACTTCTATTTTTTCTGCGGTAGCATTTATTATTTTCATTATCTATTTCATAAAACTACGTGCGGAATTAAAATACGGAAGAAGAGTTTCTGATGCTTGGGCGTGTGGTTATACAAGATTAAATAACAGAATGCAATACTCGGGAAGTTCTTTTTCGGATGAGCTAACATCTATTCCTAAAAACATTTTGATGTATAATAAACATGTCGAAATTTCGGATAATTCGTTTCCGCTAAAATCTAAATTTAATTCTCAATCATCCGATTTTGTTGATAAAAAAATTATTTTACCGATTTTTAATCTTATCAAAGATTTATCAAATAAGATTAAGATATTTGGTCAAAATGATATACGTTATTATATCGCATTAATTTTAACAATTTTAATAATTTATAGTTTAATAGCTTTTGTATGGATGTAAAAATTTTTCAAGGTATTTTTTCAATTTTATTAATTTTGCTTATAGCTCCGCTTTTTACAGGTATGGTAAATAAGTTTAAAGCTTGGTTTACCGGAAGAGTTGGGGCTCCCTTCTATCAACCGTATTTTGAATTATTGCGATTATATAAAAAAGAAACAATAAACGCTTCGGGTACTTCGTTTATAAGCAGAATTTCACCTGTTATTAATTTTGTATTTGTGCTAATTGCAGCAATTATTTTACCGGTTATGTTTCTTAAACCAATTATCGGTTTTCAGGGAGATATAATTTTATTTGCATATGTTTTAGGAACTGCAAGATTTTTCCAAATAATGGGGGCTATGGATATCGGTAGTTCTTTTGAAGGGATGGGAGCAGCTCGCGAAGCATTGTTTGCTCTATTTGCCGAACCGATATTCTTTTTCTCGTTTGGCAGTATTGCGTTTATTAGCGGTTATTATTCGTTTTATGACGTTTTTACTAATATAAGATTAGATAACGTATATTATATAATTTTTATTGTAATTTGTTCAATTTCTGTTTTTATGCTTGCAGTTACCGAATGTAGTAGAATGCCTATTGACGATCCAAATACTCATTTGGAACTGACAATGATACATGAGGTTATGATTTTAGACAATTCCGGTTTCGATTTGTTTTTATATCAATATGGAAGTTATATTAAATTATTGATTTATGCAATTTTGGAAATATCATTATTTTATCCGTTCGGTTCATTTAGCCCGGTACTTCAATCCGTAATTTTTTTAGTCGGATTTTTATTGCTTTCCGCATTTTTAGCTTTAATTGAAACAATTACTTCGCGTTATAAACTTAAAAATATTCCGCTATACTTATTGTTTACAACGGCAATAGGTTTATTAAATATTGTAATTTATACTTTTACAAAGTAGGTGATTATGGAAAACGTGTTTAGTATATTGTTCTGTTTGTCATTATTCTATGTAGCGGTTACTTATAGAGTTAAAGCATATGTAAGTATATTGGCGGTACAAGGGGCATTGCTTAGTTTTTTGTTGTTTATTCCGTTACTTAATAATTTTAGTCCTCTTAGCATGATACTACCATTAACAATTATAATTGTAAAGGCAGTATTTATTCCTATTTATATAAATAAGATTATTATAAAGCTGGATGTTAATAGAAAAATTGAACCGACTATACAACCAATGACTTTTTTAAGTATCGTTATTATTACAATAGTTTTAACTTTTGTATTTTCAATTTACTTATCAAGTATTACAAAGTTAGAAATAATTCCCTTTGCAGTCGGTTTTTCTTCTATATTTACCGGTATTTATATTATAATGTTTAGAAAAAAGTTAATTGTTCACGTGTGTGGTTTTTTGATATTAGAAAACGGAATATTTCTATTAAGTACCGCCGTAGCAAGCGAATTACCAATGACAATAGAACTTGGAGTATTGCTTGACTTATTTGTTGTTGTCTTTTTGATGGGCATTGCTTTGAATAGAATTAAAAGTACTTTTTCCGGTTTTGAAGTTTCACATTTAGATAGGTTGAAAGACTAATGGTTGAATTTTTTATTTTTATAATTTTGCCCCTTTTTATTTCGGCATTACTCTTTGCAATTAAAGACTTAAAAATTCAGTATATTTTATCTTTAGTTGCCGGAGGTTTTCATTTGGCATTTTCGTTTATTGTTTTTATAAATAATTTTACTACAAAAATGCCGATGTTCTTTGAGTTAGATTACTTAAATAGATATTTTTTATTAATTGTTAGCAATGTTTATTTTTGGGTTGTTTTAGTATCATATAAATTTATTACGGAAAGGATTAAGGAAGAAGCAAAAATTAGTTATAGTTTCTACTTTTTGTTACTAAATGTTTATTTAGCAAGTAATAGTGCTGCTTTGTTAAGCAATCATTTCGGAATGTATTGGGTTGCAATTGAAGCCACAACATTAAGCGTTGCCCCATTAATTTATTTTTATAAAAACGAAGAAGCATTAGAAGCAATGTGGAAATACTTGTTTATAGTATCGGTAGGAATTGCGTTTGCTTTTATCGGAATATTATTTTTGTCTTTATCCTCTAAGGATACTTCTGTTGAGGGGGGACAATTATTTTTTAGTCAATTTGTTAATCATGCAAAAGAACTAAACCCAATTTGGCTAAAAGCAAGTTTTATTTTTATTTTTATTGGGTTAAGCACGAAAATAGGAATTGCTCCGATGCACAACGGAGATGTTGACGCAACTTCAAGTGCGCCAAGTCCGATTGCTGCTTTAATGTCCGGTTCTTTAAGATTAACGGCGTTAATTGGTGTAATGAGAATTTTTAATATAATAAAATTGACTCCTTCGTTTGCTTTTGCAAGAACCTTGCTTATAATGGGAGCAATAATATCATTAATAGCAGCATTTGTATATATGTTTAAGGCTTCAAATTATAAAAGGATGTTAGCTTATTCAAGTGTTGAACATTTAGGATTAATAACATTAGGAATAGGCATAGGAAACCTCGCATTTTTAGGGGCATTACTTCATGCATTTTACAATTCTATATGTAAAATTATATTATTTTTATCTGCCGGTAAAATTCATTGGTTTTATGACAGCAGAGAAGTAAATAAAATAAAAGGTGTTTTAAAATATTTCCCGATTACGGGGTGGTTGTTTATTATTGCTTATTTAGCCATTTCGGGCATTCCGCCATTCGGTATATTTTTTAGCGAACTTACAATATTTGAAGGAATATTAATTTCTGATTTACCGGCAATATTAGCCGTAGTAATGGTAATTTTGTTTTTTATATTTATTAATATGGGTAAAGTTACTTTTAACATGGTTTACAAAGAAGATAGTGAACCAATTAAAATTAATAAAAAAGATGGTTTTGATATTATAAATGTAGTTTCGGTTGTGCTTGTTATTATGCTAATTGTAGTTTCTGCAATTGCTTCACAATTTTTAATACCTAACCTAATACAAATTACTAAAGCTTTTGGGTATAGTTTATGAATTATTTAAGTGTGCAAAATCATCAAGTATTTGAAATAAAAAAGGTCCCTTTATTAAACAAAACAGAGTTTGAAGAAACAACCGGTTTTTTATTGGCAAAAGGGAATAAAATGATTTCGTATTTCCCGATTGATAAGAATAATAAACATATAATAGTTGCTGTTTTATCAGATAAAAACGAATCGATTTTTAATATTGTAGGTTGTAATTTTGACAACGAAGAATTGATAATAAAAAGCTTTGCAAATGAGTATCCTCATACAAACTATTTTGAATGCGAACTTGCAGAAAATTACGGAATTAAGTTTAAAGATCATCCTTGGATTAGACCCGTAAGAAAACAAAACTATGTATATGGGGAAAAATACGAATTCTTTAAACTTGATGGAGAAGAAGTACATGAAGTTGCTGTTGGTCCCGTTCATGCCGGTGTAATTGAACCGGGACACTTTAGGTTCCAATGTCATGGTGAATTAGTATATAATTTGGAAATAAATTTAGGTTATCAACATAGAGGTGTTGAAGAATTACTTCTAAAAACTCCCCTCAATAAACAAATTCAATTGGCGGAATCCATTGCAGGTGATACTACAATTGGACATGGAATAACAAATTGTATGGCTATTGAGGCTTTAACAAACACACGTGTACCGTTAAGGGCGGAAATAATAAGGGGGATAGTTTCTGAATTGGAACGAATTGCGATGCACCATTCAGGATTAATAGGTTTGGCAAATGATGTCGGATTTGCATTGCCGTCTTCATCTTACGGTAGAATTAGAACTTTAGTAATTAATAGCTTGGCTTCATTATGTGGAAATAGATTTGGTAAAGGGTTGTTAAAATACGGAG
>JAEXOD010000121.1 GCA_023447335.1 Bacteroidota bacterium
GTCCGAGTCCATTGCTGAACTCTTTCCCTTGACTTGCATGTGTTAAGCACGCCGCCAGCGTTCGTCCTGAGCCAGGATCAAACTCTCCGTTGTATTTTTTATATTTATTCAAAATATCTTTTTTACAACTTTGAATTGTTTTTTCAAAAGCTTGCGTATTTTTTCTTACCTCGTCTTTATTTCCCTAAAGGTTTTCCTTTAGTCACTCACTTTTTCAAAGAACTTTATTTTCAAACAAGGATTGTAAACTTAACACTTTTTTTTGCCTTTGTCAAGGCTTTTCAAAAATTTTTTTTACAATTTTTGTTTTTCAGTATTTTAATGAACATTTTGTCGTGTCTTAAAAAATGACAGACTCAAATATACGGCGTTTTTTTTATCTGTGCAAGTAAAAAATTACTTTTTTTTATTTTTTCTTAATTTATTCTAAAATTTCTAATTTTATCAACGAAATGTTATCTACACCGCCGTTTTGTAATGCGCTATTAACCAAATCTAATGCACTGCCGTCATCATTCAAAATTTCTTCAATCATTTCATCTTCAAGCATGTCTGTTAATCCGTCACTGCATAGTAGCACTGTATCCCCGTAACTAACCTTAGAAGTTAGATTAGCAAAATCAATAAAAACTCTATCTCCTCCTCCTACAGCATTATATATAAGATGAGATGAGGTACGCGAATCACCGAACATTGATGAATACGAATGGTCTTTTGACAATTGTTTTAAAAATCCGTCTCGCATTCTATATAATCTGCTATCCCCGGCATTAATTGAATAAAAGTTTCCCATGTATATTACAAAACCTACAAAAGTTGAACCCATACCGTGTTTATTCGGATCATTAATACCTTCTTGAACTAATAAATTATGAATTCTTTTAATCTCACCGTCAAAATATGCTTTTAATTCATATTCGGATAATATATTAGGTGCTCTAAACACGTTAACTAACGAATTATTTAGTTGAGTTAATAAAATTTCACTCGCTAATTCGCCAGCATTATGCCCACCCATTCCGTCAGCAACTGCAAACATTATTTTAGTTTTATTAAAATCTACCGATAAGCTAAAACTGTGCTTATCGTCACGAATAAATCTAGCTCCGTCAAAAATATAGTCTTCGTTATTTTTACGGACTAATCCCACATTACTAATTGAATCTACATTAATTATCATTAAAAGACCTCTGCAATACCGCCAATTAAATTCTTACTGTTCTATCTGCATCTAAATTAGAAGCATTATTAGTTTGCATTGTTGCAATTTGCACAAAAAACTCGATATTTGCAAATACAATATATGACTTATCTTGTATTGAAATAGGAATATTAGGAATCAACGGTGTTCCTTGGTATTTAGTTCCGTTGCTACTTCCTAAATCTGTTAACATCCAACCATTCTGTTCATTATAGTTAAATTGTGCATGTTTCCCGGAGATTTGATTATAAGAACCAAATATATTGACAAAGTTACCTACTTTTCTACCTATTATTTCTCCGTCATTTATTTGTAACGTTGCGTTGATAGCTTTGTTAATTATAACACATTTAGGAATACCTGATGCAGCCGTATTATTTAACCCCGGCAATGTTGTTGCATAATTTGCATTTATGGTGCTTTGAACAACACGCTGAGTAGTATCGAACCGGACATCATTGTTATTTATTTGATTTTGTGCTTGGTTATTCGGGTTAATACTAGCAACATTTGTTGATAAAGGTACATGCATTGCCGTATGCTGTTGACCGGGGACTGCTACATTTCCCGTAAAACTTGAAGCGGAAGAACTTTGCTGAGCAACATTGCCTTTATCTTTTGCAGGTACTAGCTTACCGCCGTCATCAGTACATCTTTTACCTTTACCGGGTTTATTACATTTTTCACAAAGTAACAACTCCTCTCCGCATTGATCGCAAAAAAAGGAATCGTGTTCTATATCAGCCTTACAAAATGCACAAATCATAATCGTATTTCCTCTTCGCTAATTTCGGCAACACCTTTTTGCTTGCATCTTTCTACTATTCCTTCAGATAATCTCAAAAATAATTTTGAATTATTTATATTGTTATTTTGAATAAAAAACTTTAAACTAATTTCGGCGTCTTTCTTTAATTTCAATCCCAAACTTTCAAATTTTTTAACAAACATCATATATATGTCATCAAGTGTATAATCAGAGAAATAAAGAGTCCGCAAGAAATGTGGTTGTGTTATATAAAACTCACGTTGCATAAATAATTCCATGTCGGTTTTATTTCCGCTTAAGACCAAACAAAATTTTCCTTTATCTTCAATAAGTTTTTGCTTAAGTTTATCACGTGCTTCTAACTCTGTATCGGTAGAAATAGGTGACGTAAGTTCGTAAGCTTTTTTGAATAATATTAAAGATCCGTATGAATCTTCAATGCTTTTTGTAACTAACATATCAGATTGTCCTAAGTAATTACCCACAAATGAAGATTTATCTTTTATGACTATTTCGGTTTTATCTAAAAATCCTAGGCTCTTCAAAAGTTTTGCATAAAGTTTTGCAACAGTTGTTTTTCCGGTTCCTTCATTTCCGATAAAAATTAAATTAGGATTAAAATTAGATTTAATTCCAAGTTTAACTTCTCTTTCTTTTTCAACTTTTAATAAACGATATAATTGTGAAAAAAATGCTTTTACATCATTCAATCCTATCAAATTATTTATTTCGCTTAAAATTTCTTCGGCTGTATACTCTTTTTCTTCGTCTTCTATGATCACTTTTGGAATATGTACTGCATCCAAGAATTTATTTTTGACATAAAAGAAGTCGTTTTGTACAAATTCATTCATTTTTTCTTCTTCACCCGAAAAGACTAATATAAACTTCTCGGAATCATTAACCAATCTCTCAATAAGCATGTTAAAAGCTTCTTTTCCGTTAAAATCGAAAGTCTCGGTGATTAAATCTTGAGTATCTTCAATACATAAAATTCCTCCGATTGATTCATCAACCGCTTTATTAACTAAAATCGGAGCTTCTCCCATATACTGCCCCTTAAGCTTTGAGGCGTATTCGTATTTAATGTTTGAAGTAGGCAATATATTGTATTTATTCAAAAGTTTTGAATAATAATCTAGGAATAGTCTTTTAATATTATCATCTTTCGAAAATACCAATAAATTTCCGATTTTATTTTTTAACTTTTCGATGCTTTCGGAATTTTCTTTAGCGTTACTTAGTGTATTTTCACATTCTCTTAAAAACTCAACTAACTGCGGATGTATTTTAAGATTTTCAGTATAATCTAAATAAGCAATTTCTTGATCTTTATTTTCTTCTAATTTCTTATCTACTTCAGATTCAGTTACAGTTGAAGAATTAAACTTATCTATTATTTTTAAATCTATTTTTTCTAAAATACTTCCATAATTTTCCGGATAGGAATTATAATCTCCCGTTATATCTCCAAACGTCACGACAGATAAAAGTCTTCTATCAAATCCAGGGAGCTTTAGTAATTTTGCCAATCTTGCCCCCTGTCTTTGAATTGATTTCTCAAAGATATTCCTAACTTCTCTTGCATTGCCAAAGTTTTTATCTCGTTTATTATAAATATCTTTAAAATATGATTTCAAGTTTTCTTCGGCTGTAACATCCAAAACTAATTTTTTCTTTTTCAAATTTCTAATAAATATTTCTTCAAGTTCTTCGGCAGTATAATCCGTAAAATCTATATGCTTTGTAAATCTACTCGCAAGCCCAGGATTCATATCCAAAAACGATTTCATTTGATTGGTATATCCGGCAACAATACAAATAAATTTGCCTCTCTCGTCTTCCATTCGTTTTAACAAGATATCGATTGCTTGTTTTCCGTAGTCATTTCCACCACCACTAGCCAAAGTATAAGCTTCGTCTATAAAAAGAATTCCGCCCAAAGCGCTATCAATTGCTCTGTTTGTTTTTGGTTCGGTTTGACCAATCCACTGTCCTACTAGTCCGCTCCGGTCAACTTCAATTACTTGCCCCTGCGGTAATAGACCTATAGATTTAAATATTTGCCCGATCAAACGAGCAACTGTTGTTTTTCCTGTTCCCGGATTTCCTGTAAAAACAAAATGGATATTTAATTTTGTTTCGTCTCCGCCTTCTTTTGCTCTTTCTTTTTCTACTGCTAAATAATCTATTAAACCGGTAAGTTCGTTTTTAATACCACTCATTCCGGTTAGATCATTTAATTCCTTTAATATTTCATCAACACTCATTGTTTTTGTACCGTCACTCGGTATATCTTCTTCAGTAATAGTACAAAGCATTTCGTCAGTAAATTGATCAACGGGAATTTTAGAGACTCTTTCTGATTGCTTAGCAACTAGTGTATCAAACAATTTCCGAACCTCTCTTGCGTTGGCAAAATCTTTGCTCTTGGACGAAACCATTCCGTATATTTTCTTCTTTATTTCTTCTAAAGCATTGTCATCAATTTCATATTTTTTCTTTTTAGACATACCGAGTAGAATTTCAAATAGCTCGTCAGCCGAATAATCATCTATATGTAAGTATCTATCAAAACGGCTTTTCATACCCGGATTAGTATCTAAAAAATCGTTAATTTCTTTTTTGTAACCTGCTGCTATTACAACAAACTTTCCTCTATCGTCTTCCATGCGTTTCATTAATGTTTCAATTGCTTCTTTTCCATAGGAGTCACCTCCCTTTAAAGGATCTCCTGCTAAAGTGTAAGCTTCATCTACAAATAAAATTCCGCCCATAGCTTGTTCACAAGCATCATTAACCAATTCGGGCGTTTTCCCCATAACTGACCCGACTAATTTACTTTTATCTACTTCTATTACATGTCCTTTTGGTAAAAATCCGATCGATTTAAATACTTCACCGAGCTTTCTGGTAATAGTTGTTTTACCTGTTCCCGGATTACCCGTTAAAATAAAATGCATTCCAAGTTTCTCTGCTTCCGCTAATCCTCTATTAACTCTCTCTTGCTGCATTTTTATTTGCAAAGCAATTTCTCTTACTGCCTTTTTAACACTTACCATTCCGGTAAATTCATCAAGTTCTTTTAAAATATCATCAAGAGATTTTGCTTTTGTATCAACACCTTCAATATCTTCACGAAGCAAATATTTTAATTCTTTTTCTTCATAATCAAATTCTGTAACTCTTTTACTTAATCTAGCCCCTTGTCTCTGAATTGCAACTTCAAATATATTTCTAACTTCTCTTGCATTACCAAAATTTTTATCACGTGAAATATGAATCCCTTTGAAAAATTTTAATAAATTTGCTTCAGCTTCGGTATCTAATAATAAATCCTTTTTCTTAACCATATTATTAAAAATTTCGACCATATCTTCGGGTCCGTAATCTGCAAAGTGAATTTTCTTTGTAAACCGACTGTTCAAACCCGGATTTGCATTTAGAAATTTTCTCATTTCATTTGTATAACCGGCTACAACAACAATAAACTTTCCTCTATCGTCTTCCATACGCTTAAGTAATTGGTCAATAGCTTCTTTTCCGTAATCAAACGAAGCATCATCGGGAGATAAAGTATATGCTTCATCAATAAACAAAATTCCCCCCATTGAAGAATCAATTACTTGGTCGGTTTTAGGAGCGGTTGAACCAATTGTAGTTCCAACTAATTTACTTCTATCAGTTTCAACCACATGACCACTAGGTAACAATCCTAAATTCTTAAATACTTTTCCGATAATTCTGGCGACTGTTGTTTTACCTGTACCGGGATTACCCGTAAATACAAAATGAATATTTAACGGAGTTGAAGTACCCCCTTGTTCCTTCCTCTTTTTCTCTATATTCAAATAATTAACTAGATTTTTTATTTCATCTTTTATTTCTTTCATGCCGGTTAATTCGTTTAACTCGGACATAATTTCTATAACATCCAATTCCTTTGGTGCTTCGTAGGGAATGTCCTGCGGTAAAACTGTAGTTAATAATTCGTCATCTTGCTCCGAAATAGGAATACTACTAATTCTTTCAGCCTGTTTGGCAATGGTAGCTTCAAAAAGTTTCCTCATCTCTCTGCCGTTTCCAAAATTCTTATCTCTGCTTTCAAATAGTTTTGTGATTGCTTTTTTTGCAATTTCTTCAGCTTGTTGACTTAAAACATATTTTTGTTTCTTAAAAAATCCTTTATAAATTAATAATAATTCATCGGGTTTGTAATCATCAATATGCAAATATTTAGTAAATCTACTTTTTAAACCGGGATTGGTTTTTAGGAATCTTTCCATCTCAAGTTTATAACCGGCAGCAATTAAAACAAAGTTACCTCGATCATCCTCCATTCTTTTCATCAAAGTTTCAACTGCTTCTTTCCCGTATTTATCAACATCATTAGTTTCACTATAAGGAGTTAAGGTATAAGCCTCGTCAACAAATAAAATTCCTCCCATAGCCTTATCTACAGTAGAACTTGTTAATAATGCCGTTTCATTAGGATATTGACTAACTATTTTACTTCTATCAACTTCAATAACATGTCCGCTTTCAAGATATTCAATTGTAGAAAATATTTCTCCTAATTTTCTTGCAATTGTGGTTTTTCCTGTTCCCGGATTTCCCGTTAGTACAATATGTACTCCGGCTTTTTCACCTTTTCCTATACCACGTTTGGTACGCTCTTGCTGCATTGCTACTTGTTGAGCTATTTCTTTTACGGCAGCTTTAACCGAATCCATCCCAATATACTCTTCCATTTCGGCAATCACTTGCTCAAGTGTCTTTTCTTCGGGAATATTTCCTTTTATATCTTCTTTTTGAATAATATTATCATCTATTCCCGATTTACTAACGCGACTTAAATAATTCTTAAATATATCTTCTGCGCAACCAACTGCCAAATGACCGTTTCCGAACGACTTATCCTTTGTTTTGATAGCTTGTTTAAACATAGCTTTCAATCGTTTATCAGATTCATCATTCAAAGTTAGGTTATATTTTGTCAACCTCTTTAAACAGATTTGATATAACTCGGTAGCAGTGTATTCTGGAAGTTTAAACCTATATTCAAATCTGTTTTTAATTGACGGATTTTTTTCAATAAATTCTTCAAATCCTTCCGGTAATCCCGCCAATATTACAATCGGATCTGCTCCAAACTTATCCATCTCGGAAAATAATTTATCAAGCTGATGGATATCACCGGCAAAACCGCCGGGTAATAGCTTCTGAGCATTGTCAATAAATAATATTCCTCCTTTTACTTTTTGAATATTATTTTGAAAATCTTTTGTATATTCGGGATAATCAACCGCATCAATAATATCGGCTTTTGGCTTTGTGATAATTCCGTTTTTAAAAAACAAATCTTGCAAAACTGTTGCAATCGTGCTTTTTCCGGTACCTGTTGCACCCATAATTATTGTATGCATACTAATCTTATGACCGGTTCCACGATTTTTTAAAGCAGCCGAAATATTAATTAATGATTGTATCTCATTTTTAATATCTGCTAATCCAACAAGCTGTTCTAAATCCATCGCTGAATTAGATAATATTCTATGTCCGCAATTTTTACAAAATTTCGCAATATCTCTGTTTTGTGTTCCGCAATTATCACAATTTAAAGCCATTTTTTAATCCTCATCCGTTAAAACAAATTTTTAATCCACATTACAATACTTTTTAAAATATCACCTACTTTAGTAAAATAAGGATCATACTTAGGATCAAAACTTAAAAGCAATACTAAAACCGTAAAGAAAACTAATATAGGAATAACAGTACGTTTAAGAATATAAATTTTATCTTTTCTTCTTCTAACATGATAATCATTTAGTAAAGAGACTCTCGGACTTTCAAACTTATCTTTATTACTAAATGCAAAAGCTAAAGGCTCCCATTCAAAAGTCAAAGGATCGTTCATGTCAAAAAGTTTTGCTTGTATTGATTTTGAAGTGTAACTATTTCCGTTTTTAAATATATCATACAAAGCATAACCTAGCAAAATAAGCATTAACCCGCCGGTTATATAATAACTAGAGACTACAAAATAGAATATATAATAAAGAACAATTCCCACAATAGCTCCTACAATCGGTCCGCCTATACAACCGGTCGAAAGGTCGGAATCTCCTCCCGCAAAGGTAAAAATAACGCCGAGAATACCAAAAATTATATAATACCAACTCGGTAAAGCCCAAAATTTACCTGGTAAAAATTGATTACCGCCGTCCGGATAGACATACATAAATAGGAAATAAGCCATTACTATCGGCAATGCCATTGCAATTCCTTGTCCGATAAAAAAGCGTGTATCCAAAGCTTTTTCTTTTTTGATAGATTTTGGAATCGAGTTTTTAGCGTCTGCATAACGTTTTGTTAGTTCATTGCTAGGACTTATCTTTTCAATAAAATCCATATATTCTTTTAGTTTATTCTCATAATCTCCTTTTTTACTAAATTTTGCATAAGGGTCTTCATGATAAAAAACACTTATCCAAGCGTGAATTTTGCTATCAAGATTCTTTAGTTCTTTTTTAACAAAATCTTTAACTTTTCCGGAAGCATTTACTAATTCACCCGGGTTTTTAAATGTTTCCCCTTCAATTTCAAAAGGAGTTTCTTTGTTCAACGCACGTATTACCCTCATTAATGCAATTTTTTCATTATAAGGAAATAACTTCCCTTTATGATTCTTAAAGTTAAAGCTGTGCCTTGTTTGAGATAATTCCCAATCCCATTTTTTTGCCCAAGCATACATATGGAAATAAGTAAAATCGTTTTTGAGTATTCCTGTATATTTATCAAAATTTTTTAATAAAGCAGCGGCAGTTTCTTCTTTTGTTTTACAAACCGTTCGATCACTGGCAGTATATCCGAATCTATCATCAAAAAGAAATGCAGCACCCACTACCATAGAGTCTTTATTCTTAGTACCAACTTGTTCTCTCAAGTACTTAATTGCATCATAATAAAAGTCATTATCTCCAAAACTTAACCAAGCTTCCAATTCCTGACTATCTATAATAACCTTTGCTTCTTCCATATATTTAAATGAAATTGATGCAAAATTTCTTATCTCATCTCTTTTAATCTCAGTATAAGTATTACCGTCCTTATCTTTAGGATGATAAAAAGTGAACGGCATATCCGGATTTAGGTGATACATAGTATACATTGTAGCTAACTGCGGATTATCTTCCATATCTTCATAATAACTATAAACAGAATCAGCTAAATCTATATATCCCTTGCTTTCTATATAAAGATATAAAGAATCATTTCTATTTTGCAGTAACTCAACATAATCATCAAAATTATTTTCAATAGTTATTGCTATTTCTGTAATTGTTTCACATTTCGTTCCGTCAACGGCTAAATACGGTAAGTTTTTATTAAGTGCATAAATAGAAGCTTGAACGGCAGCCTTTTTATCGTCACTATAC
>JAEXOD010000027.1 GCA_023447335.1 Bacteroidota bacterium
TGTTCCAAGTAACCAATAGTAAATCCGGGGGCAACTACAGTCTCACCGTTAAAATCTTTATCAACACCGGCAAGAATCTTTAACAAAGAACTTTTTCCTGCTCCGTTTAATCCCAATACTCCTATCTTTGCGCCATAAAAATAGCTTAAGTAAATATCTTTTAAAATTGGTTTTTTATCATAATATTTACTTACACCTATCATCGAGTAAATTATTTTATTCGGTTCTAGTGCCATATATTCCCCTTAATTATTTAAGTATTTTTCGATTATTTTATTGGCTATTAACATTACTTCCGTATCTCTGTTGTTTGCCAAAACAACAATAGATAAATGTCTATCGGGATATCTTTGAAATACAGTTCTAAACCCACATGTTTCACCTGTATGATAAAATCTCTTAATTCCCTTAAAACTATCAATATACCATCCAAATCCGTATCCCGTATTTTCCCGGTCAGTATCTATATAAGAAGTATAAATTTCGGATAACGTTTTTTGTGATACTAAATTTTCGGTATATAAAATATTATCCCATTTCAAAATATCCTTAACAGATGAATAAATTCCTCCGTCTCCCCAAACTGCACTTGTATTACTTTGATCAGAAAAAACAACGTTCCCATTTTCATTTGCATAACCAAAAGCCCTATTTGCTATTTCATTTTCATCTTTTCGATAAGCAACTGAGTTATTCATCCCTATGGGTTTAAAAATTCTTTCATAACAGAAATCCGAATACTTCATCCCGCTAAGTTTTTCTACAATCATAGCAAGTAATGCATAGGCAGTATTGCTATATCGATAATCCGTTCCCGGTTCAAAATAGGTTGAATCAATACTCATCATTATTTTTAGCACATCGCTATCTAACACTTGATAAGATTCGTCAGTTAACAAATCTTCATAATCAATTAAACCGCTGGTATGTGTTAGTAAATGTTTAATGGAAATTTTTTTACCGTATGAAGGGAATTCGGGAAAAATGTCAACCAAACAGTTATCCAAGGCTAACTTACCTTCATCACGTAAAAGCATAATGCACATCGCCGTAAATTGCTTTGAAAATGAAGCAAGTCTAAAATTTGTAGAATCGGTAATTATTGTTTTGTTTTCCAAATCAGCATAACCGTTACTAGCATAATAAATAATCTTTCCGTCTTTGAATACTCCGATAGATATGCCGGAGGTATTATCAAATTGTTTTAAAATATCATTGTCTTGAGCAAACATACTAACTCCGAATAAATTCAACAATATCAGAATTCCGACAAATAGTTTTGATCTCATAAATTAATCATCTCGTCAGTTGTAATTTCACTTAAATTTTTAATTACTTTTTCTGCTTTCGTAAGTCTATCACTTGTACCGATTCCCAAAGCTTTCATGCCTGCAGCATGAGCCGCTTCAACACCGGCTACAGCATCTTCAACAACCAAACATTCATAATTTTTTAGCCCTAACCTCTCGGCGGTCAACAAAAAAACTTCGGGATCAGGTTTTGAATTTTTTATATCATAACCATCTGAAATAACATCAATATAACAATCTAGCTTTACTTTATTTATTATTGTTTTTGCATTACGGCTATTACTGCCTACACCAATTTTAATTCCTTTTTCTCTTAATTCCTTAAGTCTTTCTACCGTACCGGGCATTATTACGGAATCATCAACATCTTCTAAAGATTTTGCAAAGTACTCATTTTTTCTCCTAGCAATCTCAGCTTTATCTTCTTGCGTATAAACTTTTTTAGAGTGTGCAAGTAAAATATCAACACATTCCATTCTACCAACCCCTCGAAAGTTATTATTCATTTCCCAAGTAAAATGAATTCCTTCCTCCTCAGATATTTTTACCCAACTTTTATAATGATATTCATCAGTAGTAACTAAAACTCCGTCAAGGTCAAATATAATACCTTTATTCATTTAATCTCCAAATTTATCAAAAATTTAAACTTTAAATATATTAATTATTTTGGAATTTTTTTTAACATTATAAAGTTACAATTATAAAAAGAGTTAACATGAAAAAATTTTTAGTTGATAAAATACCTAATAATGGTCATAAATATTCCGATTTTGTTGAGTTAATTAAACAAAAAATTGAAAGTACTGACATATCAAACTTTAATGAAGAAGAACTACATTTATTTAATTATACTAAATTAAATTTCCAAAGAATGACAAGAATTGATAAGACGTATAATGTTTCGTCAGAATTAGAATACTTAATTCAAAAAATAGATTATAATCAATTATGGATGGTTTTAACTGAAGATTGGTGTGGCGATAGCGCTCAAAACTTACCTTATATCAATAAAATTGCTTCTATAAATCCAAATATAAGATTACGAATCTTAGAAAGAGATAAGCATTTAGATATAATGGATCAATACTTAACTAACGGTAAATCCCGAAGCATTCCTAAACTCGTTGCATTTAATAATAACGGAGATGAATTATTTGTTTGGGGACCCCGTCCTAAAGAAGCAGAAGAATTACTTCAAAAATTAAAAGACGAAGGTTTACAAAAAGAAATATTTGTCGAAAAATTACATCTATGGTATGGAAGAAATAGAGGAAAAGCTTTAGAAAATGAGTTTACCGAGATTTTTAAAAAACTTTAATTTTCTTCTCTGATTGGAATTGTAATTTTAACATCACACCTTACTTTTTGACCGTTAATTTCACCCGGTATAAAGTGTGTATCTAAAATTGCAACTTCAACAGCTTCATCTGCTCCGTGACCAAGTTTTTTAAGCACTTTAGTATCACGTACGTTTCCGTATTCATCAACAGTTGCAAGAACAACTACATCACCGGAAAGTTTTAATCTTTTAACGGTTTTGGGAACCGTTAAATGTTCTAAGATTTTACCCCAGCCACCCACAGGAATAGGACAAGTTGAAACATCGCAAGAAATTCTGTTTTTTATATATAAAGCAGTAGTATCAACTTCATTGCTTGTATTTACAATAACAGCAGTAGAAACATTTTGAGTATCTATTCTTGAAATATTAATATTGCTTGTTTCGGAAGTTTTTTCGGTATTAATAATATTCGTCATTTCATTCTGAATTTCTTTTTCGTCTTTTTTCGCAATTGTTAAAATTGATTTTTCGTTTAATCTAAATTCAACCTTAATCGTAACATCAGACTCAACAATACTACCTTTATCTGTACCCGGGATAAATCGAGTTTTTTTAATTGCATCTATTGCTGCCTCATCACATCCCAGTCCTATACCGCTAACAATCTTAAATGCAATCGCGTTTCCTTCAGTATTTATTGTAGCAATTACAACTACAATTCCCTCTAAACCATATAGTTTTGCGTGTTCGGGATAAACAAGTTTATCTTGAATAGCCTGCATCCCTCCGATAGGAACAGGACAAATTTCAATCGTGCAGATAAATCTTTCTTCTTTTAATTCCTTCTGGATTTGTCTATTTCCTCTTTTATATGCATCGATTGGGGCTTGATAACTTTCATCATAAGAAATTAAAATAGTTTTAGTAAGTTTTCCTGATTCATAATTTCTTACTTCTTTTAGACCTCCGTTTTCAAAATATTCTTTATACAAGCCATCTCGTATGCCATTATTAAAATATATCTCCTCTTTTAATAATCCGGTCTCAAAATATTCACGCTGCCAACCGTTAAGTTTTCCGTTATCATATGTTTTCTCAGACATTAAGTTGCCGTTTTCGTAATACCAAAATGAAGTGCCTTCTAAAACATTATTTACATAAGACATCTCATATTTTATCTTACCTTTACCAAAATAGCTCTTTATTATACCGTTTTGAGCAAACAAATTAGATACAAATAGAAAAACAAGAATCAAATATTTATACATAATAACCGAGTTAAATAAAAATTAGCTTATAAAAGTAAAAAAAATATTACATTTAATTAAATTTTTTTTTACATTTGTAGGCTATTACAAAAAAAATTCCGAAAATGATTTTTTAATTAAAATTAATTGTTGTAATTTTCTGTAAAATTATATATATTAATGATTTACGTTTAATAATTTAAGGTTTTAGAATGACCAAAGCTGAAATTGTAGAACAAGTTGCAAGTGGAACAGGCTTAACACGTATTGAAACAGAAGCCGTTATTGAAGGATTTATGGATACTGTTATTGAAGCTTTAAGCAACGGAAATAGAATAGAAATTAGAGGATTCGGTAGTTTTAAAGTTAAAAAGAAAAACGGAAGAATTGCGCGTAACCCTCGTACCGGTGAAACAGTTAATGTAGATGACCATTTTGTACCTGTTTTTAAATTTTCACGTGAATTTAAAGATCAAGTAAATGAAGGTAATCAAAAATTACAGAAAGGCGAAGATTCTTAATGTCAAACAACAAAGACATAAAGATTAAAAAGACTCCCCTTTTAGCAAATAAGTTAAGCAATACTAAATTATTATATTTTGTTCTTTTTTTATTGGCAATCGGATTTATTATTTTAGCTGCTTCGGGTATTTTTGAAACACCGCGTATTACCGGTAATATTAATCAGAATAATATGGCTCAAAACCAATCTAATCCACATGGTTCTGCAGATATGAATATACTTAAGCAGATTAAGGATTTAGAAGAGCATCTTAAAACAAACCCTAATGATTTTGAATCAATTTTGAAATTAGGGCATCTATTAAATGATAACGGATTCTTTACAAAGGCGATTGAAAATTACACCTTGTACCTAAAAAGCAATCCGAAAGAAGCTGATGTTTGGGTAGATATGGGTGTATGTTATTTTAATTTGAATGACTTTGAAAACGCAATTATAAATATGGAAAAAGGATTAGAGATAAATCCTAATCATCAAATAGCTTGCTTAAATTTAGGCATAGTTAATTTTAGTGCAGGGAACAAAGAGAAAGCAGACTTTTATTGGAATAAAGCTATTAGCATCAACTCCAACAATGAAGTCGGAAATAAAGCAAAACAATTATTAAATTCTAAATAGGAGATAGATTATGCCTTGTGGTAAAAAACGTAAAAGACATAAAATGGCTACTCACAAGAGAAAAAAAAGACTAAGAAAGAACAGACACAAAAAGAAATTAAGATAACTTTTTAGATTTTTGTCAAGCCATCTTAGCTTAGTCGGTAGAGCAGCTCATTCGTAATGAGCAGGTCGCCGGTTCGATTCCGGCAGATGGCTCTACTATATTCTTGATATTGACCCCAAAAATTATTATTATAGTCTAAATATTTTTTGGGGCTTTTTTATGTTTAATAAAAGGATGTTTAAATTAAGCTGGTATTTAGGATGGTTGGGTACTTTTAGCTGGTTGTATGGATTTACTGTCTATTTTCTTTTTTTAAATTTAATTATCGGCGCTATTTCTGGTGTCATTTTAAGTTTAATTTCAGTTATTGCTATATTTTTAACAGCTCCGTGGAAATACCCTAATACTAAATATTATATCCTGCTATCTCCGTGCTTTTTGGTTTTAACTGCATCAATTTTGTGGTTAATTTATTATTTACAGCCAATAACAAAAGAAGCATTTTCACCATTTTGGTTTAGTTGGGTAATATTTATGATTTTACCTATCATTAGTTTAGGTAACAAAACATGGAACGATCATAATATTAACTAAAATCATCCATATAATTGTAATCTTTAAATGCTACTTGATGGGTTCTTAAAGAGCGTGGAAATTGACTTTTCAATCCTTCCGGAAGAGCTAATGCGGTTCCTATTATATACTCTTCGTATTTAACAACTACATGCCCATAGGGTTTAAATATCCTTTTAATTGTACCGCCGCTAAAATATGTTTTTAAGTCTTCTTTTTCTTCAAGAACGATTATATTTTCAGTGATTTGCTCGTCAAGTATTCGCGCAGCTATGCTATGTAAATGAGGTTTATTACGTTTATCTATGCTTCCAAGTTTTAATCCCACTCTTTCAAAAACTGATAAATTCTCTGCTTCCCATAAGGAATCGATTATAAAAATATCCATTCCTTTAAGTAAAAATCTAAAGTTTTCGAAAACTTCGGGTTTAACACCGTAATGTTTTGCAATTCCGCCTAAATAGTGCCTTACGACATGATGGTCATAAGGATATATTTCAAATCTCTCTTCTCTTAGAACCGCCGGTATATTTTTTTCAGTTTCTCCCGTCTTAATTAATTTGGCAATAAAAAAGCCTTCGCTTGTAATTTCCCAGGGAATTATTCTGTGTGATTTCTCTATACTAGGATGCAGTTTTTCTCCGTTAAATGAAGTAAAACCGGGAACAGATTTAACAGGTAAAGTAATATCTCCTAATTCAACAGGATAGTTTTTAAGTATGCGATTTAACATAACTTCATTTTCTTCTAATGTTAGTGTGCAAGTAGAATAAAATATTTCTCCGCCTACTTTTGCCATTTTAATTGCAGAAACCAATAATTTAAATTGAATTTCAGCTATTCTTTCTGCTTCAGATAAAGACCACCTTTGACCTACTTCCCCCTTTTTTTGCACTATCCCTAAAGCACTACATGGAGCATCAACAAGAATTTTATCAAACTTACTATCAAAATATTTGCTCAACAACTGCCCTTTTTGCATTATCACGCCAAGATTAGATAACCCCATTCTATCAAGATTATGTACTAAACTTTTTGTTCTATCCAAATTACTTTCGTTTGCATAAAAAGTACCTCGATACCCCATATAATCAGCTATTTGACTAGTTTTTGACCCAGGAGATGCACATAAATCCAGTACAACATTTTCTTTTGTCGGATTCATAACAATTGGAGGAATCATCGAAGACAAACTTTGTATATAATACTTACCCACCGTAAATTCTAAAGTTTTTCCGATATTATGAATCCCGTCTTTTATAATAAATGCACCGGGTACATTTTCTACAGGTTCTAATTTTATATGATATTTTTTTAGTTTCTCATCTACACGCAGATGCTTATATCTATTCGGAATTCTTATATAAGGGAAATAATTTATTTGGATAAACTCTTTAAACAACTTTAAATATTCATCACCAAAATGATGTACTATATAATCAACAATACGAGGATTTAAATCAGTCAAATTTACTCTCCTAAAACCTAATTAAATTCATAATATTAAATATTTGCCTAACGGCTTCATCTTCTTTTATTTTTATCTGTTCTTTTGTTATTTCTTGTTTTATTTTAATAATAATACTATCTAAATATTTTTCATATTTTCGAACTACAGAAGTAATATCGTTTAAATCAGCAGGTATTTCAAGCGTATCTCTTTTCAATTTACTAGCATAAACGATATATTTAGCTTTATAAATCTCCTCCTCATTAAAATATACCTCACCGTCCGCACTGCAAATTTGATAAAAGCCGAAAAACAAATCACCAAGAACTAGTTGTTTACCCGGCATACTAATGGTAATTAAATTTTCATTAGTCAAAAAATCTTTAGGAAATTCACTCTTAAACTTCGAAGAGTTTTTTGCAATCCAATTTTTTATAAATATTTTTTCCATAACCTTAATATTTTGGGAACGTAAAGATAGTAAATTTTACAAAAATATTCATTATTATTTAAAACAAAAAAACCGACAAATATTGTCGGTTTTTAAGATACATCTTGATTCTAAAAATCTTCGCTATCATTAAACTGATTTTTTTCTCTTTCTTTTACTTTCCCCATATTTAATCTATAAGAAATTCCTAAGAAAATATTCCTACTATCATTAGTTCGACTACTCGTAGAAACAAAATTGAAGCCGTCAACGGTAGAATTAAATTTTCTTGTATTAAATATATCCGATACTCTTAATAATAGAGAGAGATTACCATCAAAAAAATCTTTTTTTATTGCAATATCTGCAAAATATACTGCATCTAATTTTGTTTGAGAATTAACCGAGTTTCCTCCCCATCCGCTGCTTACAGCTACCGAAGGAGAATTATAATTAAGCATTAATTGCATCTGTATATCATAACCAAGTGTAAAACTGTTATTTAATTTTGCCGACCAACTATAATTATCATAAACCGATATATTTGTTCCGTTATTTTCAAAAGTATATTTATAAACAGAAACATTTGCATTTAATCTCCACCACTTAGCTAAAGGCTGCATCGCAATAAATTCCATTCCGTACGAAGTACTTTTTGCAATATTTTCGAATGTAGTTCTGTTTATTCCGTCATCCCCCAATCTGCTAAAAGAGGATATCACGTCATTAGTATTCTTAACAAAAAAACTAGAGGTTAAAGAAGTTTTACCTAAGTATAATCCATAACTAATTTCATAAGAATTAATGTATTGTGGCTTTAAATATGGATTACCATAGGAAATATTTAATGAATCCGAATAATCAACAAACGGATTTAATTGTCTATTCGAAGGTCTATCAACTCTCCTACTGTAACTGAATTGAATTTCATGTATTTGAGAAGGTTGATACGATAAATGAAGAGAAGGATAAAAGCTGAAATAATTATTTTCCAAACTATAACCGGTTAATTCGCTTGTCGATTTAGTATACGCTTGCTCTCCTCTTAAAGCCAATTGATATGCGAATCCTTCAAAAAGAAGGTTACTATAAGTAGCGTACAACGCATATGTTTGTAATTTATAATCAAAATAATTGCGTTTAGCTAAATCTTCTACTATTCCGGCATTAGTATAATTATAATAATTAAAATGCATATTAGGATTTCTATAATTTGCCTCTGTTCCAATTTCCAATTTACTATTTTTATCGAAAGGATGAATATAATTAATCGCACCCCGATATTGAGTATTTAAATTATGAGATTCGGTTTTCGTTAATTTTGCCGTATTCATACTTATCTGTTCAATCAACGAACTTGCTTCCATTTTATTATCCGAAATACTAAAATCGAATGTCAATTCTCTAAATTTTTCCTCATATGTTTTTTTATAATTAAATGCATAATTATTTGAGTTCATTTCACGAGTTGAATTACTATTTCTTAAAAAAACATCATAATATGACTGATCATAAGGATACTGAATACTCTGAAGATCTGTATTGCTATTTCCGCCGTGTCCTCTTCTTTGAAAACTAAATGATATTGTGTTAAAATCATTTAAGAAGTAGTCAAAACCAGTATTAATACTATTTCCTCCTCTAATACCCGTACCTATCGAATTTTGATCGAGTAATATTGCGCTTTCTCTCAATGTTGTTGAAACATCCGTTGAATAA
>JAEXOD010000152.1 GCA_023447335.1 Bacteroidota bacterium
GTTTGGGGCTTTATTAAAAGTCTGCTTTTTTTATTTTGCATTTTCTCACTTATTTGTAAAATTATTGTATTTTATTATTACCCGTTTAATCAAGTATTAGCGGGGATTGTTTTCCACTATCTAAAGATAGTTGTAAGTGAGAAAACAGTTGTTTATTATTGCAGCTAATAATTATTCTTCCCTATAATTATCACTATTTTCAAATTTTGGCTAGGGAATAACACTATTTCGTTTTCTAATATAACGATAATTTTTTTAATTGTTGATTTGACACAGCCCCAAATTGAGGAATGATTTGGCGAGGGGAATTAATAAATAGTTGTTTTTGAATTCTATAGAAACATTCCTTTTTGAAGTTAAATGGAAGATCTGAATAATTTAATTTGGCACAAAGAAAAACCCTCTCTTTCAATAAGTTTTATTTAAGAGAGGGTCTAAAGTATACTTTGCTATAGTAATAAATTTGATCTCGTTTTTGTAAATAATAAAAAATTATTTTTACTAAAACTTAATAAAATTATTTATTAATATCTTTTAATAATTCCTCAACAGCCTTTTTTAATTGTACATCTTCTTTCATTCTGTAATCTTGAGGATTATCTATAATTATATCTGGGGTAGCGGCATTGTTTTCCATATTTATATCGGTGCTTTTACTAAACCAAGCTCTTCCTGGTGTTCTGATGCTTGAACCGTCAATCAGCGTGTAAGCTCCGGTCGAAATTACTGCACCAAAAGTTGGAGTTCCGACAAGTTTTCCTATATTAAGCGTTTTATATGCATGGCTAAATATTTCAGCGTTGCTATAGCTGCTAAAATTACACATCGTTATTGAAGGTTTTGTCCATACGGGGAATGGGAGTCTTTCGCTATAAGCATAAACATTTTTAAATTTATCTTTATTCTTTTCGAGATTGTCTGTTGCTCCTCTCGGAATAGTATAAGCATGTTGTTTTATTGTTAAAATATTTAACAAAAAGTCAGTTGTCCAACCGCCGCCGTTGTAACGTACGTCAATTATTAAACCCTCTTTCCCTTCTCCTTGAGCTGCAAGTTCGCTTTCAAAACGTTCAAAACTTTGCCAATCCATTCCCTGAATATGTATATAACGTAATCTACCGTTAGAATATTTTTCATCAAGTTTTTGGCGTGTAGTTACCCAGTCATTGTATTGTAAGTTTCTTAATGAATTTGTTGGTCTAATTACAACTTCTCTTTTCTCGCCTTTTGTATTTTTAACTTCTAGATAAACCTGTTTGTCAGTTGTGTTTGTAAACAAAGAGTAAAAATTTGTGGTCTGCTCAACAGGTATACCGTTAACGCTTGTTATTATATCACCAATAAATAACTTACTTTCTGTTTTGTCTGCCGGTGATTGAGGAATTATATATACAACTTCAACTCCTTCTTTTAGCGGTCTAATCTCAGCCCCTAATAAACCGGTGGATTCTCGGGAAGCATTGGGTTCGTTTACTTCATAAATACCCATGTGGCTAGCATTTAATTCTCCCATCATCATGTTTATCACATCTCTAAAATCCTCATCAGTAGAAGCTATTAAAGCCAAAGGCTCATATTTTTCTCTTAGTTCTTTCCAATCGTTCCCATGAAATTTAGGATCATAAAAGGTTAAATTAATTACTCTCCAAGCTTCATCAAATTTTTGTTTTTTCTCTGCAAAAACATCTAATTTCATTTCGGCGCTGAAAGGAAGAGCTTCCTCTTTGCTACTTCCTACGTCTAACCTAGAGAGCATTCCTCTTTGTTTAATCATAAACAAAAATTTACCTGTAGGATCTAAGCTTATACCGCTAGGGCGGGAATTGTTAGAAGTTAACTGTTTAACGTCTTTTCCGTCCCATTTTATACTATATAAGTCTTGATCTGCTTTATATGTATAGCGTGAATTTCTGTTTGTTACATAATAAAATGTCTTTCCGTCTTTTGAAATAGCTATATCTGATTCATTACCCGGTAAAGCGGTAACCTGAACAAAACGATCTCTAATATTATCGAAGTCAATTACAACAGGCTCAGTTTTTACGCTGTCTTTTCCTTTTTTACTATCTTTTTTAGGAGTTTCGTCTTCTGATTCCTCCCAATCTTGTTTTGTTTTTTCCCAGTCTTTTTGTTTTAGCCAAACAAACCAAATATCTGCGTTATCGTTATTTCTTGTTGATATAAAACCAAGTTTCGAACCATCGGGACTGAAAACGGGGCTATAATCTTGTCGTGGGTGCATTGATAAGTTAAAGGGTTTTGCAGTGTTATCCGCCGGTTGAATGTAAATTTCTTCATTTGCTTCTAAGTTTTCCATTGAATAAGCCAACCATTTACTATCGGGTGACCAAGTTACGCTGTTTGGAGAAGACCAATTAGTTACCAATTCTTTCTCGTTTGTAATTTTACCTGATTTGCTAATATCAGCAGTTATTAATGTTCCTCTATTTCTAACAAATGCAATTTTTTTACAATCAGGTGAAACAACCGGTGAATATTCTTCTTCTTTTGAATCTGTAATTTTAATGGTTTCGAATTTAAGAGATTTTATAAAATTTGGTTGTTTTGAATCGGATGAACGAGCTAAATACATTTCGCGTTTACCGTTTCTGTCACTTACAAAAATAATTGTAGTATCATTTAACCAAGATGGGTTCATGTCACGGAAAGGATGTTTTGTTATGTTTACGCTTTTACTTTTATCTTTGTTGTTTTCACTTACAAAAATTTCTCCTCTTATAACAAATGCGGAATATTTTCCGTTGGGAGATACACTATATTCGGTTATACCGCTTGTGAGCGTTTTAAATTGAATTGGAGCCTTTATATAATCTTCAGAAATTTTAATGTCTATTTTCTTTGATTTGTTATTATTTAATGTTAATAAATATAAACCAACTCCTTTTTCAAACACAATAGTTTTTCCGTCACTACTTAAATCAAAATATCTAATATTATCATCAGTAAAATCAGTAATTTGTACGGAATTTCCGACCGGATTTCCTTCGTTATCGATAGATTGTTTATATATATTATAATATTCTTTTTCGGAACTTAAGTAATAAATTGTATTGTCATCAGCCCATCTTGCATAAAAATCATTTCCGTTAAATTTGGTTAACTGAATAAATTTATTATTTTTTGTGTCATACAAATAAATATCTTTGTTTGCTGAACCTCTGTAATCATTTCTAACTAATGGTGTAATTCCTTCACCGTAAGCAATAAATCTACCGTTTGGTGATTTTTCGGGATTGGTTCCGAACGCATCGGTTAATCTATAAGGCGTACCGCCGTTTTCGTTAACAGCATATATTTCAGGATTCCATTCGATTTGTCTATAATTGCGAACAGTAGTAAATAAAATTTCCCCGTTTTTTGAATAGTTGCCAATTGCGTCATTTGCCGAATGATATGTTAGTCGTGTCGGCATTCCGCCTTCGGAGGGCATTACAAAAATATCATTGTTGCCGTATCTGTCGCTTTGAAAAGCAATTTTTTTACCGTCATAACTATATCGTGGAACGGCATCATATGCTTCGTGTACGGTTAAACGTAATGCGTTCCCTCCTTTACTATCAACCGTCCAAATATCACCCTGATAGCTAAATGCAATCTTACTTCCGTCATTGTTTATTGCAGGGTAACGTAATAAATAATTATCAGATGCCTTAATAATGCTAATTGAAAAAATTACGAACAAAATAAACTGAAATTTTTTTGTCATTTTCCCTTTCTCCAAGTTAATATAAATATAATTAGACGCAAAAATGTGGATAAAGTTTCGGAACGGTAGATTGGTGATGTAGTGGAAAGTGATACAGTGGAAAGGTGGAACAGTGATACAGTGATAGAGTGAAAAAGTGGTGCCAAAATTAGTTGGTAGTTTTATTTAAATTTTCACCTTCAATATTTAACATTTTTTTGAACCGGGAATTTCAGGAGGGGAGAAGGATTTGGATGGTAAATTTAATTCCGTAGGAATGAATTAATAGTAGAAAAAATGATTAGAAACTAAATTAAACTCGCTTGCGAGTGAATTAGTCTTTTTGAGTCACTCCTACGGAGTTTTGTTGTTTATTTTTCATATTTCTACTATCAACAATTCCCTACGGGAATTTTTTGTTTTTATGGTTTTTCCTGAAAATCCGTTTTAATTCCTGTTAATCCTGGTTCTAAAATGGTGATACAGTGAAATGGTGATAAAGTGAAAAAGTGGTGCCAAAATTTGGGGGTAGTTTTACTTAATATTTAACCTTCAACATTTAACCTTTATTTGTGTAATTCCGTAAATCCTGGTTAAAATTTAAAGCTAAACACTTAAATTTTAACTTTACTTTGATTGTTAGTACTAAAATAATTAATTAGAATATCACTTAATGTTTGTTTCCATAAACCCCAACTATGTCCTTGAGGGAAAGTTAAATATTTGTGAGGAATATTATGCTTGCTGATTTTATTTACAAAGCTATTTATGGAATCAATACTTGTTTCATAGGTGCCGGCTACAACTAAAAAATCAAATTGTTTGTTTTTGATTTTATTAAATAAATTAAAAACCTCGTAATTATTAGGACTTAAATCGGGTGATTGTAAAGCACATCTCCTAAAAACATTATTGTGCTTATATGCAGTTAATGCAGTTATATTTCCGCCATATGAATCACCAATTAGTAATCGGTTATTTGAATCGGGATAAGTATTATATTTTTTATCTATTAAAGGAACAACGATTTCAGCAAGGAATGAGCAATAATTAACTCTGTTTCCTCCCGTATAATCATTTATAAAATCGTTTGGTTCAATAAAGACGGCAATAATCGGTTCAATAAGACCGTAATAGGTTAGTTTTTCAATTGTTAACTTTGCATCCGCATATTTTAAATAATCTTTCCCCGCATTAAAATATGCAACTCTATATTTATGCCTACTATCATAATTATGAGGAATTAATATTGTGGTGAAG
>JAEXOD010000197.1 GCA_023447335.1 Bacteroidota bacterium
GAAGGGGTTTCATTTGATGAATTAAAAATGATTAAAGGGACGGGAATTAATAATAGAGTTACTAAAAATGATATTTTGGAATATCTAAAAAATAGGAAAACGGTACAGGTCCCCGACCAAAGCATTAAGCCGGAGAAGTCGGTTAAACAAACTTCCCAAACTTCGAATTATGATTTCTCGAAAGTTGATAGTGAAGTTATTCCGATGAATAATATTCGTCAAAAGATAATGTCACACATGGTTAATAGTCGTGATACTTCTGTTCATGTGAGTGCAGTTATTGAAGTCGATATGCTTAAAATACATAACTATATTCAGCAAAATAAAGATTCTATGTTACAGAAAGAAGGAATAAAACTAACTTATATGCCTTTTATAGCTTACGCAGTAATTAAAGCATTAAGAGAGTATCCTTTAGTTAATTCTTCGATTAACATTAACGATATAATAGTAAAAAAGAATGTTAATTTAGGTATTGCAGTTGCTGTAGAACCAAACGGTTTGATTGTTCCCAACATAAAAAATGCGGATGAAAAAAATATTAAAGGGTTGGCTAAAAGTATAGTTGAATTAAGTAATAAATCAAGAAATAAAGGTTTAACGCCGGATGACATTACAGGCGGTACTTTTACAATTACTAATTATGGCGTTTTCGGTTCGTTATTCGGAACCCCGATTATAAACCAACCGGAAGTTGCAATTTTAGGTGTAGGTGCGGTTACTAAAAAACCGGTGATAGTAGAAATAAACGGAATGGATACAATCGCAATAAAACCGATGATGTATTTATCATTAAGTCACGATCATCGTTTAATTGACGGAATGTTAGGCGGCAGATTCTTGAAATATATTAAAGATTCGTTAGAAAATTTTGATACAAATAATGTTTAATAAATTGAAATAGGTAATAAATTGATAATTAATCAGCATCAACAAAAATTTAAAGAAGAAGTTGAAAAGAATATTGAATTGGGAAAAAGACCTGATTGGCTTAAAGTAAAATTGCCCACAGGGCAAAACTATAAAGATGTTTTTAACTTGATGAGAGACAGCAAATTAAATACGGTATGCGAAGAAGCAAAATGCCCTAACTTGGGCGAATGTTGGAATTCAAGAACGGCAACATTTATGATTTTAGGTGATACTTGTACAAGAAGTTGCGGTTTTTGTAATATAAAAGTCGGTATGCCAAACGAATTGGATTTAGATGAACCGAGAAGAGTGGCAGATTCAGTTGAACAGCTTAATTTACGTCATGTGGTAATAACCTCAGTTAATAGAGATGAGTTGAAGGACGGCGGAGCTTCAATTTTTTCTGAAACAATTAGATTGATTAGAGAAAGAAATCCTGAGTGCACAATCGAAATACTAATCCCGGATTTTAAAGGTGATATAGAAGCTTTTAATATCATAATGAAAAATCCGCCAAATATTTTGAATCATAATTTAGAAACCGTAAAGCATTTATATCATGCAGTACGTCCTCAGGCAAAATACGAGCGTAGCTTAGAATTGATTAAATGGTTTAAAGATGAGGGGTTACGCACTAAAAGCGGTATTATGGTAGGAATTGGCGAAACTTATGACCAAGTGATTGAATTGATGCATGATTTAAGAAATTACGGTTGTGATATTTTAACGATAGGTCAATATTTACAGCCGACAAAAAATCATTTACCGGTTCAAAGGTATGTAACTTTAGATGAGTTTGCAAAATATAAAGAAGAGGGGCTAAAAATGGGCTTTTTAGCTGTGGAATCTGCTCCTTTAGTTCGCAGCTCTTACCATGCGGATAAACATGCTAGAATTTAGTTGTATAAAAGGGGCTCTACTTTTAGAGTCCCTAAATATTTAATTTAACTCGGATGTTAATCTCTTATTAAGGAATGAATATGAAAAAATTAAAAGTCGGGATAACAGGCGGAATTGGATCGGGTAAAAGTATTTTTTGTAAAATTGCAGAATCTAAAGGTTATCCGGTAGTTGTTGCCGATGATATTGCAAAAAAACTACTTTCGGAAAATGATGAAATTAAAAGACAGATAAGAGAAACTTTCGGAAACGAATCATATATTAACGGTGAACCGAATAAAAAATATTTAGCAGATAACGTATTCAGTCAACCTGAAAAGCTAGTTCAAATTAATAATATTATTCATCCAAAAACATTACAAATAATTGAAGAATTGATGAATGAACTATTAAAAACAAATAATTTGGTTTTTGTTGAAAGTGCAATTATTGTTGAAATAGGAATTGAAGAAATGTTCGATTATATTGTTTTGATTACTGCAGAAGACGAAAAACGAATCGAGCGCGTTCAAAAACGAAGTTCACTTTCGGTTGAAGAAATTCAAAAACGAATTGATAGCCAGCTAAAAGACGAAAGCAAAAAACAGTTTGCGGATTTTACGATAGATAACAATAGTACTGAAGAAAAGTTTACCGAAAAATGCGAATTTATAATTACGTTGTTAAAATCGTTAACCCAATAATGATATAAGAGTTACAAACTCAAGGTAGATTATAATAATTTACCTTGAGAATGAAATGCATATAATTTTTGTTAAACAAAATAATCAGGTTTATTTATATTTTCGGAAAATTCATCCGGTTTCGGTGTATCAAAGCCTTTTTGATAGGGAAGAATACCCGACCATATATCTAAGTTTTGATCTTCGGGATTATCTTTGGAAAACCCCTCACGTATTTTTGCCGAAGCTTCAGAAATATCAATTTTAATAACTGCTACAGATTCAAGCTCTTGTTCGTTTGGCTTACGTATTTCTTCCCATCTACCTTTCAACATCTGATTAAACATCGATTCAAATGCCAATAATTTTTCTTCATTGGTCTCAACACATTCTCCTTTCCCGAAAGCAATGACGCTATGGTAATTAAAAGAAGTATGGGCTGCCGATTTTGTTAAAACTAATGCATCCTGAATTGTGAATGCAATAGCAACTTCATTTCCGGTTTCCAAATGGTTAATCAATCTACTGTTATATGCTCCGTGTATATAGATATAGTTTTCATATCTTCCGAAATTAACGGGGATTATAAAAGGAGTTTTTTCAATTATAAAACTTATATGACAAACACAAGTTTTATCAATTATTTCATTAATAGTTTTTTTGTCATAAAAACCGCGTTGTTTCATTCGTTTTATTTCAGCTCTATTAAAATCCATAATTATCCTTATTTCTCAATTGCTTTTACAAACCATTCTGTTATTAGTGTAGGGCGGGTTATCGCACTTCCGACTACCAATGCAAAAGCGCCTTTTTCCATTATTTTTTTTGCAGTTATGGGGGTGTTTATTCTTCCTTCGGCAAAAACGGGTATGTGAACGGTTGAGGAAAGTTTTCCGAGTAAATCGTAATCGGGTTCATCATTTTTCAAATGACTTGTATAAGGTGTATATCCGCTTAAAGTTGTACTTATACAATCGGCACCTGATTCGGCACACAAAACACCTTCTTCATAAGTAGAAATATCAGCCATTATTGTTACATCGTAACGTTTTTTAATTTCTTCAATAAATTTATGTCCGGATAAACCTTCTCTTTCTCTTATTGTACCGTCTACAGCAATAATATTAGTATTTATCTCAATAAGTTGTTCTATTTCCTTAAAGCTGCCGGTAATTCTAACAGTACCGTCATCAAATTTGTTTTTGAGTAATCCAATTACAGGTACATTAACATTTTTTAATATTTCGGCTGTTTTCGCTACTCCTTCGCTTCTAATTCCGGCGGCACCACCTTGAATAGCGGCAATTGCAAACATTGTTACGCCGGCAGGAGAATTGAAAGGGCTATTTCCTTCTGCTTGGCATGATACAATAAGCTTATTTTCTAATTGTTTAAATATTTCTTTCATAACTTTTTATTAAGTAGTTGTTCGTAATTAAGTGAGTTTTTTAATATTTCATAATAAGACGAAATTGTTAAATTAGGAAATAAACTAAATTTAGGTCTATCGATTAATACTTCGGGTAGTAAATAAGAGGATACAGGAAGTAATTCTATTCTGTAGTCAATTTTTATCAATTCATCGGTTATTCTACTTACTAACTCGTGAGCAATAATTTCAACATCCGTAATATTCTCAAATTTTAGTTCATAACCGACAAAATACCTTGTGTCCGAAATTGAATGCACAAATAATGGATTAATAATTTTATATAAATCTATGTTTTTATTTTCTCCTTTTATTGTCATAAAGTAATACCCTTTTTTATAGGTAATACTTCCGTTTAAGTATTCTAAATATAAATTATCGCTACAATCTAAAATGTTATCTGCTTTTACTGTAAGCAAGCCTTCTTTACCGCTTAATGTAATCTCGTTCTTTGATATTGAAATAGGGGAAACGTGAAACAATGGATCAATATTATACTCTAATAAAAGATCTTGTAATTCGAATTTAATTTGTTCCGGATTAATAAATTTATTTTTCGCAATATCTGATTGATAGAACAAATCGTCAAATTTAAAAAGAGAATCACGAAACATCAAATTGTCTAGATTTTGCATAATTGCCAAATTTTCGGTTATGGCACCGCCTAAAAAACCATATTTATTAATCAACAAAACTTTAGCATTCTGTTTTGCCAAATGTGCTGCGGTAAGTATTCCTTTTACGGAGCCTCCATAAACGGCATAATCAAATTTTTTGTCTTCAAAAATTTCCATATTACTCCTTCTGAGCCGAAATTAATAAAATATCTTCCGAATCGCTAACCTTAGTTAGTTCATTATCCAATAAAGCTAAAATTTGAGATTGATTTATTAATCCGCTATAATCCAAAATTCTTGGACCGATTAGCACAAACATATCGGGTAATAATGCTCCTGCATCTCCAAATGTAGTAAGTTTTTCAATAACTTCGGTTACTAAGTTTTTAAGTCCGTTTTTACTTGTAAGGTAAGTAAATGCATTATTTAATTGAAGTTTAATAGTTCCTTCTTTATCTATTACTCTAACTTTATTTATTTCGGTTTTTATCATCCCAAATAAAATGTTTTTTGTTTTTTGATAAGTTACGGCATATAAGTGAGATGTATTTCCGGCAATTTTGATCTCCGATTTTTCTGCTTTAATAGATTTTGAACAAATCTCTAATAACTCGTTTTCGGTAAGTAATTTTGATGCTACTTCTTTTGTTCTAAGCTCGCTATTACCCATTGCCGTAGCAATTACTTTTTTATTTTTACTATCAATTTCAATAGTAACTTCAATACTATCGGGAACAGCACCCATCTCTATAACCGAGTTATACGCTTCCTTTTGCAAAGCAACAATATCTGATTCGGTAGGGTTTAAAATACTCTTCTCTATTGAATCACGAATCATCCCTAAAGCAGCACCAATTGCTGAAATAACTTCGGTATTTTCGGCAATTTTATGCTTAAAACCTAAAAAGTTTGCAGTAAACGGAACAATAGCCGAAGCACCGCCGCCTCCTCCTAAAAATTCAATCAAATCGTTATCAAGTTTATACTCTCGGGTAAGTTGCTTAATGACAGGTTGAATTTTTTCGGCAGAAATTTTTAATATTCTGTTTGCAATTTCTTCGGGTTTCATTGAAAGCTTTTTTGCTAAGGTATTAAAACACTTATTTACGGAATTTATATAAGCCGAACCATGTCCAACTTCTTTAACCAAATTTAAGAAGTATGAGGCTTCGGTAGGTGTAACTGTATAATTATTTGTTTTTGATTTTATAACAAGATAATCGTTCGGGTCACCCAATTTTGGTTGTACGGTTTCCAATTCAAAGTCATTAAATTCATTTTCATTAACTTCATACGCTGCATAATGAAGGTTTGCAATATGAGCACTTCTTGGTCCTACATCAATCAAACTTTTACCGCTAATTCTGGGAACACTTCCTCCTGCAATTCCTAAAGTTCTTACATCAAGTGTTCTTAAGAATAAACGATTACCGGCAATTTGAGCTGTTTTTATTTGAGGTTTTCCGTTTTTAATAACAGAAATATCGGTAGAAGTTCCACCTACTTCCAAAAAAATTGCATCGCTAACTTTTGCATACATCATTGCCGCAGATACACCGGCGGCAGGACCGCTTAACATTGTTAAAATTGGGCGTTTTCTCATTTCGTCAATGCTCATAATTCCGCCGTCACTTCTCATAACCATTAAAGGGGCGTTTATACCGCTTTGTCTAATAGCTTCTTCTGTAAGATTCGCAGTATTAAGCATTTTTGGCATCATGCATGCGTTCAAAATTGCGGTTCTTGTACGAACCCTTAATCCGTATAATCTACTAATTTTACTTGCTGCAGTCGCCTGAAGTCCCATTTTTTCAGCAATTTCAATTACTCTTTCTTCATTAATAGGGTTATCAATACCGAAAGCTTCGGTGGCAACTATTACTTCAGCCCCTTTTTTTAAAAGTTTTTCAATGGTAAGTTTAATTGAATCATCAGATAAATTTTGTTTTGTGTCTAAAAATTCATATTCAACAGGTAAAATTTTATTAGCAGCTAATAAAATGTTATTTAAATTTGTTTCTTTTTTTACTCTTCCTTTTTCAATTCCTTTTCCCATGCCAATAATGCCGACTTTAGCAACATCTCCTTCCAAAAGTGCATTGGTTGCTTGAGTAGTTGAATGAGCAATAAGTTTGACTTCTTCGGTTAAAATACCACAATCTTTAATTAAATTTAACATGCTATCAACTACACCTCTAGCAACCCCTTCTTTTGAAGTATGAGTTGTAGGCACACAAGATTTACCTACTATTGAGAAATCAGCAATATCGATTGCTACGGCATGGGTAAAAGTCCCGCCTACATCTATTCCGATTTTAATTTTTCTATTCAAATCACTGTCTCCGCAAATTTTACATGAAATAATACGCAGCGGCAATTAAGCCGGCAACCGCAATAACCCAAGTATAAGGTAAAGTATTATAAAGTACTTTTTGAACGTCTACACGCATTTCGTTTGCAAGCCAAACGTTATGAGTATTTGTAGGATCACTAATACCTTGAATTTGACCTACTGAAAGCAATAACCCCATAACAGCGGCAGGATTTAAACCGCTTGCTAAAAAGACCGCAGCAATACCGTACCCCATACCCCAAACATTTAAAGGTCCTCTATATAAAGCAAGTGGTGCTGCCAAAC
>JAEXOD010000234.1 GCA_023447335.1 Bacteroidota bacterium
AAGAGAAGAGTAGAATTATTCCACAATACTACTGCACCTGTTATTAATTATTATCAAGAAAAAGTTAAAGTAATAATTATTGACGGTACTAAATCAATTAAAGAAGTTTCTTCAAGAATTTTTGAAGAATTAGGTATAAATTAGTTTTTAGTTTTAAGTATAACTTGAGTTGCGGTACCGTTGTTTATTTTAATTATTTTTGATTCAACTTTCTTTACTAAATCGTAATTATGAGTTGCACATAAAATAGCAGTACCGCGACTATTTATTTTTTTAAGAATATTTATTATTTCTTCACCCGTTTCCGGGTCTAGATTTCCGGTAGGTTCGTCAGCTAATATTAAAAGAGGCTCGTTAATTATTGCCCGGGCAATTGCTATTCGCTGTTTCTCTCCCCCACTAAGTTCAGAAGGATAATTATTTTGTTTATGATTTAGACCAACATCTGTTAGTGCATTAATTATTTTTTTCCTAATAGATAATATTGGGCTTTCGGTGACTCTTAATACTAATTCCAAATTATCATAAATCGTACGATCTTCCAATAACTTAAAATCTTGGAAAATAACACCCATCTTCCTTCTTAGAAATGGAATCTCTTTGGCTTTAATTGTAGAAGATCTAAAATTAATAAACTCCACTTCCCCCTCATCGGCAAATTTATCCATATATATAAGTTTTAATAAAGACGTTTTTCCGCTTCCGCTTTTACCTATTAAAAAAGTAAAATCATTGGGATTTAATGTTAAAGAAATATTCTTTAAAATCGGTTGATTGTCATATCCAAATGAAACATTTTTTATATTAAGCAACATTATCACCTCTTAATTAAAACGAATTGAATTCTATCATTCTCAGGATTAGCATCATCAAACGTAAAGGCATTAAAACAATCTTTAATGTATAATTTTGTTCCTTCTAACGCTTTGAAATACTCTTCAAATCGATATATTTTTTGTAAGTGTATTTCTTCAAAATGTTTACCGTCGGGACCCATTATATAAAAAATATTTTCATGAATTCTCTTCTTTTTGTTGTATTTATTGGACTGAGAATAAAAATATCCGTTAAATACTCCCTCTCTGTTAAGCTCTTTTTCTACAATATAACTGTTGTTTTCTAGAGCAACATCAAAAGTAAAGCAACCTCCTTTTTCAAGTAATCTTTCTATTTGAGAAAAGAAACATTTCAATTTCTTAAATTCTAATATATAATTAACACTATCAAAAGTTGAATAGATAAACGAAAATTTATTTTTAAACGGCATAGCTGTCATATCGCAACAAACTTTTAATATCAACGATTGCGACGTTGCCAACATTGAATTAGATTTATCGGTAATTATCAAGTTTTCAAACTTTTCAGCTAAAAAGCCCGCAATTAAACCACTTCCTGCTGCAATTTCTAATACACACCCGTTTTTTTTTACATTATCTTTGTAAATATCGAAAATATAATCTGCCCATGAATCGTATTGAATATCATTCATCAAATGGTTATATATTTGAGCAACAATTTTATAATTATTTACTAACATTTTTTTCTGTTATTTATTATTTTTACAGCCCAATTATAAGCATGTAAGATACTTTTGGGATTAGCAACCATCTTTCCGGTTATGTCATATGCTGTGCCATGATCAGGAGAAGTTCTAACAATTGGTAAACCCGCTGTATAATTTACTCCCTTATCAAATGCTATATATTTAAACGGAATTAATACTTGATCGTGGTACATGCCAAGTGTTAAATCAAATTTCTTGAATTTTTTATCGCCAAAATAGGCGTCCGGTACAAACGGACCAAATAATGAATTATCGTTATCAATAATTTTGGAAATCACATTAATCTCTTCATCCCCTATTTCTCCGTTTTCTCCTGCATGAGGATTTAATCCCAGTACTGCAATGGTAGCAGATTCGATTCCGAAATCGAACTTAAGACTTTGCTTAAGAGTTTGAATTACATTATAAAGAAGATCTTCATTTAATAACTTTGAAACATTTTTTATTGGTTCATGAATTGTAACAAGTGCTACTAAAAATTTTGGGGAAATGAATGTCATCACGGGAGTTTTAACTCCATATCTATCGGCAATAAGTTCAGTATGACCCGGGAAATTTATTCCCGCTTTTTTTATTGCATACTTTGAGATAGGAGCAGTAACTATACCATCAGCAATGTTTTTGTCAACAAAATCCAAAGATTTTAAAAGCGATTCAAAACTTGCTCTTCCCGAATCTTCGGTTGGTATTCCGGGTTCAAATTTTACTGAAGGTAAAAGATTTATTATTACATTGGCTTTATAATTCTTAACTATAGTATTATTGTTGAAAATTTGATAATAAATATTATTTGGAATTTGATTAATATAATTTTCAAAAATGTTTTCCGGAATAGATAGTATGAACTTGTTATTCTTGTTTGCTTTAAGCTGTATCAGCTTTATAGATATTTCCGGACCTATACCGTTTGTGTCACCGCATGATAGGGCAATTATACTCATAGCTATTTCACCAAAATGTAATCACCGGTTCCGGTTTTATCGGTAAAAATAAAAGTTTTACTTAAACTTTTATAAGTCCAAATTTCACTCACATCATCTCTTGCTTTATATTCACGATCTATAAAATCGGGTTTACCATATTTTATATAAACAATTCCCCTATCGCTTTCAACACCTAGTTTGGATTTTAGAGATCTAAAATTCATCTCGGTATAATCCACTCTCTGAAAAAACTCATTAAATTGTTTATTAAATTTAGTTTTAGAAGGAAATTTATTAGAAAAAATTGCCTTAACTTTAGGGTAAAAATCTTCGTCTTTAACTCTGCTAAGTTTTGATACCGTATCTTGCGGAAATATAATACCCAAAGCAGAAATTACTATTTCTGGATAAGCTAAACTTTTTGGTTTACTTATCCATTCAGATTTAAGTTTGTAACTATTAACTTTACCATCAATAATTATATCGGTATTAAAATCTCCGTCATCCAAAAATCGATTTAAGTTACTTAGCAAAAAAATATTATAATTCGAAAAAGATGTATCAACTTGTAATAAAATAGAGTTATTTTCTTCCTTATACTTAATCCCTCCCTTTAAATGAGATTTTAATTCTTCACTATATACAAGTTTGTCATCTTGTCGAATTTTTAATTCAATTTTTGAAGGTTTATTATATAATAAAAATAATAAAGATGAGTTTTCGTCTTCAAATTTTACACTATTATTTTCATTTAATAAATATAATCCCCCATTTTTTTTGCTAACAGCAATAGGAGAATATAAAACTGAATCGAGCTTATTTTTAAGATCAATTTCAAACGGAGTACAAGGAACAGTTATATTCGTGTTATCTAAAGAAAGAAATGGTTTTATTGTATACTTTTTTTGATCAAATGTAATTTTAGTAAAACCGTCGATTTTTAATACACTTGAATTTGTTAAATCGAATTCATCAACAGATAATTTAGATGTTCCGTATTCTCTTTTAATAAAACCACTTTCATCAAATATTTCTAAAGATAAACTAAACCCGCTCAAAAAACGGTTATTTTCTTTTACAAAAACTAATTGATTATAAGGAAGAGAGTACGATAAAAGACATAAATATTTATCATTATCTACAATTATATGATTTTCAAAATTAATTTTTGTAAAATAGTTTGTATTTTCTTGAGCGGTTATTGTCAAAAATATTAAACAAAAAAATAAAATAAATAGCTTTTTCACATCAATAACAGATTAGTTATTCATACTATTTAAAAACTCTTTATTATTTTTTGTTCCTCTCATTTTATCTAATAAAAATTCCATAGCTTCAATCGGATCAAAATCACTAAGAATTTTTCTTAATATCCATATCTTGTTTAATTCTTCTTCTTTTAGCAATAATTCTTCTTTTCTAGTTCCGGATCTATTTACATCAATTGCCGGGAAAACTCTTCTATCAGCTAAATCACGATCTAGCACAACTTCCATGTTACCGGTACCTTTGAATTCTTCAAAAATTACCTCATCCATTCTACTACCTGTATCAATTAAGGCTGTTGCTATAATTGTTAAACTACCGCCTTCTTCAATATTTCGAGCTGAACCAAAAAATCTTTTTGGTTTATGAAGTGCGTTTGAATCAACACCACCGGAAAGAATTCGTCCGCTATGAGGAATTACTGTATTGTGAGCACGAGCCAAACGTGTAATACTATCCAATAATATAACAACATCATCACCTGCTTCAACCATTCTTTTTGCCTTTTCAATAACCATATTTGCAACCTGAACGTGTCTTTCAGCAGGTTCGTCAAATGTTGAACTAATCACTTCTGCTTGAACTGAGCGCTGCATATCTGTTACTTCTTCAGGACGTTCATCAATTAATAACATTATTAATTTCACTTCAGGATGATTTCTTGTAATTGAATTCGCAATTTTTTGTAATAGAATAGTTTTTCCGCTTTTAGGTGGAGAAACAATTAATCCACGCTGTCCTTTACCGATTGGTGATAATAAATCCATAACTCTCATTGAGTATTCACCCGGCACACTTTCAAGTTTAATTCGTTTTGTAGGATATAACGGAGTTAAGTTATCAAAAAGTGTTCTCTCTTTTATCTCTTCAGGATTTTTACCGTTAACAGATTCAACTCTTAATAAAGCGAAAAATCTTTCCCCGTCTTTTGGTGATCGTACTTGACCTCGTATATAATCCCCTGTTCTCAATCCAAATCTTTTAATCTGAGAAGGAGAAACATAAATATCATCCGGAGATGGTAAATAATTGTAATCTGAAGAACGTAGAAATCCATATCCGTCCCCCAATACCTCTAGAACACCTTTCGAAAAGGTCATTCCGTCTTTTTGTGATTGAGCTTCTAGTATTTTGAAAATTAATTCTTGTTTGCGGTATTCGCTATACCCACCTATTCCAAAATCTTTTGCTATTTTGTATAAATCTACAATTTTTTTTGATTGGAGGTCGGAGATATCCATTTGAATCATACTTAACCTTTATTATTTTTGTTATTAATTATTTCTATTTAATTTTTATCTATCAAATTGTTTTTTATCTTTCCTAATAAGTAAATACTGCCTAAAACAACTAAACAGTTTTCTTTATTCGAATAATCATTAACGAATTCTGAAATATATTTTTCAGGATAATCTAATTTAGTCCCGCTTATTCCAACACTATCCGCAATTTCAATTAAATTAGAAGCCTTTTCGGCTCTTTCATAGTCGATATCAACGAAATTAAATGAATCAAAAAGTGGTTTTATTTTTATTAACATTTCGGCAATGTTTTTATCCTTCATCACACCAAAAATTACTTTGGTTTTATTAAACTTTGATCTTTCGTTAATAAATATTTCAACAAATGCGTTTATACTTTCGGTATTATGTGCCGCTTCTAAAATAACAAGAGGGTTTGAATTTATTATTTCGTATCTACCCTGTAACCGACTATTTTTAAGAACATTGATAATACCCTTGTGCAAAATACTGCTTTTTATTAGTCCAAACGTTTCTATAACAGTTAATATTGCTAAGGATAAATTATGATATTGATGGATTCCTTTTAAAACCGGGTTATAAATAGTAAACTTAAAATTCTTTGTGTTAATATTACAAATATTTTTATAAAAAGCAATATAATTTTTTAATAAAAAAGGATAACTGTGTTTTTTATCACAGATATTTAATAATTCTTCTTCTGCTTCTTCTTCTAATAAACCAATAAAACAATTAGTATTTTGTTTTATTATCCCTCCTTTTTCACTAGCAATCTCTTTAATGCTGTTTCCTAAAATATTAGTATGTTCTAAACTAATTGTTGTAATCACCGAAGCAAGAGGATTAATTACATTTGTCGCATCAAGTCTGCCACCAAGTCCTGTTTCAATTACTGCAATATCTATTTTACTATCATTAAAATACTTAAATGCTAATGCAGTGGTAATTTCAAAAAAAGTCGGATTATTCTTTTTAATATACTCATCTAAGTCAGAAATAAAATTTATAATATAACTATCTTCAATCTCCTGTCCATTTATTCTAACACGTTCGTTAAATTTAATTAAATGTGGAGATGTATATAAACCGACTTTATAACCTGATTCCTGTAAAATGCTTGAAATATACGATGAGACACTTCCTTTACCGTTTGAACCGGCAACATGAATGCTCTTAAAACTATTTTGCGGATTACCCAAAAAGTTTAATAAATTAGTAATTTTTTCCAATCCCAGTTTAATATCAAATTGGTGAAGGGAATAAATTTTACCCAAAATTTGTTCAATATCCATTAAATAATATATGAGGCGGTTAGCGTATTGATTTTGCTTATTGAATTTGTTTCACAATATTTAATTAAATCATTAAAAATTTCATTTGTCGCGAAAGGATTAATGAAATTAATAGTTCCAAGTTGTATCGCAGTTGCCCCGGCAATCATAAATTCTATTACATCTTTATAATCGCAAATTCCTCCGATTCCTATTATAGGTATATCTACTTTGCGACTAATTTCGAACACCTTTGCAATCGCAACCGGTTTTATTGCCGGGCCGGAAAGTCCGCCGGTTATATTATTCAGTTTTGGTTTTCTAGAATAAATATCAAACGCAGCGCCCACCAATGTATTAATGGCACTAACAGCATCTGCACCGTTATCCTTAGCAATTTTTGCAAAATCTGAGATATTCGCAGTATTAGGAGATAGTTTTAATATTATTGGTTTATCAGTAGCGCTTCTAACCTTTTCGGTAATAATACCGGCATATTTTACATCATTCCCAAATATTAATCCGCCTTCTTTTACATTAGGACAAGATATATTTATTTCAAAAGCTTTAATTGAAGGTTGTTCGGTTAATATTTTTACACATTCAAAATACTCTTCTACCGTTCCTGCTGCAACGTTACATATCACTGCAGTATTTAGCGTTTCTAAGAACGGAATTTTCTCAGTAATAAATTCTTCGATACCAACATTTGCCAATCCAATAGCATTCAACATACCGGCGGTAGTTTCAAGAATTCTTTGAGGTTTGTTCCCTTTCCTTGGCTTTAAGGATACTGACTTTGTAACAATCCCCCCTAATTTATCAAAATCAACAAAATTTGCTATTTCAAATCCATAACCAACAGTACCGGATGCCAACAAAATGGGATTTTTAAGAGTTAAATTTCCTATGTTAACAGATAAATCTATTTGACTCATAATTTAACTTCCTTGACATTAAAAATCGGACCGTCTTTACAAATCAATTTGTATTTATTTTCTTCATGAGTCTCAATGGGACAACCTTGGCAGATACCAAATCCACAAGCCATTGCACTTTCGGTTGATATTTCGCCGTTTATGTTATAATTTTTGCAGAATTCTTGTACTGCCTTTAACATCGGATTTGGACCACAAGCAAAAATTTTTGAATTATTCGATTTTATTTTACCAACATTTTGAATTAAAAGATCAATAACATTCCCTTTTATTCCAAACGATCCATCATCTGTAGAAATTAAAGGATTTGATATACCAATATTAATTATTTCATTTTCAGTTCTAAAACCAAAAAAAGACAAAATTTGCTTATGTTTCAATTTTTTTAAAAGATAAGGGAAAGGAGCTATTCCTATGCCGCCTGAAACTATTAAAGCAACATCAAAATTTTCATCAAGATTAAAAGAATTACCTAAAGGACCTAAAATATCTAGTTTTTCACCGATGCGTTTTTGCGATATCATTTCTGTCCCTTTTCCGTGAATACTAACCATAAAGGAGACAATATCTTTATTAACATCGCTCACGCTGAAAGGACGTCTTAATAATGGAATATAAGTATCACTAACTTTTATATTACAAAACTGCCCCGGTTTAATACTAGAGGCTAATTCATCAATTCGACAACTAATAATAAAAGTAGATTTTGTAATCCTCTTATTCTCAGTTATTTCGCCAAAGTATTGTTTCACAATTCAACCATCAAAACTTATTATTCAAAAAATATTCTTCTATTTTATTAATTTTATCTAATCTTTTTTGATGTCTCTCACCTAAAAAAGATGAATTGAGCCATACATCTAAAATACTTTTAATTAGTTCGTCTCCTAACATTTTAGCGCCCATTACAATAATGTTGGAATTATTATGTTCGCGACTGCTTCGCGCTGAAAACTCATTGTAACATGTAGCAGCTCTTATACCGGGTAATTTATTCGCAGTAATTGCAGAAGGAATTCCTGTAGCATCTAATAAAATCCCGAAATCAGCTTCTTTAGTAGCAACTTTTTTGGCAACTTCCAAAGCAAAATCCGGATAATCACACGATTTATCAGAGAATGTTCCTATATCCTCCACAATATAATTTTTAGATGTTAAAAACCTTTTAACAAACTCCTTCATTGCAAAACCGGTATGATCCGAACCTATAACGCATTTCAAATTACCAACATAATTTAATCTATTTAAATCTTTATTAGTTAATTCTTTATGTTTATTATAGGTAAGTTCAATTTTTAATTCTTTTAATTTATCTTTTGCCAACGGAGTTATAATTGTTCCGGAGTCAACAAATAAAACCTTTGAACCGGTTCTAAATAAATTTAAGACATCAGATTCAGTTATTAGTTTTTTCATTATATCAAATTAATTTTATTGCTCATTTTAAGGTAGTCAACAACATTTTTAACTTCTTGTGCGTTTTTTCTATTACAAACTAAAAGTGCATCATCCGTTTCAATTACAATAACATCTTTTAATCCTATTACCGCAGTAAATTTTTTGGGATTATAAACCAAACTACCTGAAGTTGATTCAACATATGCCTCTCCGGTAATAGCATTGCCGAAGTTATCTTTTGAAGATAATTCATAAACAGCTTCCCAACTACCTACATCATTCCAATCAAAATTTGCTTTTATTAAAAATACATTGTTGGATTTTTCCATTATTCCGTAATCAATCGATATGCTTTTTAATTTACCGTAAATTTGCGGCAAAACGGTTTCATAGTCCTCAGTATTTAAAACTGAAGAAAGTTCTTGCAAACCGGAAAATAACTCGCCCATATACATCTTAAATTCGTTCAATATTGTATCTACACGCCAAATAAACATTCCGCTATTCCACATAAAATCGCCGGACTGTAAAAATCTTTCTGCCGTAGCAAGATTCGGTTTTTCTGCAAATGTTAATACTCTATGAATGTTTTTATCTACTATTTCTTCATTTATCTGGATATAACCATACCCAGTCTCGGGTCTAGTCGGTTTAATTCCAATTGTTACAAGCCCTTTTTTATTATATGCAAATTCAGAAGCTTCAAGTAAAATTTGTCTAAATTCAATTTTATTTTTAATTAGATGATCTGCCGGTAAGGTTAAAACAACGGCATCTTTACACCTTTTTTCAATTATTATTGAAGCTAAACCAATACATGCTGCAGTATTTTTACCGTATGGTTCCGCTATAATATTTTCTTTAGGTATAAAAGGTAATTCTTCTTCAATTTTATCCTTCTGAACTTTATTAGTCACAATGTATATCTTATCATTCTCGACCAATCCGTTTAATCTTTCAACGGTATCAAAAATCATGGAATTATTACTAAATATTTTTAATAATTGTTTAGGTGTTTTTTGTTTACTTCGGGGCCAAAATCTTGATCCGACTCCCCCTGCCATTATACAAACAAATAGTTCCATTTTTAACCTTTTATATTTTGTATCAATTTGCCGAGTTTATCGGCTTTATTTAAGTAATTCGTAATATCAACATCTTTTTGTCTAACCAAGGCAGCTATCACAATTAAACAAGCTCTCATTTTTTCAATCAATTCTTTATCAACTATTAATCTATGTTCCATAACATGTTTAAGAGCACCTGAAAAATAAAAATGCATATTTGCAATAAGTTCAAAACTATATTTTTGAGACAAAAAGGCATTTTTCTCAATTATAGTTTGATATTTATCCATTTCATCATAAGGGGTTTCGTAAAACTCAAGTCTTTGTAAAAAGGAATCAAGTTCTTTGATAGGAGCTAGTACAGTCCTCAAGTAAAACTCGTAACTATTCTCTTCTTCATCATCGTCTGATAAAATAAAATCTTCTTTTAATTTATTGTTTTGCTCTATATTAATAGCTTTATTTGATAAATTTTCTTCTTGTCTTGTAGATTTAATTATTTCGTTCTTTTTTACTGAAGTTTCTATATTATCAATAATTCCTTTTAATTTAGGAAGAGATACGCTCTCAAGAAAAACCTCTAAATCTTTAGCTAATAATTGGGAATGCTCTTTAAACTTTGTACTTAAAAACAAAAAATCTATTTCGTTGTTATTACAAAAATTGTAAATTTCCGAGAGATGAATTGCCATCTTCGAAATTTCAGTAATTTTTTTCATTTCTCCGATAACATTTCCACAATCTTCAGATGATAAAATTGAATCTTTAAGTACTTGGACACAAGCAATTTTATCCGAAGTTAATTTTAATAAACTCGAAGAATAACTAATACATTTCTTTATATATAGTTTTGAGAATTCCATTATTTTATATAAACCCTTGGTACTCTTTTGCTGATATTACAGGTGATCTCATAAGGAATTGTATTTAAAATGTTTGACCAATCATCGGCATCAAATTTCATTTCACCGGTATTTCCCATAAGTGTTATTTTACTGCCTAATTTAATGCTTTTATCTTTAATTTCAAACAATATTCTATCCATTGTTACTCTACCGACTTGATTTACAATTTTTTCACCGATAAAACCTATTGCTTTATTTGTTAAGTTTCTATTATAACCATCAGCATATCCTATCGGTACGGTCGCAACAGTAGTATCTTCATCGGCAATAAATAATCTACCATAACTAACAGATTCTCCTTTGTTAATTTTTTTAATCGATGTAATTCTACTTTTTAATGACATTACCGGTTTAAGATCTATAGATCTGGATGTTTCTTGTGAAGGATAGTAACCGTATAAAGCTATTCCAGGTCTTACTGCATCAAAATATGCTTCCGGCATATCAATTATAGCACCGCTATTAGCTGCATGAATTAAATTTGTATTAATGCCGTTTTCTTTTATTGTTTCAACCATCGTCTTAAAATTATCTAATTGAAACTTTGCAAAACTTTTATCCGCTTCATCAGAAGTTGCAAAATGAGTATAAATTCCGTCAATATTTATGTTATCTATAGATTTTAGTTTCTTTATGAAAGGAATTAAATCTGACGGTTTTACACCTACTCGTCCCATTCCGCTATCAAGTTTGATATGAATGTTTAATATACCATTTAACTTAAGTTTTGATAAAACCTTTAATTGTACTATATCGGTAATTGTTGCTATAATATTAAAAGTGATATAATCATTTAGCTGGTCAAAGTCGATTGGTGCAAAACACAATATTGGTTTATCGGTAACTTTAGAAAGATTTAATTCCATGGCTTCTTCAAATAACGCGACAGCATAATATTCGGGAGGATGAGCGTGATTTTTTAGTGCATTAACACATTCAATCATACCATGCCCATATGAATCTGCTTTAACAACTGCAATTATTTTTGTCTTTGTTTTTTTACGAATTTGGGAATAATTAAAAAGAAGATTTTTAAGATTAATTTCTGCGTAAGTGGGTCTCATAAGTCATTAGGTCTGTTTATTATACATAATTAGAATCAAATTCTATAACATAAATCATATAGAAATTTGTACAAAATTAAAAATAATTTGTGATTAAACAAAATATTTTTTGCATAATTATATAATTTATTTTTATATTAAATACTATAAATTAACAGACCTTAAAAAATAAAGGATATATCATGATACTTACTACTACTCATAATATCGAAGGAATGAAAATAACCAAATATTTGGGAATTGTATCAGGTGAAGCAATATTAGGTGCAAATATATTTAGCGATATCTTTGCCGGAATTAGAGATATTGTAGGCGGTCGATCCGCATCTTATGAAAAAGAATTAAGAAAAGCACGCGAAATTGCAATGCGTGAAATGTCTGATGAAGCCAAAAAAATAGGCGGAAATGCAGTAATTTCTATTGATTTAGATTACGAAACTATTGGACAAGGCGGTACAATGTTAATGGTTTCTGCAAACGGTACCGCCGTCTATATTGAACCGGAATAAATTAAATCCTTTCGTGTTCCGCATCAAAAACGTGAGCATGTAACTGGGCTATCCACATTTTCCCTTCCGGAGTCATTCTCAAATATGATAATGCATCTTGGATGTAGGGACTTACTGTTTCCCAATAAAACTTTGCATAACTTTTCTTCAAATCATATGGATTCATGTAAGTAACTTTGGAATTACTTTTTGCCTCTTGCATCTCACAAAATAAAGCAGGAGTTTTTTTAAGATAATCCGGGTCTCCTAATTGCCCAATCAAATCAGCCGCACGAGTTAAGCCTTTTAACGTTTTTGTGTCTTTATGAATATTGTCATTCGGAATCGGAAAACGTGTCATTTCAATATATGAAGTTATAACATCAACATCTAAGTATTTTACTTTTTCAAACCTTTCATATACAAATTGTATGCTTCTATCTACATGATAAGCAGTTAATGCTGCGTCCGTACTTCCTTTTTCAAGTGTAATAAGTTCATCATTAACGCCTGTATCAAATTTTCCGTTTTTATCATTTTTTAATATGCCCCTTACATATCCCACATCATGTGTTAATAGAGCTAATATAAAATTTAACCATTCCTGGGGAGATATTCCTCCCTCTTTCAATTGCTTGCCTCGTATTATTTCTTGCCCGGCAAAAGTAACAAGCATGGTATGTTCTAAATTATGATATAAGGCATCTGTACCAGAGATAATCTCTAAAATACTATTTCCCGCCCACATTAAAATATTTTCAAACTCAGGTTCAAGTTTTCCAAATGTAACTTGATATTGTTCCTTTAGCTCGTTTATAAAAAATCTAACTAGCATTACGTTAAAATTAAGCATAAATACCCTATACCTATTTAATGAACGATATTATTGTAATGTATATATTTCTTGTTTTAAAATAACTATCAATTTGTAAATAAGCAACAAATAAAAATATAATCCTCAAAAAAAACCCTCCAAAACCATGTTTTTAATGTTTTGTTTTAAATCCTTTCATCATCCATTTTTTGGCAAGCAATAATCCGAAAGGACTTATTATTGCAATACATCCATAGATCAACCACATCATCTCGGTATTTAATGTGGACGGGGTTGCATTTTCAGGGCAATAATTTATTAAAAACCAGCCTGAATATAAAGAAGTTATGATTTTAGTTAAAAACCATGGAAATTGACCTATTCCCATATATATGCCTGTCATATTCTTAGGAGCAATTTCTGCAACCCATTGTAAAAATCTAGGCTGCCACATAGCCTCCCCGATTGTCATTAATACCAAATACAACATTAAATTAGTTAAAGTGGGTCCTAAAGCTAATATAAATGTTGGAAAAGCCATTACAAATGTACCTAATACCATCATTGTATAAGTGTTCTTCTTTGATGTTAATGCTGCAACCATAGGTGTTAAAATAAAAATCAAAATCGGATTTAAGTTTACAAAAAATTCGAAATAGTCACTTACAAATCCTTCAAAAGCTCTTGCAGTATATTGAGGTAACGTAAGCCAATTATGAGCAAATAGTGTTTGAACAGGAATTAAAATAAATATGAAAAACAAAAATCTTAAGTCTCTTAAAGGAAAGTTTTTTATATAATATCTACTTTTTTCTTTAAAACTCATTTTACTTAAGTCATCATCTTCTTCAACTACTTGTTTTTTTGCTTTATTTTCATCAGAATTTTTAATATCTGATAATGCTTTTTCAATTGATTTTTTGGACATTACAAATGCTACTATAATAATTCCGACTACAGTTAAGCCGACATATGCATAAAATACTCCGGTAATTCCAAAATTTTGACGTAACGGAGGACTTATTAAACCGGGTAAAAAACCTCCTAAGTTCATCAATGCATACAACATTGCATATCCCATTCCGGCCGTTTTTTCAGTAGTTAATTGTTTAACTCCGGCGTAAGCGGCAGGCTGATATATACCATAGCCTAAAATAATTCCTAGTATCCCTATCATTGCAATTATGTGAGATCCTCCCCATAAACCGGGTCCTCCGATTGAAGGAGAAAATGCTATTAGAAATCTACCAACTAACATCATACTCAATGCTATTAAAAAAGATTTCCTTAAACCAATCCAATCGACAGTCGCACCTAAAAATAACATGCTAAGAGTAATACCGCCGGTTAGTATACCGACCATATTTCCGGCTTTTATATCATCAAGTCCGATTTCGTTAAAAAACATAGCTAGCAAGCTTAATACACCGAAATATGTTAATCCTTCCACAACATAGGAAAGATTAAGACCAAATAATGCTCTTGAAGTATGAGCCAAATCAACAAATGGCTGTGTTAATTCTTTTGTAATGCTTTTAAGCATACTTTCGTTTTTAGTATCTTTACTCATATTTAGAATTTCCCTTAAATAATATTAACTTCAGTTTCTAATTTTATATCAAATTTTAAATATACTTCTTTTATTATATTTTCACTCAATTCCACCAACTCACTACCTTTAGCATTGCCATAATTAATCAATATTAAGGCTTGTTTTTCATAGCAACCTACATTTCCGATTCTTTTCCCCTTAAATCCGCAATTTTCAATTAACCACCCTGCTGCAATTTTGTATTTATTTTCGTTTATCTTAAAATAAGGAATATGCGGATACTTTTCACTTATATTTAAATATTTGTAATGATCTATCTCCGGATTTTTAAAAAAACTTCCTGCATTACCAAATATTTTATAATCAGGTATTTTACTTTCCCTAATGCTAATTACCGCTTCGCGAATACTTGCTAAATTGATTTCTTTTTGATCCTTAAAAAAGTCAGATAAGGCTTTATAGCTTAAATTAATTTTACGATTTTTTGATAATTTAAATATTATTTTAGTTATTATACCTTTAAATTTAAGTTCATGCTTAAATATACTTGTTCTATAACCAAAATTACATTCATCTGATAGATAATACTCTATTTTATTAGTTTGAAAATTGTAATATTCAAGTTTGTAAAAAATATCTTTTAACTCAGTTCCATAAGCTCCTATGTTTTGTATAGGAGATGCACCTACATTACCCGGAATTAAAGACAAATTTTCTGCCCCGTGATAATTATTTACAACACAATACTCAACAAAATTATCCCAAATGGTTCCGGCTGAAACTTCAATAAAAACATCATTTTTATCTTCATCAATAACATTTATTTGATCTTTAATGTAGCGTATTACTATCCCATCAAAATCATTTTTAAACAAAGTGTTACTTCCGCCTCCCAATACAAAGTAACTTAATTTATTGGTTTGAATGTAGTCTGCTAAAAAATGTAAATCTTCAATTGAATTTGCTTCTGCAAAATATTTAGTATCAACATTTAGATTAAAAGTGTTATAATTGCTTAAATTTTTATTTAATAGTATATCCATATAAAGCGTAATTTTTTAACATTTAATTTACAAAATATTTTTTTAATCTTTTAAATTATTATTTAAATCTTTAACTGATAAATTTATCCCGTCTGTTTCAAATATTAAAGTCCCTAATTGATCGGTTCTTAGAATTTTTGATCTCTTTTTCAACCTTTCAATTGCTTTTTCGGAAGGAAGTCCGTAAGGATTAAATACCCCACAACTAATTATACTAAATTTCGGATTAACTACAGCCAAAAACGAACTATCCGAAGATGAATTACTACCGTGGTGCCCGGCTTTAAGAACATCTGACTTTAAAAAATTTCCGTATTTTGCAAGTAGATATTTCTCGATTTTTTTGGTGGCATCCCCCATTAACAAGAATGAATGTTTTCCGTAAACAATTTTTATTAATCCGCTTCTATCATTATTGTTGGTTGAAACAAACTCATTTTCATTTAATATATAAAACCTTACCCCGTCTATAGTTATAATTTCATTTTTGAAATTATTTATTGCTATTTTGTTTTCACCAAGAATGGTCTCAAAATGTATATCTTTTTTCTCTTTATAATCTACCTTAGGTTTATACAATTTTGTTATTTTATATTTATTTAATAAGGAATATAGACCTAAATAATGATCTGCATCAATATGTGTAATAAATACATAATCTAACTTCTTAATACTTAAATAATTCATTGACGGAATAATTGCACTTAATCCAGCATCATAATATTCGTTTTTGTTACCTGCATCTAATAAAATAGCCTTGTTGTTAGGTGTTTTTATTAAGAATGCATCACCTTGCCCAACATCAAGTATCATTACTTCTAATTTATTGCTATTATTATTTTTTACTAAATAATATGGATAAAATAAACATAGTAAAATACAAGCAATAATCAATTTATACTTTATGTTTTTACTAAAAAAAACAGCCAGAATTATAACAATTACAATATAAAATAATAATATATCTATTTCGGTAAAATTATAAAACTCTACATAAGAATATTTTATTTCCGCAAAATAATTAACTAAAAAATTATTAAAACTTACTAATTTTTGAACACCAAAACCTAAGATAATACCAATCTTTAGATTTATTATCGAAATCATAAGAGATATCAATCCCAAAATCAAAATAAGTGAAATAAGAGGAATTATGAATAAATTGGAAATAATAGCTATAATTGAGATTTGGTGAAAATTATATAATAGTATTGGTAGAGTAGTAATTTGACACGATAAGGTTATACTAATTAACACGATTATTTTTTTTACTTTATAGTTTATTTTTATAGCTTCCAAATATCTTTCAATATTTCTTGATACTAGTATAATTGTAAAAACACTAATAAAGGATAATTGTAATCCAATACTGTAAATTTGAAACGGATTAACAATAAGTATTAACAATAAACTTAAAAACAATGAATTTATACCGGCATAGTCCCTATTGAAATATTTACACAGAATAAATAAAACCCCCATTATTGTTGCTCTTACAACAGAAGGGCTATTTCCGGTTAAATTGGAAAAGAGAATAATATAAATAATTGCTAATATATATTTAACTTTGATACTTAGTCTTCCTAGCATCAAAAAAATTAGATAGATTATTAAACCGATGTGTAAACCTGAAACTGCCAATACATGAGCTACTCCTGACCTTGAATAATCTTGTTTAATATTGGGATCAATAACCCCTCTATCCCCCAATATTAACCCTCTTAATAATGAATACGATTCACGGTTATAAATTTTACTTAATGTTATATCTAAGTTTTCACGAAATTCAACAAAGAAATCGCGAATATCAGATTCTGCTGTCTTTTTTATAACAAAAGAACTATCATATTTTGTATATGCAACTCCTAAAATATTTTCGCTTTTTAAGAAATTTTGATAATTAAAATCTCCGAACACCCTTCTTCCTGGGGGATTTACAATTTTTCCTTTAAATTTGATTTGATCATTAACTTTAAATAATTTATAGGCTTTAATCCTATTTATTGAAGTATCTAACTTTATGTTTACTAAAAGATTTATAGATTTGTAATAAGTAATTTTCTTTGCAACATCAATAGAATCAGTCTTAATTTTTAGTTTAATTTGATCATCTTTAATTAAATTTAAATCAATGATCTTTCCGTGAACTGATGCATTTTTTATATAATTTTCAGTAAATTCCCATTTTGCGCTCGTCCTTTCTGCTATTTCAAAGCGAATTATTCCAAACAATAATGGTACAATAAAAAAAATAATTTTATTTCTAAACAACGAATATTTGTTTAGTTTATGAAGGAAAAATAGTACTAAAATAATCGTAAAAAGTAGAAAAGAAACAATCGGAATCTCTGTTAAAGACGCTAAAAATATGCCTGTCAGAAAAGATACAGTAATTAATATTGCAGGATATTTAAATAAATAACTCATCCAAAACAAATTTTTTTATTTGAGAAATATCCTTAATATACTTATTAGCTTTATCAGCTTTAAATCCGGAAACAATAGTTAAACCCGGATTAAAAGTATGGGATTTTGTACTCAAATCCTCGAAATTACCATGATCAGTTGTAATAATTATCGTGTATTTATTATCATGAAGAGATAGAAGAGTATATAAAAACCGATCAAGACAATTAATCATTTTATCAAATTCATCTTGTAATCTACCATGTCCGAGATGATCAGTAAAAAAATATTCATACAGTACAAAATCATTCCACTCTGCTAACTTTAAGAGATTTTCTGCAGCTTTTTCAGGAGTAATTATCGGTAAATCATATTTTAATTTTTCAACCCAACGGTGGTTATCAATCTCAGGACTTAATGCAGTACCTTCTTTTAATTCGTTATAGGAATTTAGTTCAATTTTTGAGTATAGCGAACATAAAGTCGGAACGCTAACTCTTGAAAGTCCTTTTTTTATATGATCAAAATAGATTTCGGGATATGCATTAGCAAAGTATGGTTTTTTATTTTTTCGAATGAGCTCAATAAAAATATTCTTTTCTTTTATAAACGGATGTAATGCAGAATGAGGATAAGGTCCAAAATGTTTACCTAAGTGTTTTTGTGCGTTGAACCCACAAAAAATTGAGGTTTGTCCTGTTCCGCTCTGCGGTAGATCCGGAACATCCATTATAGTATCTATAGGAAAAATATATTTCCCCCCATGCATAATCAAGTTATTCTCTAAAGTAGGTATATCTGAAAATAATTTATTAAATGTATTAAAATTATACTTAAAGAAAGGGTTGTTTAATTCATCTGCTTTCCCTATCCCGACACCGTCTAGAAAAACAAGAATTACTTTATTCACCTCGATTCAACCATAACGGTTACAGGACCGTCATTATATATTTTAACCATCATCATTGCACCAAATACTCCTGTTTTAACTTTATCTTCAGATATATTTGCCTTTATCCTTTCTATAAAAAGATTATAAAATTTTTCTGCTTTTTCAGGATTTGCGGCTTCTGTAAAATTTGGTCTATTCCCTTTCCTTGTTTCACCATAAAGAGTAAATTGAGAAATTATTAAAATTTCACCATTTACATCTTTTATTGAAAGATTCATCTTTTGGTTTTCGTCTTCAAAAATTCTTAAATTTGAGCACTTATCTGCAACAAAATTTATATCTTCTAATTTATCCTCATCTTTAATACCTAATAATATCACCATCCCAAAATTTATTTCTGCTTTATAATTAATTTCATTAACATACACTCCTGCCTCAGCTACTCTCTGAATTAAAGCTCTCATAAAACAACACCGTAAATAATTCTAACTATATTAGCATAATCTTTAACGAATTCAATATTATTATAACCGAATGTTTCCATAATATTTTTCACCTCATTATCCTGACCTTTTCCTAATTCAAAATATAATTTTCCGGTGTTTATTAAATGATTCTTTCCAAATTCCGAAATCTTTTTATAAAATACTAAACCGTCATTATTGTCTGTTACTGCAATTAATGGTTCAAAATCAGTTATCTCTTTCTGTAATGTTAAATACTCTACTTTTGCCACATACGGAGGATTAGAGACAATTATATCGTATTTTGGTAAATCAAAACAAGAGTCTAAAATATCTAATTGTTTAAAATTTATTCTATCAATTACATCATTAAAATCAGCATTATATTTTGCAGTCTCCAATGCTTGTGCTGAGATATCGATTGCAGTAACATTACAATCCAAATTTTTTGCTAATGCAATCGCAATTGCCCCGCTACCGGTTCCTATATCTAAAATATTTAATCCGTTTCTCTTTTTATTCTTTTCAATAATTGTTTCGACTAACAATTCTGTTTCCGGACGAGGAATTAATACATTTTTATTTACAAAAATTTTTAGTCCGAAAAATTCGGTAAAACCCAATATATATTGTAAAGGTTCAAATTTAGATCGCCGTGATAAATACTGCCGATATAATTCTTTTTCGTTCTCAGATAATGGTCTATCAAAGTTAAGATATAGGTTTAATCTTTTCATATCTAAAATATCTGCAAGCATAAGTTCGGCATTCAATCGTGCTTCCTCGATTCCTTTTTTGCTTAAATAATCGGTACTTAGCTCAATCGCTTCTAAAACTTTTAACATAAATTACAATACAACATTATTTTTTATAAGTACTTAAAATATATTCGGCTACTGCTTTTGCTTCTGCAGGTTTTACTCCCTGGTTAGGCATTGCTGGATAATCAGGATTAATTTTAACTGGATTAAGTATAAATTTTGTTAAATTATCTAGTTTACCTTCATACTTACTTAATACTTCGTTATAAGGAGGTCCAACAACTTTTTTATCATAAGCATGACAGGCAACACATTTACCTTTATATATTTCTTCACCGCTAATAACAACAGTCGCTATTCCTAAACTCTGCTTAAATTCATCTTGATAAACTAAATATTTTTCTGAAATATTGGTTATTTCTTTATTTGTCGATACGCTAAATGCCGAAGTATTTTGCACAACAGAAAATAAAACAATAAGAATTGTAATAAATAAAACTGAATTAACAGATTCAAGTTTATTTATTTTTAACATGTTATATATTTGAATTGCTAAGACAGCTAAAAATAAAAACGTAATTATCAAAAGTAAAAAATAATCTACAGATAACCCGGATAATGGAGTAAAAAACACTTTTAACGTAATAAAGAATATGTAAGAAATTACTGAAATCAAACTTCCGGTTAGTCCGAATTTTGAAAATGCAATAAAAAACTCTTTAGTAATACTTTCTTCATTTTTCTTGAGTAACAAAATAAATAAACTGTATGTTAGTAAAACCGTTAAGGCTAAAAAGGATAAAAAGTAAACTATCGTATTTAATGAAAAAACAACATTAATAAAATTTGGATTTACATTCCATAAAGCATTATTGCTTGCCAATTGAAGTCCTGCCATCAAAAAATATATAGATACTATAATAAATGCAAAACTCCAAATAGGATATTTATAATTTATTATTTTAGTTATTTCACTATAATCTTTTACAATTTTTATATTATCATCATTAATTTCTGATTCCGAAATATTTTTAGTTACTAAGTATAAACTAAGAGAGTGTTTAAAAGAATAGATAAAAATTGATGCAATTAAAAAAGAGATCAGTGATATATAAAAATATATTTCAACATGTAATTGTGTTAAATATAATACTTGTATGATAATCAATCCAGTTGTTACTAATGGTATAAAACCGAATCCTATGACCATAACTTTGTTAAATGTAACCGAATCAATTAATATTTTAGCAACTTTAAAGTAATCATCCTTTTTTTCACTAACTCCCATTTTATAAAACTTAGCCGAAAGGAATGAAAAACCTAATAATATAGCTAAGTAAGGAATTAACACAAGTAAACTTAATGCTAATAAATAATTAAGTAACTGTAAGTGTTCCGCAGACTGTGGAAGAACCAAGTTATCTAAAAAATTCATAATCTCTTCCTAAATTGATTGTAAAAGCAATTTATCAATAAATAATGTAAAAACAACAACTAAAATATATAAATTAAGCTTAAAAAAACTTTTTCTGATAACTCCCCTATCAAAATTTTCATTTAATAAACTAATATTTGATATTAGAAGCCATATACTAACCAAAATTATTATAAAAACCGAAATTAGATTATTTGGAAAATAAAAAAAAGGGATCAATATTGAATTTGCAAACAACGCTACTATCCAAATAAAAGAAATCCGCTTAAGTTGAAATTTATTAAATTTTTCGGTTAAAGTCGGATAACCCGCCTGTCTATACTCAGTATCAAAAAGAAGCAATAAAAGCCAAAAATGAGGCACTTGCCAAATAAAAAAAGATAAAGATAGTGCAATTCCGATCGGATCAAAAATATTTCCACCTGCAGAAACCCAACCGATTAAAGGTGGGAGTGCTCCGATAACTGATCCCGGTACAACTGCCATAGCTATTACTTTTTTGAGCGGAGTATAAATTAAATTGTACCATAAAAGTGTAATTAAACCTAATATCAAAGAACTAATACCCACATAAAAAAGTATTCCGCTACCTAGTAGAACAAAAACAACAACAAACATTCGTACAAAATTTTTACTTACCGTATTGCTTGGCAATGGTCTATTTTTTGTTCTTGCCATTGCTTTATCAAATTCAGCTTCTTGTAAATGATTTAATGCAGAAGAACCTATTGCCAATAAAAATACTCCTAGCAACGGGAATATTATATTGTAATCAATTTTTCCGCTATAAAGAACATAACCTATTGATGTTGAAAATGCAACAAATACAGTAATTCTTATTTTACCTAAGTCAACAAATACTTCAAATATTTTTTTATAATTCAACTTATTTCTTATCAATACTTATTTTCTTTTCATATTCTGATTGTGGAAGAACAATAATTTTAGTGTACATCATAGAATGATTCAAACCGCAATACTCTGCACATGCAATGTCAAAACTACCTAATTTTTCAGCAGTAAATGATAAATAATTAGTTTTGTTCATTATCACATCTTCTTTCAATCTAAAAGCAGGAATATATAACGAATGATTTACATCTGCAGAATGTAACTTCAATTTTATCGGTTGGTTAACCGGAACATATAAAGTATCGTCAGAATATCCGTTTTCATATTTAAATTGCCAAGACCACATTCTTGCAGTAACGTCAATAGTCAGTGCATTTTTGGGAATTATCCGATAATTGGCATATCCCTGATAACCGTAGTAGAACATAGTTAAAACCAAAATAGTCGGTATTAAAATCCAAACAATTTCGAGTGCAATATTACCATGTATATCTACCGGTTTATGTCCCTTTTTTCTATGATACTTAAATACAAAATATATCATAGTAAAAGTTACCCCTAATAATAAAATTAGAGATATTGCAGTAATATAAATCATCACAGAATCAACTGTTTGAGTGCTTTTTGAAACCGGATCACCGGATAATAATAAAAACATAAAAACTCTCTATCTGTTTAATATATCAAATGAAGTTAACAGAAATATCACAAAAAGCGTAAGCAAACTTACTACTAAAAACACCTTAAATATTAATTCATCAAATTTTATATGCATAAAAATATTAATAACAAGTATTGATTTGACGGCTGCAATTGATAATGCAATAAACAAGCCTGTTAAACCGACATCAAAACCGGCTATCGCAACCGTTATGGAAGTTAGCGCCATTAAGGCTACCCAAACAATAATGTAGGTTGAATATGGTGTAATATGATGTGAAGTATCTTCGTGTTGTTTCAAATATCACCTCAATGAATTAAATAGAATAAAGGAAATAAAAAAATCCAAATCAAATCTACAAGGTGCCAATATAATCCTGAGTTTTCTAGCTTAATTGAATCTTCGGCCGTTATTTTATTCTTTAGAATATAATAAAAAATTATTGAAAGAATAACTATTCCGATTATTACATGTAATCCGTGCAATCCGGTCATAACATAATATAATCCAAAAAATAATATTTCCCCGGATGTTTTATTTAACATCACTTCCGATTTAGGATAAAGACCATGTGAAATTTTTGCGCTCCATTCAAAATACTTATTAATCATAAACGAAAATGCAAAAATTAAAGTTAACCCCAATAACAAAAGAGATAAAAATTTATTCCCTTTCTGAAGAGCTGTAATGGCTAAAGCAACCGTTAAACTACTTGTTAATAATATAACTGTATTAAGCGTCCCTAAAGCTGTATTTAACTCAGTTGCTGCTAATTTAAATTCCATAGGATTTTGGAACCTATAAACAGCATAAACTAAAAACAAACCTCCGAAAAGCAAAAGTTCGGTAAAAAGAAATAACCACATTCCCATTTTAGCACCCACATTATCTTTATGAGCATGGGTGTTAATACTATCAGAGTGGCTCATGTTTTATCTCCTTTAATTGACTAAAATCATACGGTTCATGTGTTACGGTAGGTATTTCTTCAAAATTCTCTAACGGAGGCGGTGTGGCTGTATGCCATTCTAGTGTTACACCTCCCCAAGGGTTTTCCGGAGACTTTTTCCCTTTAAATAGATGATATATCAAATTATAACCAATTAATATTATTGTAATAAACATTAACCATGAACCAACAGTAGATACAAATTGCAGATGTGAAAATTCCGGTAAATAATCATAATATCTTCTTGGCATACCCATATAACC
>JAEXOD010000172.1 GCA_023447335.1 Bacteroidota bacterium
TGAAAGAAATGCATATTGACTTATTCTAATTAAATTATATATCTCCTTTGTTTTATCAACATATAGTTGATTTTGATTAATTATTTTTTCAAACGTCTGTATTCCGATCGGTAAATTTTGCATAAAAATCTCAAAAAATCATATAAATATAATAAAAATATACTTAATATTATATGTTAGATAAAGGCTTATAATTAGTAAAGTGACTATGAAAAAATAAAAATTGACTAATAACTTAAATTAATTTGGCTGCTTTTGAAATATTTAAAGCACTTTAGTTTTAATTATTAAAAAGCAATAGATCAATGAAAGTTTACCGAATAATCAATAAATTTACCGTCAATATAGTTAAACTTTGCACTAAAAAATTTATCTTGAAACAACCAGGGGATAAATATTTTATCCCCATCCCATAAATTTAAATCTAAAAGCTTATCATCGTCAATCCATGCAAGTTTCCCCTCGGGTGAATCAATTAAATTACCGGAAAAATTATTAGTAGTAAATAAAAACACATACCAATCATCTTTACCGTCAAACATGGGAAAAGTAATAAATCCGTTCATCTTTGGATTTACGATGTCTAATCCGGCTTCTTCTTTAATTTCCCGAATCACGCAATCTTCGGGACTTTCACCTATTTCAAACTTTCCGCCTAAGCCGTTCCATTTCCCTTCGTGAAAATCATTTTTCTTTTTTACACGATGTATCATCAATGTTTTTTTATCGCTTTTTACATAACACAGAGTTGCTAATTTCATTATTTACAAAGACCTACAAACTGTTCTTTTAATAAATAATTTTTCACATAATCGCTTACTCCTTCTTCAAGCGTACTGATCGTTTTATTATACCCCGCATTTAATAATTTTGTATTATCTGCTTTTGTATAATATTGATATTTGCCTTTTAAATAATCAGGCATATCAATATATTCTATATTTACCGGTTTATCTAAAGCTTTAAATATTGCAGTTACCAAGTCATTCCAAGTTCTGCTTATACCTGTTCCGATATTAAAAATGCCGTGAATATCTCTATTTTCTAAAAAGTATAATGTCATTTCTACCGCATCTTTAACATAAATAAAGTCACGCATTTGTTCGCCGTCTTTATATTCCGGATTATAAGATTTAAATAACTTCACTTTTCCTTCATACAATATTTGTTCAAAAGCTTTATGAACCACACTTCTCATATCCCCCTTATGATATTCATTAGGTCCATAAACATTAAAATATTTTAGTCCTACTATTTTATTAGCAATATTGTTTTTTCTTGCCCATAAATCGAACATATGTTTTGAATAACCATACATATTTAGAGGGCGTAAATCACTTAACATATTTTCGTCGTCTAAATAGCCGTTAGCTCCGTCTCCGTAAGTTGCTGCAGAAGAAGCATAAATAAATCTTGCTCTACTTAACAAGCAATACCTTACCAATTCAAGGGAATATTTATAATTGTTCTGGACTAAATAATCTGCATCCTTTTCGGTAGTAGAGCTGCATGCCCCGAGATGAATAACAGCATCCATATTAAAGGGAATGCTTTCATTAATTAGAAGATCATAAAATTTATCCTTTTCGTAAAAATCTTCATAGTCCAATCCGTTAATGTTCTTCCATTTGTCACCTTTATCCAAATGATCCACAATAATAATATTTGTGTACCCCTTCTCATTCAATCTTTTTATTACGTTACTACCTATAAAACCGGCACCACCTGTTACAACTATCATACTAAGCTCCTAATAGTTTAATTTAACTATCCTTTAATTTAATTAATATATTGATAAAGTTCAAAAAAATAACTTTATTTAAAGTAAATTATTTTTTATTTATTACAATTAAATTTATTAAAAAAGGGTAAAAATGACAGTTAGCGAATTGAAGAACCTGCTCGAAGAGCGAATATTGGTGTTAGACGGAGCAATGGGAACGATGATACAAAAACATCGTTTAACAGAAACCGATTATAGAGGCGTAAGATTTAAAGATTTCGAATATGATCTAAAAGGGAACAATGACATTTTGTCTTTAACCCAACCCCAGATTATTAAAGATATCCACAAATTATATCTTGAAGCCGGAAGTGATATTATAGAAACTAATACTTTTAACGGTACTTCAATAAGTCAAGCAGATTATCATCTTGAACATATAGTATACGAACTAAATTTTCAATCAGCAAAAATTGCAAAAGAAGCTGCAATAGAATACACAAATCTAACGCCGGATAAACCCAGATTTGTTGCCGGCGCTTTAGGTCCTACAAATAGAACTGCATCTTTATCACCGGATGTAAATGATCCCGGATATAGGGCTGTTACATTTGAAGATCTCAAAAAAGCCTACTACCAACAGGCTCAGGGATTAATTGACGGCGGTGTCGATATACTTCTTGTAGAAACAATTTTTGATACATTAAATGCTAAAGCCGCCCTTTTTGCCGTTCAAGAGTTACTTGAAGAAAGGAACTTGAATACCCCCATTATGATTAGCGGTACAATTGTGGATCAGAGCGGAAGAACTTTATCCGGTCAAACTACTCAGGCATTTTATATCTCTGTTTCACATGTTAAAAACTTGGTAAGCATTGGATTAAACTGTGCATTAGGTCCGAAACAAATGCGTCCTTTTATTCAAGAGTTATCAGACATTGCAGATTGTTACATAAGTTTATATCCTAATGCAGGATTACCGAATGAATTCGGGGGTTATGATGAAAGTCCTGACAGTATGCTTTATACTCTTGAAGAATATGCAAAATTAGGTTATTTTAATATTATCGGAGGTTGCTGTGGCACTACTCCGGATCATATAAAAAAGTTTGCGACAATTCCGGGAAAATTTAAACCGCGTAAAATTACTAAGAAAAATGATTACACATGCTTAAGTGGACTTGAACCTTTAATTTTTAGAAAAGATTTTAATTTTGTTAATGTCGGAGAACGTACAAATGTGACGGGAAGCCGAAAATTTGCAAGATTAATTAAAGAAAATAAATACGAAGAGGCATTATCTGTAGCCAGAGAACAAGTCGATAACGGAGCTCAAATATTGGATGTTAATATGGACGAGGCAATGATTGACTCTGTTGCGGCTATTACGAAATTTTTAAATTTACTGGCAGCCGAACCAGATATAGCTAAATTACCGATAATGTTGGATAGTAGTAAATGGGAAGTTATTGAAGCAGGATTAAAATGCTTACAAGGGAAAGGTGTTGTTAATAGTATCAGTTTAAAAGAAGGTGAAGAAATATTTCTTGAACATGCTAAAAAAATTAAAAAGTATGGTGCAGCAGTTATAGTAATGGCTTTTGACGAGAAAGGACAAGCTGATAGTTATGAAAGAAAAATAAATATTTGTGACAGAGTATACAAGTTACTTACCGAAAAAGTTGGTTTTGCACCTCAAGATATTATTTTTGATCCAAATATTTTTGCAATAGGTACAGGCATAGAAGAACATAATAATTATGCGGTAGATTATATCAATTCAATAAAGTACTTAAAGAAAAAATATCCTTTAAGTAAAATATCCGGCGGTGTAAGTAATGTATCGTTTTCGTTTAGAGGACAAGACGAAATTAGAGAAGCAATGCATTCCGTGTTTTTATATCATGCAATTGCAGCAGGAATGGATATGGGGATAGTTAATGCCGGTCAACTTGCTGTTTATGAAGAAATTCCGAAGGATTTGCTTAAACTTACGGAAGATTTAGTACTGAACAGAAGACCCGATGCAACAGAAAGACTGTTAGAATTTTCTGAAACTTTGAAAAAGCGAGAAAAAACTGAAGCAGTTGCTGAAGAATGGAGAAACATGCCGGTTGAAGAAAGATTGAAACATGCTTTAATTAAGGGACTTGTAGAACATATTGAAGAGGATACAGAAGAAGCAAGAAATAAATTTGGATCACCTCTTACCGTTATTGAAGGTCCATTAATGGATGCAATGAACGTAGTCGGTGATTTATTCGGAAGCGGCAAAATGTTTTTACCTCAAGTTGTAAAAAGTGCTCGTGTTATGAAAAAAGCAGTCGCTTATTTAATTCCGTATATAGAAGAAGAAAAGAAAAAAAGCGGTGAAACAAACGATAACGGAACAATTTTACTAGCAACAGTGAAAGGAGATGTTCATGATATCGGTAAAAATATTGTAGGTGTTGTTTTAGGATGTAATAATTATAATATTATTGACTTAGGAGTTATGGTCCCTTCTGATAAAATATTAAGTACCGCTATAGAGAAAAAGGTTGATATTATAGGATTAAGCGGATTAATTACTCCGTCTTTAGATGAAATGGTTCATATTGCTAAAGAAATGGAAAGGCTAAATCTTAAACTTCCATTATTAATAGGTGGTGCTACAACAAGCAGAGTGCATACTGCGGTAAAAATTGCACCTAATTACAGTGGTCCTACCATTCACGTACTAGATGCTTCAAAAAGCGTAGGAGTTGCCGGAAGTTTGATAAACTCTGATAATAAAGAATTATTTATTGAAAAAATTAAAACGGAATATAATCTTATTAAAGAAACACATGCAAGAAAAATTAACGAAAAAGAGTTTTTATCTATTGAAGAAGCAAGAAAAAACAAACTTTGCTTAGATTGGAAAAATTATTCGCCTGTTAAACCAAAATTAAAAGGAATAGCTGTTTTCGATAAGGTTCCGTTAGAAATTCTTAGAAAATATATTGACTGGACTCCGTTCTTTATTTCTTGGGAATTAAAGGGAAAATACCCTGAAATATTTAACAACGAAAACTACGGAACTGAAGCGAAGAAGATTTTTGAAGATGCTAATAATCTTTTAGACAAAATAATATCAGATAACTTGTTAATTGCAAAAGGAGCAATAGGAATATTCCCTGCAAATGCTAACGGAGACGATATTGAAATATACGGAGATATTGATAGAGAGTTGTTAATAAATGAGCTACATACACTAAGGCAGCAAGGCAAAAAAGCTGAAGGACAACCTAACTTAGCATTGGCAGATTTTGTTTTGCCGAAAGAGTATAATACGACAGATTACATCGGGATGTTTGCAGTTACTACCGGCTTAAATATTGAAACAACTTTGGAAAAATTTGAAAAAGAGCATGATGATTATAATTCCATTATGTTAAAAGCTTTGGCAGATAGACTTGCCGAAGCGTTTGCAGAGTATTTGCATATGAAAGTTAGAACCGAATATTGGGGCTACGTAAAAGACGAAAACTTAACCAATGAAGAATTGATTACCGAAAAATATATAGGCATTCGTCCTGCTCCGGGTTATCCTGCCCAACCAGATCATACTGAAAAACTTACTATTTTTAAGTTACTAAATATCGAAGACGGAATAGGGATAAAATTAACCGAAAGTTTAGCAATGTATCCGGCAGCAAGTGTATGCGGTATATATTTTGGTCATCCTGAATCTAAATATTTCGGAGTAGGAAAAATTGGCAAAGATCAAGTTGCTGATTATAGTTTACGAAAAGGAATGAATTTTAAAGAAATCGAAAAATGGCTTCGTCCAATATTAAATTATACTGAAACAGATGAATAATGATTAATTTGTTGAATTATCTTTACAATAAGGTTCTACACTTCTATTTAAGCAAGCAAAAACACAGAGAAATAGATTTAACCAAATTAGATTTGATAAATAGTGCAAATATTGAAAACTTAAGTGATTTTAATTACTTACAATATAACATATTGCCCAAAATGGGAATAAATAACGAACGCCCAAAAATGTTTCCTAAAGAACTTACCGGATTTGGATTGTTTTATTGTCAATATCCCATTCAATTTTCAAAGTATTTAGTGCTGTTAAGTAGATTACAAATTAATTCATATATGGAAATTGGCGTTAGGCACGGCGGTACTTTTGCAATTACTACCGAATACCTAAGAAAGTTCAATCCGTCAGTAAAAACGTATGCTATTGATATCGGATTCTCTCCGTCTCTTGCAAAACATTATAACGAAGGAAATAGTCACTTTATACAAATTAATTCGCTTTCAAATAAATTTAGAAAACTATTTGAAAAACTATCCCCAATAGATTTTGTGTTAATTGACGCCGATCATACCGAAGAGGGATGTAGATATGACTACAATTCGGTTAAAACTTTTGCTAATATTATTTCATTACACGATATCAGCAACGATAACTGTCCGGGAGTTAAAAAAGTATGGCTGGAGATTAAAAAAGACTCTAGTTATATTTGCTTTGAATTTATTGAACAGTACGAAGACATAAAACAAAAAGAGAATAAAAACTTTTTGGGATTAGGAGTTGCCGTTAAAAAAACATATATACTTTCAAAAGGAATTAAAATAGACACTTTATAAGGGATACTTATGCAAAACAGATATATTTATTTTTCTTTAATAATTATATATTTTTTTCTTTCTGTTTTAAACGCTCAAGAAACAGGCTATTTAAGCAAAAATTATAATAAATCTATTTACAGAATTGAAATGCGGGACGGTGCAAGACTGTTTACAGTTGTTTATTCCCCAAAAGATACTTCAATAGAATATCCTATCCTTTTAATGAGAACCCCCTATACAGTCGCACCTTATGATAGTAATTCATTTCGTGAAGATCTAACAAATAACTGGTTAATTGAAGACAAGTACATTTTTGTTTTACAAGATGTAAGAGGACGATTTATGAGTGAAGGAGAATTTTTAGATATGCGTCCCCATATTTCTGATAAAAAAAGCAATAAAGATGTTGATGAATCTTCTGACACATATGACACAATAGATTGGTTAGTTAAAAATATTCCAAATAATAACGGTAAAGTAGGTATGTTTGGTATATCTTACCCCGGGTTTTATGCAGCAATGGGTTTAATAGATTCTCACCCTGCATTAAAAGCGGTTTCGCCGCAAGCTCCGATAGCAGACTGGTTTGTCGGTGATGATATGCATCATAACGGAGCTTTATCTTTATCAATGAATTTTGATTTCTTCTCCGGTTTTGGCGTAACAAGAGACTCTTTGACTACAAATTGGCCCGAAAGAATGCAATACGATTCACCTGATATGTATACATTTTTTAAGAAATTGGGTCCGCTTAGCAATGTTAATAATTTATACTATAAAAATAAAATTAAATTTTGGAATGATGTTATTAAGCATGATTCATATGATGAATATTGGCAAAGTCGAAATATTTTGCCTCATATTAAAAAAATTACTTCTGCGGTTTTAATTGTTGGCGGATTTTATGATGCGGAAGATTTATATGGTCCATTAAATATTTATAAAACAATTGAAAAAAATAATAACGAAAATAACTGCAGTATTATTTTAGGACCATGGACCCACGGGGCTTGGAGTAGATCTCAAGGAGATCGTTTGGGTGATTTTTATTTCGGAAGTAAAACAAGCGAATATTTTGAAAAGGAAATTGAACGACCGTTCTTTAATTATTTTCTTAAAGGTGTTGGTGAAAAACCGAACTATGAAGCAATAGTTTTTGATACAGGATTAAATAAATGGGAAAAGTTTAGAACATGGGAGCCAAAAAACGTCTTAACAAAATACCTATATTTAACTAGAGATGAAAAACTTTCTTTTGATAATAGTGATAATAAACAAGGATATATCGAATATTGCGTAAATCCGGATAAACCTGTTCCCTATTATTCTAACTTTCATGATAGTAGAACAATGTACAAAAAGGAATTTATGATCGCTGATCAAAGATTTGCTTGGGTTAGACCCGACGTAATTTCATTTGCTACAGATCCGTTGGGCGAGAATATTACCCTGACAGGACCAATAATTGTTGATTTATTTGTTTCTACAACCGGAACAGACGGTGATTGGGTAGTAAAATTAATTGATGTATATCCGGATAATTCAGAAGTAGAATATGATACAAATGAAGAAATAGAAATGGGGGGATATCAAAGATTGATTCGATATGAGATGATGCGAGGTAAATTTAGGAATAATCTATCAAATCCGGAATCGTTTATACCCGGAAAAGTAACAAAAATTTCAATTAAGCTACAAGACATATTTCATACTTTTAAGCGGGGTCATAAAATAATGTTGCAAATACAAAATAGTATGTTTCCGTTTTTTGATGTAAATCCAAACAAATTCATGAATATATTTAACGCAACCGAAGAAGATTATATATCAGTAACAAATCGTATTTATTATGGTAATGAGTATCCCTCGTTAATTACATTCAGTATTTACGGATATGGGGATCAAAATCCATAAACTGAAAATCCGCCGTCAACCGCAATACATTGACCGGTTATGTAAGAAGAAGCGGGCATAGCTAAAAAAGTTGCTAAATCTGCAACTTCTTCGGGTTTTCCTATTCTTTTCATCGGAGTTCTACTTAAAACTTCTGCTAAATATTCAGAATTACTTAAAACAGGTTCAACTAACGGAGTTTCAATATACCAGGGAGCAATAGTGTTAACTCGTATATTGTCCAATGCCCATTCACAAGCTAGTCCTTTACCTAATTGAACTAAGGCTGCCTTTGTCATTCCGTATGGAATGCCGGTTCTCATAAAAGTAATTCCGGCAACAGAAGCAATGTTAATTATTGATGAACCACCGGAGTTTTTAAGTAATGGGTATAATCCCCTACAAATTGCCACCGTTGAATGAAGGTTTGTATTTATTATTTTATCGTACTCATCTTGGGAATAATCATTAATTTTTTTCCTAACATTTGTACCTACGTTATTTACTAGTATATCCAAACTATCCCATAATTCTTTAACTTTAGAAATAAGCTTATCTCTTCCGATAGCAGTGCTTGTATCTAAAGAAATACCAAAAGCGTTATAGCCTTTTTCTTTCCATTCTTCTACCAAAGAATTAATATCATCACTATTGCGCGCAACTATTAAAACTTCTGCTCCGAATGCCAAAAACCTTTCTGCAATTGCTTTGCCAATCCCTTTTGTTCCGCCGGTTACAACAGCTTTTTTATTTTTTAAAGTCCATCTTTTCATATTAGCACGTATGATTATTTAATAAAACAGAGTGTAAATTTTGTGCCGAATCCTTTTTTACTTGTTATTGAAACTTCACAATTGTTTAATTCACAATATCTCTTAACTAATGCCAAACCAAGCCCGTTTCCTTCATATTTACGTGTATATCCCTCTTCTTCTTGGCTAAATGGTTTAAATAAATTGTTCATATAAGCTTCTGAAATCCCTATTCCGGTATCAACCACTTCAACAGTCAATTTTTTGTTTGTGCTATAAACATTAATATTAATTGATCCTTCTTTTGTATATTTAATAGCATTATCAATCAAGTTAACAAAAATTTGCGACACCGAATAGTGATCTCCTAAGAATGTATCATCTATAGTTGAACAATTAACATTAAAGCTTAATTTTTTCTCGTTTATCTCACCTTGAAAATCAGGAATAATTCTGTCCAGTATATCCGAAAACAAACTCAATTCCTTAATTTGAGGTTTATAAGCCCCAACTTGAATTTCTGACATATTAAGTATTAAATCAATAGTTCTTATTATTCTTAAATTTGCTTTAGAAATTGCATTGAATGCAGTTTTGATTGTACGTTCATCTTCATTTTCTGCTTTTACGATGTCTTTAAGAAGTCCGACAAAATTCATTATTACATTTATGGGGGTTCGAATTTCGTGAGACATTTGGGCTAAAAAATTTGTTTTTAATTTATCTGCTTTTTCGGCATTTATTTTTGCTTCTATAAGCTTTTGTTCGGCAATAACTTTCTGTGTCACATCATTAATCAAAGCAATTTTCGAATCTATTCCTTTATAGTTTAAGCTATGAGTTGTTATATCACCAAAAAATATTTCCCCATTCTTCTTTTTAAGCTTTATATTGTTTAATTTAGCATATTCTTGTGGAAACGGAATAGAAAAACATTCATCAGAGTTTTCTAAAAGAATAAATTCTACCCGGTTTTGTATAAATTCTTCTTTAGTGTAGCCGAATTCATTTACTGCCGTATCGTTTACATCAATAACTTTATTTGTATAAATATCATAAACTAGCATTGAATTTGGATTACTATCAAAAAGCAATCTATAACTTTCTTCCGATTTTTTTAGTTGTTTTTGAAACATTACTCTCTGAGTAACATCTCGGGCACTTCCTTGAATAAAAACGGGAAGGTTTCCTTCAAAACGAATTTCATTTTTGGTTTCAATGTAAACTGTAGTATTGCTATCTTTCTCAAGCCGGTGGATAAAACCTGATTTATAATTTACTTTAATTTCGGTTAAATTACTAAAATCATTTTCGTTAAGATTTAGTAATAGAAGTCCGCTTTTAAAATTACTATAAAGTTCATTTGGTAAAATGCCTGTAATTTTTTGTAATGAAGGGCTAACATAATCAAATTTAGGAATCGGAAGAAAACTAAATCTGTAAACGATATCTAGCGCATTTTCAGATAGTGCCCTATATTTTTCTTCGCTTTCTCTTAACTCTTTTTCTGCAATTAATTTTTCCTTAAGTAATTTGCTTTGGTCAATTGCCGATTTTATTGATAAGGGGAGTCTGGTTCTAAATTGTTTAATAATATAATCGTTTGCTCCCTCTTTCATACATCGCACGGCAGTTTCTTCATTAATTGAACCGGTATAAATAATAAAGGGAATAATCGGATATTTTTTCCTCGCTAATCGTAAAGCAGTCATCCCGTCAAAAGAGGGCATCGAATAGTCGCAAAGAACAACATCCGGGATGAACTCATCTAGTTCATTTAGAAAATTATCCCTATCAAATACATGTCTATACGTAAAATGCATTCCGTCTTTGCGTAATTCACGTATCGCCAATTCAACATCGGTTAATTGATCTTCTACTATCAGTATTTTTATTTCGCCGTTATTCATTTTTCCCAAAACAAAAAACGGTCACAAATAGTGACCGTTTAATTAATTTTATGCTTTTTCTTCCCAAATTGAGCTTAATGTAACAATGTTTTTAACTGACATTTCCATATCTTCGATCGCAACAAACTCAGTATAAGCATGGAAATTATGTCCCCCAGCAAATAAATTTGGTGTTGGTAATCCCATAAAGCTTAATCGACTTCCGTCAGTTCCGCCTCTTATAGCTGATTGAATCGGCTCAATATTCAATTTCTTTAAGGATTCGATTGCAAACGCTTCTACTTGAGGATGGTTATCTAAAACTTGTTTCATATTTCTATATTGATTAATAACTTGAAATTCCATTTTACTACCCGGAAATTTTGCGACTGCTTTTTCAGCTAAATCCTTTAACATATTTTCGTATTTAACTAAATTTTCATCAATAAAATCACGAATAATAAATTTCAATGTTGTTAAATCTTCATTTCCGTTAAATGATGTACAGTGTACATAACCTTCACGTCCGCCTGTAGTTTCTGGAGATAATTTATCTTTTGGTAATGATTCTATGAACGCAGTTGCGACTTTAACCGAATTAATCATAATATTTTTTGCATAACCGGGATGCACATTTTTACCGTAAAATTTAATTACTACAGCATCCGCACTAAAAGTTTCGGTTTCAATTTCGCCACGTGTGCTTCCGTCAATAGTATAAGCAAATTTTGCCCCAAGTTTTTCCAAATTAATTTTTTCTGTTCCTCTTCCGACTTCTTCATCAGGAGTAAAACAAACTTTAATTGTTCCGTGTTTTATTTCCGGATGATTGATTAAATAGTTCATGGCATCCATTATTTCGGCAATACCGGCTTTATCATCAGCACCTAATAAAGTTGTACCGTCGGTTGTTATAATATTACAGCCAATCATTCCGTTTAATACCGGATTTTCTTTAGGTGAAATAACTTTTGAATTATCTTTAGGCAAAACGATATCACCACCTTGATAATTTTCATGAATTATCGGATTAACATTTTCACCGCTCACTGCAGGACTTGTATCAACATGAGCAATAAATGCAATTACGGGAACGTTTTTTGTGGTATTAGAGGGCAATGTTGCATAAACATATCCGTTCTCATCCATTTCGGCATCTATCAAACCAATCTCTTTTAACTCAACTACTAAATCTTTGGATAATTCCAATTGTTTTGGATCACTTGGAAAGGTTACTGATTCTTCATCAGACTTGGTATCGTATTTAACATATTTTAGAAATCTTTCTACACATGTAAACTTATAATTAGGATCAAACATATTTTCCTCTATATTATTTTAAAAGTTATTGAACTATTAATATATTAGTATTTATTTAAAAGAGCAATACTTTTTTACTTTTTAAGAATTTTATATATTGGTTTGTAAAATTAGATTTTGTTGTTAATTTTAAGTATTTTAACTTTATGAATAGTATATAACAGATAATAGTTCCAATAATTTAACAAATAATTTTATGCAAAATTTACCGATCGGAATACAGACGTTTGAAAAAATAATTAATCAAAATCAACTATATGTTGATAAAACAAAGGAGATATATAATTTAATTAGAATAAGTCAATATGCATTTCTTTCA
>JAEXOD010000211.1 GCA_023447335.1 Bacteroidota bacterium
TAGTTCAGAGTTCTTTTTTAAATTTGACTTTATCGTATCATGTGAAATTTTGTAGATATACCCAAATATGATTGCCGTTATTATTGCAACGTTTATAAAGATGATTAAAATCATCTTTATTGTAAGTCCTTTCTTAAACCTTAAAATGCTCATTCCGTCTCAAGAATTAATTATAAAATTCAGTTCTTTAAACATTCTTTACTCTAAAAATAATATTAATCAATTTGTATGTAATATGCAATAGCTTGATAGCAGTATTTTAAAGAGTATAGTTTTAAAAGTTGAATTAACGTCCATAAATCACTTCTTTAAAAATTCATTATTAGAAGTCGTTTAAGTAACCATTTTTAAAAACATGATTTGTTTAAGTCAAATGTAGTTCCCTTTGCAAATCATATTAAAACTGTAATCAAATTGCTTATTAAAAGGAAAAAATAAAAAAAGCCCCTCACTTTATAAAATAATCCGAATTATCTGATAAATTATTTTATACTTTATTAAATATGTAAAAATATTTTATGTTTTCGCCATACTCGTGTTACAAATATTTATTTATTGTTCTCCTTAAATTATCAACTTAATAATTTTGAACACACGTTTTGTATTTTATTCAAAAGATCATCTAAATCTTGTTTTTCTTTTTCGCTCAATGCCTCAGAAATTTTTAGTTCGGCGTTTTCTACAATATACCATAAATTATTAATTGTCACCGATCCTATTTCGGTTATTATTAAATTTTCTGATGACACTCTATTTATTAAAGCTTGACTTATTAAAGGTGATAAAAATGAATCTAATTCTATATCCGTTATTCCAAATTTTGCTTGAACTTCTAAAATTGTCATATATTCATTATTTTTAAGTGCGTATAATAGCATAAAATGTAAACCGCTTAAACTTGAAACCTTATTAACCTCCTTATCCAAAACTCTATTCAGTAATAAAGCAGAATAGTTTAATTTATAACCGATATTATCAATAAAATCTTGCATATTTTATTCCCAATTTAATTTTACATCAATCTAATTAAAAATAAATAATTAGTAATTTAAATAAAAAAGGAAGATAATCTATTTAAAATAATTATTTTCCTCTAACCAAAATAGTATCACAAATAGCACCGCTCAGTCTAAATTTTAATATTTCTTGATACTCATCAGAATAATACCATTTATTAAAATCTTCTTCATTTTCAAATTGTATTAATACTGAGCGTGAATAACTCCAATTTCCTTCAAGAATTTTTGGATCTCCGTCTACAGCTAAATATTTACCATTAAATCTACTAAAAACTTCATCTACACTTTTTAAATATTTTTGATATTCATTTTCGTCTGTAATTTTTATATTTGCGATAAAATAGAACATGTTTAAAACCTTAAAATATTTGTAGTTTATTAATTAAAATATACAAATATATTTTTAATTAAAGTTAGTAATACAAAAAATAAACATATTGATAAACAAGTCTTTTGCAAATTTATTCGTATATTTGCATAATATTTTTACAAAATTTTGTAAAAATCAAAAACTATCAATTTTTATACTCTGCTGTGTTCATTCGGTTTGATAAAGTTTATATAAAGAAGATGATTAGGAGTTAACATGTTTTACGTTGTTTCAGCCGCTGTTCTTGTAATAGTAGTTATATTTTTGTATGAATATCGTATTAAAAGTCCGGATACAGTAGTTCTATATGAAAAAAACGACAACATAAAAATGCGTTCCGGCAGATATTATCCTCGCCACTTTAGTTTAGCTTTACCCAAAACTACTTATACACTAAACCCTTTAATTGAAGCAACGGCAAAAGGTAATTTAGATATCAAAGTAAAACTTTCGGTAACTGTTGCCGCAAATATTAAAAACTTACCCGCTTTAATAAAAATAGGGGGCTGGAACACGAATGCAGTAAGCAAAGCAGCTAAAGAACTTGAGTTAATTTTAGAAGGTAAAGTAAAAGCCTATACCGAAAACTACGGCATCGAAGAGCTTTCATCAGAAAAAATTAATACTAATTTGAATTTAAACACAAAAGATAGCGGCGAGAAATTAGGTCTTGAAATTGTTTCTCTTGTTATTCAATCTTTTGAACCTTCTGATAAAAAAATATCCGAAGCTTTAAAACAACAAGAATCTGCTCGCATTGCCGAACAAACCGAAACTTTAAACCAAAAAGCCAGATTAGCAAGTGTTAAAATAAAAATTTCTGCGGATGAAGAGATTGCAAAAATGGAAAGCGAATTAGAACTCAAAAAATTAAAGCTTAAAAACGATGAATTATTAAAAGAAGCAGAACTTGCACAAAAAAGAACTGAAGAAGAACTTAAACGAAAGCAAATGCAGCTTGAATACGAAAGCAAAGAACTTGAATTACTTAAAAACTACCCCGAATTGTTAATTTTAACACCTCAGGCAGCTCGCTTGGCAGAGGCAAGCCAATCCTTAAAAAATGCACGAACGGTTGTAAATTTATCTCAACAAGACTTGGGACAAGTTCCTGAATTAATAGGCATGTTCCAAAATTTTCTTAAAAATAATCTAAAAACCGATAGCAATACCACCGGTAAAAGTAATTAATATATAGTCGGTTACCATGAATATTGTAACAGACCCTCAAGAGCTTTTTAAACTTAAGGCAATAAAAGCCGCTAAAGTTTCCGAAGTTAGTGAAGCTACGGCTTCTTCAAATGTGCCAATAAGTGAACGTGTAAATTTCCATATCGGAAATCCGGTTCAGGATATTTCTCTCTCTTCGGCTTACTTGCGATTAGCTTTCGGAATTAATGTTGATGACGAAGACATAAACGAAGAAAACATTTCTGCTTTTTTCGATAAGGCAGGAATTGATGCTAACAATAAAGACGAAATAGAGTTTATACTTAAGCTAATTAAATCCGCTGCTCCGTATATGCCGCGCGGAGGGTTTAATAAAAACAATCCTGGATATCTAATTGATTATTTTGTTGATTGGTTAGTAAAAAATCAACGGGAGCCTTTATCTTACGATCTTGGTACTACAACCGGAAAACGTGAAATAATTATAAGTACGGGCGGAATTTTTGAAGCTTTACGTTTATTGTTTAGTGCATTTGATAATTACCTTATAACATTACCTGCAAATATTTTTGTATTCGGCAGCAAATTACCTAATTATTTACTTGAATATAAAAATTTAGAATTTAATTTTATTAATAAAGATGAAAGTATTTTGCTTAATAAAGTTGAATTAAGTATTACAAAAAATAATCTGCCACATTTTTTAATACTTACAATAAACACTTCAGAAAAAACAAGACGTTATTTACGCAATCTTAGTTTAAGTTACCCTTTGTTTTTTATTGAAACTAATAACGCTCCAAACCATTTATCTTTGGCGCGAGAAGCCAAGATGGAAAATAGAGTTATTAGATTAATAACCACCGAAGTCTTTAATCCTAAATTAATCAATAGTCCGGTCGTTTTTATTGCAGGAAACTCTGATTATATTAAAGTTATCGAAAATATCCAGTTTAAGTTAAAAGGGACTCCCTCATCAACCGAAGTAGAGTTTTTGTCTTACTTTTTGCAGAAAAACAATTTTATTAACGAAGTAACAACAGATACAAAATTAAATGTTACTCCGCAGTTTGAAAAATCCGTGCTACCTATTTTTAGAAATAGTAGCGTTCAACATTTTGCCGAGTATTATTCAAACAAACTCAATAAGATAATTGCAAATAAAAGCATTTTACTAGAGAAGTATCCTAAAAAGTTTTCCGGAATCATAAACTCTGCCCAAAGCAAACTAAAACTTAGCCGGACATTTTTTAGCTATGATTTATTTGCCGAAACAAGTACTATAGATTTATTAGCTAAACTTAAAAATAACTTTAACGACCCCTATTTTACTAAAAATATTGTAAATAGTTTTTTATTTTCGTTTTTAAAACATCATCCCGAGTATAAACACAATAAGTGCATAGTTGTTAGCGGCTCATCAAGAACGGCACTCGGCTTGCTAGGATTTAGTTGCGGTATAGACAGCGTTGTTTTCCCTGATTTAAGTTGGACTTACGAGCATTGTTTCCCAAACTCCTTTGTTGTGCCGTTATTAGAAAATTTTGAACCCGATACCGAAAAATTAATTAATGTTGTCTCCGAATTAATAAATAAAAACAATAACGATAAATCACGAATAGCCGTTGCAATTAACAACCCTCATAACGCAACCGGTATGCAATTTAACAGCTCAATTATTAAGCAGTTGTTAAAAAAATTATTACAAAACAATATTTATGTTATTGACGATTTATCTTACCAAAACGTAGCGCCGGAAAAAGAATATAGACAAATAAAAACATTACGCTTACTAGCCGATGAATTATATAGAGAAGGTTATATTACAGAAGAAAACAGTAATAAACTTATTACCGTACACTCTTTAAGTAAAACTGATTCTTATGCCGGAGCGCGATTAACAGTTGCCGAAATTAGAGATGAAAAGCTTTATTATAAGTTTTCCGAAATTAACAATTACATTACGCCTAACTATACAGCTATTTTCTTAGCATATCTGTTTTATAGAAACAAAGTTGAAGCCGTAAACTCTTATTGGGGTTTACGAAATAAAATATTTTATTACCGCATGAAAGCTCTAAGTGACGCCGTTTCGTGGTTACCGGAAGATAGGAATAAGTATAATATTCGAATTAAAGCACCTAAGGGGAGCATGTATCCTCAAATGATTATCGAAAAGCTTCCTGCAGGTATTTCGTTAGATTGGCTTGCAAGCGGTTTAGCAAGACAAGGTATAGGTTTGGTCCCTCTATCTACTTTTGCCAGAACCGAAAAAGGTTTTGAAAGTGGTAGAAAAACTTTCAGATTAACTTTAGGCGGTATTGATAACTCCGAAGTTTTACATAACAAAACAAGAAGGGTTTTAATTGACCTTAATAGAATGATTGCCGAGGAAGAAGCCGGTTATGTAAAAAAAACTTTTTCACCTATTGCTTATAATTTTGATACGTCTTTTATTATTAAAGATGTTATGCAAACTTGGACGAAACACAAAGACCAGATTATTATCGAATGTAAAAAAGTTTTCTATAATGAATTAAAAAAGCTCAATCTAAGTTCAGATGAGTTTTATAAAGCTTTCTTTGAAAAGCATCTACCTGTAAGATTAAAAACGTTTGAACAAAGAATACTTAACCGAGCAGAATTACTTTCGATTATCACTTTAAAACAGCGTTTAAACAATTTTAACGATTTAGTTGAATCGTTAAAACATGAGTTTTATAAAGATAATATCAACGATAGAGTATATAGATTTAGATCGAGGCTTTTTGATAGAACCGTGCATCCGACTCAAATTTACGGAATTGCCGCAGAACTTTTATTTGAAAGAATAATTGAGCTTATATTACGAAATAAAACCCTTCCGAAAAATGATTTACACAAATTAGCTTTAGAAATAGTAAATGAATTTGCCGGAACAAATGTTGCCATAAAATCTAAAGACGAGCCCGACGAACTATTGTTAGACCTTAGCTGTGCAATCTATGCAGAACAATATATAAATTTGCATACGGATAAAAGTTATAAAACTTTCTTATCCTTTTGGGGTGATTGGGACGGAAGCAACCGACCGTCAGGTCAAGGACATAGTTTAGTTGCTGCTGTTGTTATTCAAAATGTTACCAAAATGGCTTCTTTTATTAAGCTATTAATGAAAGTTGATTCTTCGGTGAAAATTAATGAAGAGCTTTTTGAAGAGATTGATAATTTAAGAGACACAAATAAAAAGTTTTCTGATTTATTAAAACAAATTACAGATTTAACTCATAAATTAGAAAAACGATTTAAAGGTGTTTTGCCTTTTAAATTAAAACCGGGTGTATTTCGAAAAATCGGGATGAAATTACATATAGCTGATGACCCTTTAATTAAGCTTTGGAAACATAACGATAGACTTGAAACAAAAATGCTTAATTTGCGAAAACAACGCAAACAGTTACTTGAATACTATTTTTCTCTTAACAAAAAATTACGAAAATCATTATATGATTTAATACCCGAGATTACAAAAAATCTTAATAACGAAATGGTTTTACGTGAAGCAATTTTATACAAAGATTTATTAAAACGTTTTGTTATTACTCCCCGTATTCATCAAAAAATGATAACGGCTCAAGACCAGTTTGCCGTAGATACCACCGTATATAACATTTACGAAATAAATCAAATTGCGGCAAATTATGGAAATCCGGGTATGGTTTTAGGATTACAAATAAGTATGTCTAATAAAGCCGAAGCCGTTATTGCTCTTGACCGTAAACTTGTTGCCGAAAAGGAAAGCCGAAAAAGAAATGAAGGGGGTAATAACTTACCTTCTGTTGTGCTAATCCCTTTGTTTGAAGATATAGATGCAGTAAAAGGTATTCCTGATTATTTGAATAAGATATGGGATTACTCATTCCAAAGTAGAAGAATTGATAACGACACTTCTGAAAGGTTTAGCGAAATTATCGGGGAAGTATTTGTTGCAGGAAGTGATTTAAGTCAACAAATCGGTCAAACTGCCGGTATGAATCTTTACAAACAAGCAAAATTTAACTTAACTATTTGGCTTGCAGAAAAAGGATTAATCGGAAAAATTAGAATGAAAATGGGTTGCGGCGAGCCAATGCAAAGACAAGGCGGATTTTATACCGAAATTACAGGCGAAAAAGCTTTTATAAAATCACCCGAAACTGATGAACGGTTTTCGTATTATTTAAAGGAATCAACTAAAAAAAGCACCGAATATGCCGTAACCCCTTTACTTGGTGTATTTGCCGGCGGAGATTTAAGGACTTTTCAAAGTACGATTTCCGAAAAATTACGTCATATACCAATTGCGGATTACGCACAATTAATTTATCATGTACGGCAGTCACAATTTTTTTACGAAAACGAATTAATTAGAGCAGGTGAACCGTTAAAAGAAACTCGTTTGCAGTTTAAAACTCGCGGATTTAAAGAATTAGAAAGACTTACTCTTGGTAGAAAGGATGAATTATTTGATAAATTCGCCGAAATATTTACTCAAAATTTCAAACACATCCTATATGGAAACGACGAGGACGTAGTAGGAATACATATTATTTCCTATTTTATAGCTAGAACCTCACCGGTTTTACGCGATAGACCGACTGTTAGGCCGGGCAAATCTTCCGGTAGCGATATGGGACAAAAGATTCTTGAAAGAATTGCCGAAACTATTCCTTTTGCAAAATATGGAAGTTTTTTGCGCGCAATAGCTCATAATTTATCACAAACAACAATACTCGGAATAAATCAACTTACAACCGGTTTGTTCAGGGCATTTGATGATTTTGCAAGACAAAGTTTTTCCGAAGGTGATCCCTATATTATTATTGAAGATAGAATCTTACCTAAACTTCCGGTTTATGAAATATTGCATTCTTTAAGAATATTCCAAGATATAGATTTAAACTATTACGGTAAATTGGAACGGGCATTCAAAGCCGGAAACTCTGCCTTAATAGCTTTACATGAAGATTTTGATTCACAAAAAAAATATATTTCATTATTTCAAAAAGAATTATTACGCCGGCACGGTTTAGACGTTGTTGACTTTTTTGAATCAGGAAAGTATATATATAACTTGCTTCCGACTTTACGTCCCGATCTTGCAGTCCTTTTACAACCGGATCTTTTTAACACTGATATTAATAAGCTTACTCAAAATATTTCGGGTGACATATCTAATAAATGGATTAAAGACGTAACGGAATTGTTAAACATTAGAAAGTCTGTTGATAAATGGCGTAAGAAAATATGGGAGCTATTAGAAAAACCTGTTTACTTAAGAGTTAACAGTTTTGTAGAACTTGCAAGTGCATTGTATCCGTTAACTTTGCAAAAATCAGCTAACGATTTACCTTTTATGCCCAAAAATTACAAAATTCCGGCTTATGACAAATCAGGAAGCGATGAAAATATGAACAAGTTTTTGTCGGCAGCCTTTAACTTACTTTCGGCTATTTCCGAAGATAAAGTGGATGTGCCTATTAATATTATTAAAGCTTTGCAGGAAGCGAAAAATATTATAAAAATAGAGCAACAGGCATTAAGCGAAAAAGAACAGAAGTTATTCCGATTTTATTTATTACAAATTGCTCGTATTACAGGCGAAAACGGCTAAAAGTAAAGTGATTCTATGGAAGATTATAAACACATAAAAGAAATGGGATTATTGCATTCTTTTGCAATTTACATCTCTGCAGCTATTTTAATGTATGTTCAAACTCATTTTACAATTCCGTATTTAAGTAATTTAACAAAACAAGAAACTATTCTTTTTTGGTTTATTGTTGCAGGTTTAGGCATCTTTACTCCGTTAATCGTACTTGGACTAATACTATTAAAATGCGAAGGATTCAAATTAAATACGAAAACTTTAGTAGAAAGGTTACGATTTGTAAAAATAACTAAAAAAGATTTGTTATATAGTTTTATAGGTTTAGTTTTTGTCGGTATTCTAAGCGGAATAATAATGGTTCTGCTTACATATTTATTCGGTAAATTTAATCACACTCCCCCTTTTATGATTTTTTCGCCTTTAACCCCTAATCGTTATTGGCTTCTATTAGTCTGGCTTCCTTACTGGCTTTTAAATATATTTGGTGAAGAGTTTTTATGGAGAGGGGTAATGCTTCCTCGCCAAGAGTTAGCTTTTGGAAAATCGACTTGGTTTATACACGGAATAGGTTGGGGAATATTTCACATCGCATTCGGTTGGCAACTGCTTATTACTTTACTTCCCCTAATCTTTATTCAATCCTATCTAGTTCAAAGAACAAAAAACACATGGGTCGGAATTATTATGCACGGGGGATTAAACGGTCCAAGTTTTATTTTAATAAGTTTTGGGATTATTTAATTTCCACTTATTTATTTCCATGTTTTGTTTTTCTTAATGCTTACTGTTCCTTGATTTGTTTCGATATATATTTTATTCTTTCCACCGTTTATGTTATAATTGTACGAATATGAACCTCCTCGCTTTTCTTGGATTTCCAACGAACTTGTAAAATCAGATTCGATTGGCTTGTCATTTCCGTCAGAAAAAAAGTCACCAATAACTTTCACATCAATTAATGCACTTTCGTTTGCGGCTAAATGTAAATATACATTACCCGAACTTGTTTTAGCACTTGATTCCTCACCGCCCGAAGGGCTAAGACTAAGATAAATATCGCCGGCATAAGTTTTTGCTTTTACTCTTCCGTCTACTTTTTTAATTTTAATGGTACCGCCGCCGGTTTCAACATTAAAACTTCCTTTTCCTTCTTCTAGCTTTATATCGCCGCCGTAAGTTTTAATCTTATACTGTCCTTCTATTTTATTTACAATTATATCGCCGCCGCTACTAACAATACTTCCTTCTTTTTTAGCTTCATCAACAGTAATAGTCCCACCATAAGTACTTATTTTACTTTCACCTTCAACTTTCCCTATTTTAATATCACCGCCTGCTGTTTCAATTTTTATTAGTTTATCCGAAATTGCGCCTCCAAGTCTAATATCGCCCCCAAAAGTATTGACTTCAATTTTCCCTTTCAAGTTACCCATCCTTATATCACCGCCGCTGGTTTTTATTGAAACATCACCTGATATATTATCTGTGGTAACATCACCGGCACTTACGCTAACACGCAAATCTGCGTCCAAAGCACCGTTTATTTCAACATCGCTATTTGTGCTATTTATCTTTAAATTCATTTTTTTAGGCAGTTTAATATCCAAATCTGCCGAGCCCCAAAAGAAAGAATTCCTTTTATTTACTATGGTATATGTATTTCCTTCTTGTTTTACCGAAACAGGCATCTCATCATCTTCATCCGTCGAAGAGCTTAAAACCAATTCGTTACTATCCCAAGTTTTTATATTTATTCCACCTTGCATTATGCTTATTTCCAAAGTGCTACCGTTAGGTACTTTGTAACTTACAACTCCTCCCCCCTCTTTTTCTTCACCCCTCAAAACAATACCTATTAAACAGAGAATGCCTATTAAAATTATTTTTATTTTATTGTTCATTTTCAAATCTCCTCATTTATAAACTTGGCAGCACGTATTTGTACTAATTTGTTATCGTCTTTTTCGGCTGTTTCGCCGATAATACTTTTTGTTTTTTCGTCAATCTTATAACCATCGGATTTAATTTCCGTTAATCTATTTATTGCTTCAATTCGAATTGCTGCGTTATTATCTTTTGTTAATACAAATAAATATGTTTCAATAATTATATCATCGGGTTTAAATCGTCCTAAGGTAATTAAAGCCTGTCTTCTTACTCCAGCATTTTTATCCCCTTTAGCCGCAGTAATTAAAGCATTTTTTATCTTTTCATCCTTTATATATTCTTTATCTTTGTGATTATTGATAACATTAATTCCTGTTATTTTTAATCCCGAATTGTTACTGTTTGTAACTGCAAGCGCAATTAATCTTTTAGTCTGATCATCATTAAAATTACCTTTATAATATATTTGCTTACTAATAGTATAACCTAGTTCAACCTCGCCGGATTCAGGATTACTGCTTAAAAAAGTTACGTTATCAATTACTGGAGCGCCTTTATCATTCCCCACATTTAACATTTCTGATTTTGGGCTATCATTATTTTGATTCATCATTTCGGGAGTCGTATAACCAAGCAAAAACCCAATAACCAATGTTGCTGCAAAACCGATTGCGGGACTAATATTTTTACTGCTTAATTTTGAAAGATTATTTTTTATTATCCCCCAAATAGTTCTGTTATTTTCTAATTCATCCAAACTATCCAACAACTTCATCCTTGATTTTTGAAGTTCATATTCATCAAGTTCTTCTGGTTTATTATTTTTTATTACCTCAGATAACAATTGTAATTGTTTTAATTCTTTACTGCATTCCTCACAGCTTAATAGATGTTCGTCCAAAATTTTACTTTCATTTTCATTTAACTCATTTAAGCTGTAAAGCATTAATAATTCTTTTATATTTTCGTGTTTCATTTTCTACCTCTAAAAATCTATATATTATCTTCCCATTATAGGAGAAAGCATTTTTTGCAGTTTGTGAGTAGCATTAAACAAGTAACGTTTTATCGTACCTTCATTACAGCTCATAATCTGTGCTATTTCTTTAATTTTGAACTCATTATAGTATTTCATCGTAAAAGCAATTTTTTGTTGCTCGGGTAAAGTATTCAGTGCTTCTTCAATTATTCTGTTCGTTTCGTTTTTTAGCAAGAGTTCATCTGCCTTAGATTCGGACGGCATATAATCAGAATATTTTTCGTCGCTGTTACTTAACTCGGCATCAATCGAATCATACATTTCTTTTTTACTCCGACTTTTATATGTAATACAAATATTTGTTGTAATTCGATATAACCAAGTTGCAAATTCACTATCAAATCGAAAATTTTTGATACCTTTAAAGACTCTTAAAAATACTTCCTGATAAATGTCTTTTGCGTCATCAGGACTATTTCTAAATGAATAAGCTATATTTAGTACATGTTTATCATACTTAAATATTAGCTGTTCAAAGGCTCTTCTATTTCCTTGTTGAGCCGATTTAATTAATTCAATTTCATTTTCAGTCATACTTTTTTTATTTTTTCTAATAATTTAGACTTAACTAATAATAAAAGGTTGTAGCGCTAAAAAAACATATTTTTTATTCGATTATAACTTAAATATAATTAAGTTTATTATTATTTTTGTATAATGGAAAATATTTTTTATTTGGGTATCTTACTTTTCGAGGTAGTATGAATATAGCGTATTTAGCAAGCGAAGTTGTTCCTTTTGCCAAAACCGGAGGTTTAGCAGACGTTGCAGGAGCTCTACCTGTTGCATTAAGTAATTTAGGTTGTAACGTTAAGGTTTTTATGCCCAAGTATTATTCCGTGGATGAAAATAAATTTGACCTACAATTTCTAAAGGAATACAAAGAAACAACTATAAGAGCGGCGGGTTTTACTCATACTATAAATTATTTTAAAGGATTTTTGCCAAATAGTAAAGTTGAAATATATTTTATTGATTATCCTAACTTTTTTCACCGTCATTTGCTATATACAAATGATTATGATGAAGATGTTCGATTTATTCTTTTTTCCAAAGCGGTTATAGAATTAATTCAACGATTAAAATGGAAACCGGATGTTATTAACTGTAATGATTGGCAAACCGGTTTAATCCCTTTATTAATTAAAGATAATTATTCATGGGATAAATTGTTTCATGATACAAAATTTGTTTTTACTATACACAACATCGGTTATCAAGGTAAATTTTCGCACGGAGCGCTTTTTAACGCCGAAATTGACGGTAAATATTTTTATCCCGGCGGACCTGTTGAATTTCATGACGGTGTAAACTTCCTTAAAGCCGGAATTCACTTTTCTGAAATAATAAATACGGTTAGTGAAACTTACGCTAAAGAGCTGTTAACTCCCGAATACGGTCATGGTATGGAAGGAATACTGAATGAAAGAAAAGAAGATTTATACGGGATTGTAAATGGAGTTGATTATAATGTTTGGAACCCCGAAACAGATAAATTTATTCCGTTCAATTATTCAATTGATACTTTACACGTTAAACAAAAGAATAAAGAAGAATTACTAAAGTATTTTAATCTTCCGTATAACCCTGATGTGCCTGTAATCGGTATTATTTCTAGACTAGCAATTCAAAAAGGTTTTGATATTATTTCAGAGGCAATGAGCGATTTAATTAAACTTAACGCTCAATGGATTGTTTTAGGCAGCGGAGAACCGAAATATGAAGATATGTTCAGGAGTTTAAGTTATAATTTTCCGCATAAGTTTGGAGCATATTTTGGCTATAACAACGATTTAAGTCACTTAATTGAAGCCGGTTCTGATATGTTTTTAATGCCTTCTAATTATGAACCATGCGGTTTAAATCAAATTTATTCCTTAAAATACGGAACAGTTCCGATAGTTAGAAAAACCGGAGGGTTAGCCGATACGGTTCACGATTGGCATGAATTTAGTTTTTGGGGTGATGATAGCGGTAACGGTTTTTCATTTAACGATTATACAGATTATGCTTTATATACATCCGTACAACGAGCTTTGGAAATTTTTCAAAACAAACAGTTGTGGCGTAAAATCCAAATTAACGGAATGTCTGCTGAATACAGTTGGGATAGTGCTGCTAAAAAATATAAAAAACTTTATAAGCTGGCTATGGGAAAATAATTTTAATAAGGTTTTACTTTTACCAAATTATAAATTCTTCCTAATTCTAAGTATCCTTGCAACCTTAGTTTCATTAAAGTAGTAACTACTTGTCCTTTACTTAATAGAATTACTCCGTTTTTATCTACAACATCTAAATCTAATATCATACCGGGTTGAAGTTCATTTATTCTTAAGTAGTCTTGAACTATTTTTTTCTTATTTTCTTTTTCTTTAACTTCAAGTTCTTGTCTATTTTCTTCTTCCTTTTTTTTCCCCTCCAAAAAATTATCCATCTCAATAGCTTTATTTAATATCTTTGCAATAATTAAACTATCTTCCGGTATATCTCCATCCGATAAACTTTGCAACTCTTTGGACTTCTTATTTTGCAAAGAAATTGCAACAGCAACATCTTCCAATCTTGGGATATTGCTTAATAGTTTCTGACTAATTTCAGGGTGCAATAAATAAAGTTTCATTTCGGTAGGATTTAAAGTATTCCCCTTTTGCACTTTTTCTATAACATCATTAGGCAAAGATATTAAACCAATTTGTGATAATAACGCAGCCAATTCTATTTTTGTTGAAAGTGTTTCAGAATAATTTTGAGATAGCTTTCTAACAACATCCCTTAGCCGAATTGATTTGGAAAAAGCAAAGGGATTTGCAATTTCCAGTATTTCAATTAACAATTTAATTGTACCGCGTAATGTTTGTTGAAACAACTCCCTTTCACTAATTACTAAATTGTATTGTACTATCCCCTGATTTATAGCTGTTGCCAATATATCCGGCGGACAAGGTTTTGTTAGGAACCTAAAGATATTGCCCTCATTAATTGCTTTTATTGATGCTTCAATATCTGCATATCCGGTTAACATCATTCTAACTGTGTCCGGTATGATAGTTTTCAATTGTGTCAGTAACTGATTACCGTCCATTTCGGGCATCTTATAATCTGATACAACAACCGCTATATCTTTATTCGCTTTTGCTATTTCTATCGCCTCAATAGCACTATTAGCGGTAATGATTTGGTATTTTTTAAATAGTATTCTTTTTATTCCGTTAAGTATATTAACATCATCATCTACTATTAATATTTTATTCATAATAACTCATAATTAATTTAATGGCAAATAAATTCGGAACGTAGTTCCTTGAGTAAATTTCGAATCCACTTCAATTTTTCCGCCGTGTTTATTTATAATTATATCGTAAGAAATTGCTAATCCCTGCCCTGTTCCTTTCCCAACTTCTTTTGTTGTAAAAAACATATCGAAAATTTTCTCCAAGTTCTCTTTCTTAATTCCGATTCCGTTATCAGATATTTTGATTTCTATACTTTCCTCTACTTGGTTTGTCTCTATCAAAATATGCCCCTTTTTTATATATCCCGACTTAATTGCTTCTTCTATTGCTTGAGCTGAATTCACAATTATATTCAATAATACTTGATTTATTTCTTGAGCATTACAAATTACTTTGGGAATATTTTCATCTAACCTCAATTCCAGTTCGGCAAAATATTTCCAAGCATTTTTACTAATTGCCGTCGAAACATCAATACAATTATTAATACAAGTAAGAGATTTAGAAACTTTCCCCGGATGAGAAAAATCTTTCATCACTTTTATTATATTTATAACTTTTTCAATTCCGGTTTGGGATTGGTTTGTTGCATTCACCCCTTCATCTAAATAAAAGTTTAGATCCATTTCATTAATTATTTTCTCAATATAATCAATCGGAATTTTTCCCATGTTTGAATACTCATTATTAAGCAATTTGCCAACAAATTGAGTAAAATATTGTAAACTTTCACTTAAAAATCTATTATTATCATTTATATATTGCATCGGAGTATTTATTTCATGAGCAATACCGGCAGATAGTTGACCTATTGCTTCCATTTTTTGTGAAAATGCTACTTTTTTTTCAATGTTAATTTTTTCGGTCATATCCCATATTATATAAATATAACCGTCATTTTCCCCCGATGTTTTGTATAGTTCAGTAATACTTACATTAATTATTTTAATCTCCCCTTTATTGGTAAAGAGTTTAAATGAATCTGTTCCTTTTTGAAATGAAGTAATGAAGTTATAAAATCTAATAGACTCTTCTCTATACTCAGAATCTTTCGGCTGTAAAAACATTGAGGCAAAGAATCTCATATTTCTTCCGATAAGTGTCCCTTTTTCCTTTTCTAGAATGTTATATATTGCATCATTTGCGTGAACTATAACTTCATGTCTATTAGTTGTAATAACACCATCAATAATATTTTGTAGTATTGTTTCTAATTCTTCTTTTTCTCTTTTAATTAGTTTAATATTTTTATTTCTGATCAAAAGATTTGTAAAATTATCACTTATTGTTTTTAACTTTTGCACTGTTACATTCAATTCTTTAAGTTTGTTTTCACAGCCCTCCATTCCAATAAAGCCAATCAAAACATCATTTATAATTAAAGGCAATATTGTTAAAAAATTTACTTTATAATGCATTAAATCATTTTTTAGTATTCTATATTCTTGTAATAGTTTTTCGTCTTCAATTTCTATATTTATTATATTCTTTTCTCTTAAAAGTTTATTAATTTTAAGATTAGCTATTACATTATTATTTTCAAAAAAGGTTTTATTTCTTTTATTATCATTATCATACCACCCCTCCGATAATTGAAGTCTATTCCCCTTTTTTAAAAACAACCCTGCAAAAGATATCTTTAAATATTTTCCTATCTCTTCTAAATTCTTTTTAAATACATCATTAATATTTTCTAGGCTTGCTTGTAAATAGTTCTTATTTAAGTTTGAAATTAATGCTTCAAAATTTAAATAGTTCTTAAGCTCGTCTTCAATAACATGTCTTTTACTTACATCACGAAAAATGCTTAAAACATATGGAATTTCTTTAATAAATATAATTTTGTTAAGAGATTCTAACCAAATGTTTTTACCATTCCATAGCTTAACAAAATCTTCGGAATGCTCTTTTATTGTATGATTTTTAAATCGTTGTTTAAATCTATTAAATATTCTTTTCTCTTGTTCAGAGTAAACAATAGTAAAAAGATTATCCAACAATTCATCTCTGTTTTTATCTACCAACGAACAATAAGCATCGTTTACTAATTTAATATTCCCCTTTTTGTCTACCAACCTAAATCCGTCTAAAGAGTTTTCCCATAGACTTCTAAATAGTAATTCGGCTTCTTTAGTTTTGTTTTCGTTAATAATTAGTTTTTCATAAATATCTCTTTCATGTGTAATATCATTAAAAAGTCCCACCTTGCCGCCATATTTCATTGATTCGGTCAGATAAGGAGATTTTACTAAAATATATACCTTTTTTTCTCCAAATCCATCAACTATTATTTTTTCTTCACTCACAGTTTTAAAACTGTTTTTATCGCCGGCTTCTATTTCACAAATTTCGGTTGTTTTTTTTGACTTCTTTTTATTAGATATTAAAATATGCCTTGGCTTTTGTACTAATTTTTCAAAAGCCAAATTACAATTAATAATTTCTCCGACCTCGTTCTCAAAAAATGTAGGCATCGGAATAGCATCTAGTATTATTTGTGAAGAGGTACTTAAAATAGTCTTTTCAACTTCGTTAAAAAGGAACAAATAAAATACTCCTTCCCCTTTAATATTTTGTCTACTTACATTACAAACAAATTTGTTCTCGTTACCAATTATTTTAACTTTTATCTTAGTTTTTATTTTCCCACGTATATGAGATAAACATTCTTTTTTATCTCTTATTTCTATGAACGAGAATATACTTTCACCTTCATTCCATTTCTTTTTATCTACAATCTTCTTAAATCCCTCACTATAAAATATGATATTCAGTAAAGAATCCGTAACTAAATAGACAAAATAACTTTGTTGAAAAATCTTGTTAATAATAAACTCTTTATTCTGCATTTATATTAATTCTTCAATTTTCGTTAATAATTCGGATTTTGTAAAAGGCTTTTGAAGATATCCGTTTAAACCTAAATTTTTTAGGTCGTTAAAATCATAATCAAATTGATAAGCGGTAACTAAAATAATAGGTTTGTTATTAAACAAATTATCTTTTTTAATAATTGATGCTAATGCTAGACCGTCCATTGGTTGTTGAAGATTAATATCCAGCAGAATTAAATCAAAGCTCTCGCTTTTCAATTTTGCGAGAGCCGATTCAACATTTAATGAATATTGTACATCATATTTATTCGAACACATTTTTTTTACTATGTTTATCGACATTATTAAGTCCTCAACATATAAAATTCTTTTCATTTCGGACATATATTTCTCTTTTTAACGATATTCCGTTTCTATTAAAATGACATGCCAATTCAATTTAGTACCGCATCTTCTATTTCATTAAATTCATCTTTTTAACTAAAGAAATTCCTTCGGTTTGTAGTTGATAAAAATATACACAGCTGCTTAAATTTTGAGCATTCCAAATTTTCGAATAATTTCCCGGATTAAGCTCTTCATTTATCAAGGTAACTACTTCTTTTCCGAGAACATCGAATATCTTTAAGCTAACAACTTGTTTATTTGGAATAGAAAACAATATTTTTGTTTCCGGATTAAACGGATTTGGATAATTTTGCTCAAGTGATATGCTAACAGGCAATTCATTTATAGTTACTTCAATTATATTTGAATAATTTATAGTTCCGTCATAATCAATCTGTTTCAACCTATAGTTATACTTATTTGGCATTAAATTATTATCGGCAAAGCTATATTCCATAAGCTCAGTTGAACTACCCTGTCCTTTTACAAATGTAACTTTTTCCCATGTATTACTTTCAGATGATTTTCTTTGTATTTCGAAACCGCTGTTGTTTGTTTCCGTTGCGGTTTTCCAGCTTAATAAAACATTATTTTTATTTACTTCCGCAGAAAATGAAACCAAATTAACCGGAATTGAAAAATCACTTAATTTATAAACTAATCCGTTTGCACCGCTTATTAATAATGTCGATTCATCTAATTTTGCAAGGTCAAGTAAATCTTGCTGCTCGTCTAAAGTTACAACCACATTCATCTGATTAGGAGTAGATGTTTTTAATACAATTCCCCCTTGTCCTACAGCAAAAACATTATTTTCATCAAAGGCAAAAACGTCATGAATTAGTTTACCTTGTAACGCGAGTGTATCGGTTAATAGGAGTAAAGTCCTAAATCCGTCTGTAGTCTTATAAACCGCACCGTTTTCGCTACAAATATATCCTTTTTGATTATCGAGCATATAAATACCGGTTACCTGTCCGTTTGGTTTTGCCATTTCACCGTGTGCCCAGGTTAAACCGTCAACGGTACCAAACAATCTATCCCCCGAACCGCAAGTAAACCCTGTAGTTTCGGAAAGCATATTAATGTCGTATAAAGTTGTTGCATCAAATGCGGCTTTTTCAGTCCAAGTAGTTCCTGCATTGGTAGTGTATAAAACTTTTCCTTCGTTTGTAACGGTATAACCGTTATTAACATCAAAAAAGCTTAATTTGTATAAACGAGTTGTGGAAGTACCTATTGATTTATCTACCCATGTTAATCCGCTGTTTGTTGAAACAAAATACCCTCCTGCACGTCCGCAAGTATAAATATTATTACCATACTTAACAGCATCGTAAAGAATGTTTCCTGTAGAAAAGTTTGTTTTATTCCAATAGGCACCATCATTGGTTGAATAGTTAACTTCTCCTCTATCACCGGCAATAACAATGGTATTTGTAATAGGTTCAACATAAATTCCGTACATATCGCGTGAACTATTAGTTAGACCTTCCCAAGTTGACCCGTTATCCGTAGATTTTATCAATGTACTTCTATAAGCACCTCCTAAAAGAACATTATTTATACTTATTGATGTCCTAATAACTTCGCTTGTATATGTATCTACCAATGTCCAGTTAGCACCGCCGTTGGTTGTTTTATAACCAACACCGTTTGAACCTAGTGCAACTCCAATATTTGCATCTTTAAAGTTCAGCGAATAAAATGTAGTAACTGCAATTTGACCGCCGTTTGTAAATGTGGAGCCGCCGTCTGTACTTTTAGCAAAAATACCTGTAGTGCCTGTCGCATAATAAATGTTATTATCTACTTTCACAATGTCATACAAGGCAGCCGTTGATCCTGTAACGGTTCCGGTTGTCCAAACAGATCCGCCGTCTGTAGTTTTTAAAAATTTGCCGGATGCCCCTACAACAACACAATTATTAGTTTCAGTCCAATACATTTTATACATAGTATTTGTGTTGTTTGTATTAACACCGGACCAAGTTAAACCGCCGTCAGTAGATTTAATAATATTAAATCCACCGTTAGAACCACCGCAAGCATATACAAGTTGTTCGCTTAACATAATAATATGATTGATTCCGCCGTTGTAAACACTTGTCGGACTAACATTTGTCCATGTGTTTCCGCCATTAGTAGTTCTATAAATAACTCCGGAAGATCCTCCCACTAAACCCAAATTTTCTGTGGCAAAAGAAATTGCGTTTAAGTTATCACCGGCAGCAAATGCACCTGATACATCTTCCCATGTTGTACCTAGGTCTGTAGATTTGTTTACAAAACTTACTACTCCTAGATTATATCCTACCACATATAATTTGTTGCCCGCATAACTAAAACAACGTAAATCTCCTTTATAAGTAGCCTGACGTATTTTTGTTATTTGCAATTGAGCAAAATTAATTCCGCTAAATACTACTAATAGCACTAAAATTAACGTAAAAAATCTTTTCATAATTTCCCCTATTTATTGTTGTTATGTTAAATTTTTAAATTCTACAATCAACGGTCTTAAATGATTTTTACATGATACTAATATTTCTTATATTTATCAATAAAAAAATCACATTATTATGATAAAATCCTTATTTTTTTTGATGTTTTCTATTTTAGGCTTAAATTTTGCTCAAATCGGAACTATAGAAAGATTAAGGACTCATTTGGATTATTTAGGAAGTGATTTATTTAAAGGAAGGGGAACAGGAACTACCGGCGGTAATTTGGCAGCAAAATACTTGGCAGAAGAATTTTCCAAAACGAATTTAATTCCCATGGGGAATAACGGAACATTTTACCAACACATTCCCCTACATGCATTCAAACCTTCTAATACTTCTAAAGTAATAATTTTGAACGGACAAAAAACCGATACATTGTTTATAAACAAAGACTTTCTAATTTTTCAAGTAACAGAAGATTTTTCAATGAGCAGAACGTTAGATGCGGTATTTGTCGGTTATGGAATAAATGCTCCCGAATATGATTACAATGATTACTTAAATATAGATGTAGAGGGTAAAATTGCCGTTATTTTAGAAGGTGAACCTATAAGTGATGACATTTCCTTTTTTGAAGGGAAAAAGGAAACAATCTATTCTTCGTTAGCTTTAAAATTGCGTGTAGCTCTATCAAAGGGAGCCCGTGGTTGTATTATTATTCCTAATCCCATCAATAATACACCGGCTGCTTGGAATTTACTTAAGCAAACTTATTCTTTCGAACACCTTTCGCTTGCATATTCTTCGAACGTAAACTTGGGAATTATTATAAATTTTCAGAAGGCAGCATTGTTGTTTACAAACTCCGAACATTCGTTAAACGATGTGCTTAAACTAACTAAAGATCATAAAATTTATAGTTTCCCACTTGCGGCAAAAGTTTCAATATCCGGAAATTTTAAAAGACGTGATTTTTTGGCTCCTAATATTGTGGGAAAAGTTAAAGGTACTGATAGTGAACTTCAAGATAAATTTATAATCGTAAGTGCTCATTATGACCATCTGGGCATTGGTGAAAAAATTAAAGGTGATTCAATATATAACGGGGTTTTTGATAATGCTGCAGGAGTTGCCGCATTATTAGAATTAGCTGTTCACTTTTCTAAAGAAAAGCCAAGACACTCTATAATCTTTTTACTTACCACCGGAGAAGAGGCAGGATTGCTTGGTTCTGCTTATTATACGGCAAATCCGGCTGTACCGTTGTATAAAACAATTGCAAATATTAATATAGACGGAATTTCGTCATTTGATTCTGTTAAAGGTATTATAGGAATAGGGGCAGAATATTCTACCCTACAAAATATTTTAGAGTTAACTGCAGCCAAAAACAATGTCTCGATAGATAAAATCCCTGAGATATTTTATCAATCGGAAGCTTATAATAGAAGTGATCAAATTAGTTTTGCTAATGCGGGAATTCCGTCCATTTTAATATCTGAATCAATAAATTATAAAAACTTAACGTACGAAGAAGGTCTAAATAAATACATAAAATATGTTAACGAGATATATCACACTCCTTTTGACGATCTTTCGCAGTCAATTAATTTTAATGCATTTATTCAACATTTTAATTTCATTAAGGACTTTATTTTTACATTAGATAATTCAAATAAAGAACCTGAGTGGAATGAAGGTGTAAATTATTCAATCGAACGCTTACGTACAAAAGCGGAAAAAAGATGAGCAAAAAGTCTTCACAATATAACATTATATATTTAATCACTTTTTTAATATTATTAACGGCATGTTCATCCGTACCCAATAACAAAGTTGAAATTATCCGGATAAAGGGCTCGGATACAATGTTTGGTCTAACAACTTCACTTGCCGAAGAGTTTATGAAAACGCATAATTATATTTCAATATATGTTGAAGGAGGAGGAACTAAAGAAGGAATTGATGCTTTAATTAAAGGACAAACCGATATAGCCATTACAAGCAGATTACCGAGCGGATACGAGACAAAATTACTTGCAGAGTATTACGGTTCAGTCGGTATGTTCTATTTAATTGCTAAAGACGGTATTATTATTTATCTTAATAAAGAAAACAAAGTGTCGAATTTATCATTCGGGCAATTGCAAAATATTTTTTCCGGTACTTTAACAAATTGGTTAGAAGTAGGTGGCGAAAATTCTATAATTACTGTTGTAAATAGACCGCCTACAAGCGGTACGCATGTTTATTTTAAAGAACATGTATTGATTGACGGAAATTATACAGATAAAGCTATAATTAGATTTACGAATAAAAACGTTATTAAAGAAGTTGAAAACAACTTAACTGCTATAGGATATGGTGGTTTTGGATTTATTAAAGATGAAGATATCAAATATTCGAATGTTAACAACATTCCCCCAACAGAAGAAAATATTAGAAATGATACTTATCCGCTTACTCGCTATCTTCATTTTTTTACTACTCGAACGGCAAAAGGAGCAACAAAACTTTTTATTGATTGGGTATTAAGTCCCGAAGGTCAAAAAGTTATAAAAAAACTTGGCTTTGTACCCTTATGGGAAGTAGAATTTTAATAATTACGACAAGCTTGTTTTAATTCTTTAACCAACTCAATAGCTTTTGCTATTCCACCCGGTTTATCTAATTTGTTTACAATAGCACTGCCGACTATAACACCGTCACATACCGGCGAGAAAAATTTAACACTTTCTTTGTTTGAAACCCCAAATCCAACAAGCATTTTATTTTTCTCTATTTCGTTATATGCTTTCTTAATAGGCAATAATAAATGTTCGTCTTTCAAATCCCTTTCTCCGGTTGTTCCGTTAACGCTTACAAAGTATATAAATCCGTTACTTAAAGAATCTACCTTTTTTATTCTATCAACTTGTGTTGTCGGAGTACATAATAGGATAATATCTAATTCGTTTTTATTATTACCAATTACATTATAATATTCTTCAGGAACCAGATCGGGAATAATTAATCCGCTTACTCCGGCGTTTTTTGAATCAACAAGAAATCTTTCGATTCCGTAAGATAGAATAGGATTAAGATAACTCATAAATATTAATGGTTTATCAACTTGTTTTTTGATTTCTTCGGCATATTTTATACAATCTTTAACTTTAACTCCGTTTTCCAAAGCTACGTGTGAAGAATATTGAATTACCGGTCCGTCAGCCAACGGATCAGAAAAAGGAATTCCGATTTCCAACATATCCGCACCTGAATTTAGAACATCAACAGCGAGTTGGGTAAAAGAGTTTTTATTCGGATACCCGGCGGTTAAAAACACGGATAACACTTTCTCATTTTTTTTATTTACAGAATCTATATAATTAAATAACTTCATTTTCCCACTCCTATTTCATCATACTCCAATATTGTATTAAGGTCCTTATCCCCTCTGCCGCTTAAGTTAACAATTACAATTTCATCTTTTTTTGTATTTGACATTAATTTATCTAAATATGCAATTGCGTGAGAAGATTCCAATGCAGGTAATATTCCTTCAAGCTTAGTCAATAATTTTAATCCTGTAACTGCTTCGTCATCCGTAATAGTAAAATATTCAGCATATCCCAAATCTTTTAATGCACTATGTTCGGGACCAACCCCGGGATAATCAAGACCTGCAGAAATTGAATGTACTTCGTTTACTTGTCCGTCTTCATTTTGCAATAAATAAGTCATCATCCCTTGAAAAACTCCACGCCTACCCAAAGTTAACGTCGCACAATGTTTATCGGTATTTAATCCGAAACCGCCAGCTTCAACACCAATTAGTTTCACATCCTGATATTTAACAAATTCCTGCATAATACCTATTGCATTGCTACCTCCCCCTACACAAGCTACAATATAATTCGGTAATCTGTTTTCTTTTTCCAAAATTTGCTCTTTTGTTTCATATCCGATAATTGATTGAAAATGTCTAACAATTTTTGGATAAGGATGAGGTCCTACTACCGAACCGATAATATAATGGGTATTATTAACATTTGTAACCCAATCTCTTATAGCCTCGTTAGTAGCATCCTTTAATGTTTTACTACCGCTTGTAACAGGCACAACTTCAGCTCCGAACAATCTCATTCTATATACATTCAAAGATTGTCTTTTGATGTCAACTTCGCCCATATATACTATACATTTCATTCCAAATTTTGCACATGCAGCCGCAACCGCTACCCCATGTTGACCGGCTCCGGTTTCTGCAATTATTCTTTGTTTTCCAAGTTTTTTTGCAATTAATATTTGCCCTAACGCATTATTAATTTTATGCGCACCCGTTTGACACAAATCTTCCCTCTTTAAATATATTTTAGCCTTTCCGTAGTACTCAGTTAATCTCTCAGCAAAATAGAGCGGTGTGGGACGACCCGTAAATTCTTTATTTAAATGAACTAATTCCCTTTTAAATTCCTCATCCATAATGATAAGATTAAATACATCTTCTAATTCCTTTAGCGGAGTAATTAAAGTTTCAGGTACAAATTTTCCGCCATATTTATAAAAATATCCGTTTTCATCCGGCATGTTTACAAAATCTTCCTTTATTTTCATTTTTATTCTCGCTCTAATATTTTTGCTACTGCTTTCACTTTATTCAATAAATCTTTAAACTGATTTGGAGTAATCGACTGCATACCGTCCGAAAGAGCTTTTTCCGGTGCATTGTGTACTTCTATAATTAACCCGTCTGCCCCGGCCGATATACCCGCCAATGCCATAGCAGGTACTTTGTTTGCTATTCCTATGCCGTGTGAAGGATCAACAAAGATAGGCAAATTTGACAAATGTTTTATTACGGGAACAGCATTTAAATCTAAAGTGTTACGTGTATAAGTTTCAAATGTTCTAATTCCTCTTTCACATAATATTACATTATTGTTTCCCTGAGACACAATATATTCCGCACTCATCAATAAATCTTCAATAGTTGCAGAAAGTCCTCTTTTTAATAAAACGGCTTTATTTATTTTCCCCACCCTTTCAAGTAATGAAAAATTTTGCATATTTCTTGCACCAATTTGTATTATATCGGCAACTTCTGCTACAGCATCCAATGTTTCGGTATCTTTTGCTTCAGTAACTATTGTCATACCCAATTCTTTCTTCACTTCTGCTAAATATTTTAGCCCTACTTCTTTTAATCCTTGAAAAGCATAAGGACTTGAACGAGGTTTATATGCCCCTCCTCGTAACATTGTTATCCCCATTTCTTTTAATAACCCTGCAATTTCAAATATTTGCTCCCTGCTTTCGACAGAACAAGGTCCGGCTATAATATTTAGTTTTTTGCCCCCAATTTTTTCACCCTCTAAATCTATTATAGTATCTTGACTTTTCATCTCTCTGCTAACAAGTTTAAAGGGCTTAGAGACCCTTACAACGTCATCAACAAATTCCATCATTTTGAAATCATCCAAGTTTAACTTACTGCTTGGACCGGTAACACCAATTCCTAATTTAATAGCACCGGGAATTTCATGCGGAGTGCATCCTTTTTCAATCAGTTTATTTTTTACTTTTTCAATTGCTTCTACCGGTGCGTTTAACGGCATTAATACTAACATTTATTTCTCCTTTCATTAATTTTCCTTATCAGAACATCTATTTTTTCGTAATCTTTTTTACCTTCACATAATTCAACTCCGGAAGATATATCAACACCTGCAGGCAATATTTCCCTTTGCAGTATTTCATCTATCGTAAATTGATTAATTCCTCCGGCTATTATTGCCTTTTGCCATACAATTTCGGGAACTAAGTTATAGTCAAACATTTCACCGCTCCCTCCGTAAAGCTCTTTATTATATGTGTCTAAAAGAATACTGTTTTGCTTCCATGAATTAATATTCTCTAAATCATTTTTTCCCTTTATTCGTATGGCTTTTATAATCGGAATATTTACATTTATATATTCCTCATATGTTTCATCTCCGTGTAATTGTACTATATTAATTCCCACGTGTTTACATACATTATTTATTTCTATAACGGGTGTATTCACAAACACTCCCACTTTTAACGTAAACGGATTTAGTTGCCTAATAATCTCGTTTGCTTTTTCATAATCAATATATCTTTTGCTTTTTTCATAAAAAATAAATCCTAATGCGTCAACACCTTTATTTTCACAATATAATGCATCTTCCAAATTTGTAATACCACATATCTTAACCTTCATAATACAAATATTCCTTTATATTTTTAACGGCATCGACAATATTATCTTTTCGCATAAAATATTCCCCAATCAAAACAGCATTAATATTATTCTCCTTTAAATAGTCAATATCTTCTTTATTTGTAATCCCGCTTTCAGATACTACTATAATTTCATTCGATAAATATTGTTTAATTTCACCCGTTGTTTTAATATTCACATTAAATGTTTCTAAGTTTCTATTATTAATGCCGAGTATTTTATTTATATCAAAATCTATTTTGTCAAGTTGTTTAACCGAATGTAACTCCAACAATACATCCATATTTAATTCCCCTGCTAATAATGTATACTCTTTAATCTGATTTTTTTCTAGTATTTCACTTATTAACAATATTGCATCTGCACCGTGTAACTTTGCCTGATATATTTGAAGTTCATTAATAATAAAATCTTTTCTTAATAAAGGAACAGTTTTTATTTCCGCGATATCTGACAAATATTTTATATTCCCCATAAAATATTTTTCGTCAGTTAATACTGATATCGCGTCTGTGCCGGAATTCATATATTCCCCAGCAATCTGCAACGGTTCAAAATTATGTTTAATTATTCCTTTTGAAGGACTCCCTTTTTTTATTTCGGCTATTAAATTTATTTTATTTTTATTGTTTAATGCTTTATAAAAACTGATTTCTTTATATTCTCTATTTTTAATTTCCGAGATATTAATATGGTTTTTTAAAATATTTACTTCACTCTTTTTATCTTCAACAATCTTTTCTAAAATATTCATCTTAATACCTAATTAATTTCTTTTAGTGCGTTCAGTTTGTTTAATGCTTTTCCGCTAATTATTGAATCTTCTGCTGCTTCTAAACATACTGTAATATCATCTGAAAAACCTGCCGCATATAAACCCATTGCCGCATTACTTGCGACTACATGAAATGCTCCGTTATTTGTCTCATTTTTAAATACTTTCAACATAATTTTTGCATTATCTTCTGCGCTATTCCCTGCAATCGTAAGCGGATCAATTCTTGGATATCCAAATATTGTGTTATTGATTTCATATTTTCTCAACCCTTTATTTTTATCAAATTCAAAAACGCTTGTATTTCCGTTTAGAGTAATTTCATCTATATTATTATCAGAAGTTATAAAACATACTTTTGAATACTCCAAATACTTTGAAGCCTCCGCCATTT
>JAEXOD010000001.1 GCA_023447335.1 Bacteroidota bacterium
GTATTCATTAAATAACGGTCAATCATGGGAAACTATTGAAGGTGCTCAAAATTATACTGCAGTTGCAGATTCTTTTGCATGGAATATTCCGACTACCGGTAGTAATGCCGTTAAAATTAGAATCAGGGAAACATATGATCCAACCATAAACTCGGTATCTCCTGATACTTTCACGATTGGTTGGGTAAATGTGGTTTCGCCGAATGGGTCTGAAGTTGTACAAGCCGGACTTCCTTTAAATATTTCATGGCAAAATAGTGACAATATACGAAATGTAAAAGTTGAAATATATAATGAACCTAAAAATCAAGTTGTTGCATGGACAGAAGTGGCATCTTCACTAAAACAAATTAATATAGTAATTCCTTCAAACTTCTCATCAGATAGCTTAAAAATAAGGTTAAGTGCATCTAATTCTAATTATTCTATTACGGATTATAGTAATAATTATTTTAGCTGTATGATGCTTAATCTTTTAACACCGGTTATAGGTTCAAACTGGCGGGCATTAACGGAAAAAAATATAACTTGGGAAGCAAGTAATAATAATAATACTGTTAAGCTTGAATTTTCTTCGGATGCCGGTATAACATGGTCTAATATTACGACAAATATTCCTGCATCTCAATTAATTTATACTTGGAATGTGCCAAACAATGTTTCTAATAATTGTATGGTAAGAATTGTAAATGAAGAGTTTCCAAACATTAAAGATTCTAGCGGAGTATTTGCGATTTATATTCCTGAGGTTACGCTTTTATCTCCAAACGGAAATGAATTCTATCAAGTCGGAAAAACTTATAAAATTAGATGGGATCATACATACTTAACAACTGTAAAAATTGAATATAGCTCCGATAATGGTTCTTCTTGGGAAGTTATTAGAACTCAAATAGCTGCTAATGCTAGAGAGTGGGATTGGACGGTTGTAAATAAAAATTGGTCTACTTCAACAGGTTTGATAAGAATAAGTGATTATAGCGATCCGAATATTAAAGATATTAGTATGGCAAATTTTACTGTTGGCTGGATTGATGTTATTTCACCTGACGGCGGAGAAAATTGGATGTCCAATAGTAGTAAAAAGATTAAATGGGATAATAGTAATTCTATTGCATTTGTAAATATTTATTACAATAGTGGCTTAGATACTAATTGGATTCAATTAGCCGTTAATCATTCGGCTGATTTAAAAGAGTTTTCTTGGCAACAAGTACCCAGTGTTGAAACTAACAGGGGTAAAATTAAAATTACAGATGCTCTTTCCGGTGGTGAAATTGTCAACTATAGTCAAAACTTTTTCTTAATTACAAAATTGTTTGTGGTTGAACCAAACGGCGGAGAAGTTTATTATAAAGGTAATAGTTATCAAATTAAATGGACACCTAGTATAAATATAAACGCCTTAAAAATATTGCTATCAACCGACGGCGGAAAAAATTATAATACTATAATTAACAATTCGTATCCATCGTCATCGGGCTATTATAATTGGATAATACCTGAGGATTATTATACTGATTCAGCCAAAATTAAGCTTGTTAACGCCGAGGATACTACTATTTCGGCTGCCAGTCAGGGATTCTTTACACTAGGTAATTTACAGCTACTTGTTTTTAATACTTCTGAAAAAGTTTTGGAAAAATCCGTTAAAACAATTATCTGGGAATGTAGCCAGAATATTAGTCAGGTTGATTTGTATTATTGGACTAAGAATAAAATCAAAATTCCGATAAAACTGGGACATGACGCAAGTTTAAAATCATATAATTGGTTAATACCGGAAGATGTTTCAGATTCATGTTATATTGCAATTTATGATCATAATAATTATCGATTTTTTGATACATGTAATGCTTCATTTACAATATGTAGATTACGCTTGCTAAATCCTAAAGGGAACGAAGTGTGGAAAATAGGAGACAGCAAAGAATTTGTTTGGGAATCTGCATACATTAATAAAGTTAATATTGAATTTATTACGGATGATTCATTAGCTGCACCGATTTTCTCTGATTCGCCTTATAAGATAAATGATCTTCCTATAAACGCTTCTATCGGAAGATATAGTAAAGTGATAGATAGAAATATTATCGGAATGATTCCGTCTAAACATGTTAGAATAAGACTAATTGAATCAAGTTCAAAAGATAAACTTACGGATACATGTAATCAAGTTATTACGGTAAGCGAAATAAATCTTACTTATCCCAACGGTGGAGAACACTTTGGGAAGGTTGATTCAATAAAATGGGAATGTAGCACAAATACTATAGAAAACGTAAATCTGTGGTATAAGCGTGACGATATGACTAACTGGCGTTTAATAGCTAGTAACGTTCCTGCGAATAGTGATTCCTATAAATGGAACATGAAAAATATTGACCCTGCACAAAACTATAGAATTAAAGTAGAAGATGCTAATACAGATCCAAAGTATAGAGAAATAAACGACTTAAGTAACGAACCGTTTACAATTTGCGATATTAATTTAACTTATCCTAACGGTAACGAAAAGCTAAAAGTAGATAAAATTTATCAAATTAAATGGAATAGTTCATTTATTAATCTTGTACGGTTAGAATACTCAACAGACGACGGTCAAAATTGGTATTTAATTTCATCAGATCCAATCTCTGCTGCTTTAGGCACATATGATTGGACGATACCAAATGATTTTAGTAGAAAAGTTAGTTTAAGAGTTAGTGATTATGATAAATCCTTAATCAATGATTTATCTGATACTACATTTACAATTGCCGATATTAGACTAATTGCCCCGAATGATTTGATAGCTCTTAATTCCGGCTCTGATTATACTATAAAGTGGATTTCTGAAAATGTTGATACTGTTCGTATTCAACTTTCAACAGATAACGGAAGGAATTGGACATACAATGTTGTTAATCTAACTGCAGAAGACGGATTATACAGTTGGAAAGTTCCTGCACTATTATCTTCACAAGCCAGAATAAGAATTTTAGATAAATTTGAAGCAAATATTAGTGATACAAGTAATAGCCATTTTGTTATCGGAAAATTCCCGACAGTTAAAGCAGTTAAGACTAATCAAAGTAGTATTATTAAATTCTTCTATGAATTCTTAACTCCTCAGGAAACTATTGTTGTGGATAGATTTGAATTTCAAATTGGAGACGGACCGATAATTAATAATATAGAATCATTAATTAATCCTCCGTTTAGTATTACAGGTCCAATTAATGATACATTGTATTGGAGAAGTTCGGATAAACTAAATAGTATGGAAGGATATACTAAAATTTACATAAAATTTAGAAGTCCGCAGTTCAATGTAAATTATGATATATTTATTGATAGTGTCTCATTTGACAACAAATCTCCCGAATTTGATAGAAATAGCGTTTCATATTATCAATTACCTGAAAAATATGGTTGGAATAAAGTAATAGTAAAGTGGAATAAAGGTACTGATTTAAGTAGTAACATTTATTATAAACTTAACTTTTACGATATAAATAATGAGTTTATAAATTATACAAAAATAACAAAAGACGACTCGTTGATAATTCCGGACGTAACAACATCCGTAAATTATAAAGTTAAATTTGATGTATATGATGATTTTAGAAATTCAAACAACTTCTCATTACCAGATTACCATGCTATTGCGTTAGGAGATTTTGCTCCTCACGACGGTATTTTGGATGCGAGGGATTTAGCAAGTTTTGTTTATATGTGGAGTTCAAAAGATTCTACAAAAGGTGTAGATTTTGCACCTTATGACGGAACTTTCCCATTTATTAAAGTTCGTGGTGATAATAAATTGGATGTTGATGATCTTTTGGCTTTTGTAAACAATTGGAATTATGCTCAAGAATATACTCTACCTAAGAAGAATCAATTTATTTCCGATTCTGAAGATATTGAAAGAAAGAAAATTACGTTCAAAACAGGTGAGAATAAATTTAACTTCCCGATAAATTATGATAGTAAGGATGTTTTAGCGATTTCGGCAATAATTAATTATCCGATAGGTACATTTGAATTTGATTCATTAAGTGTATCAGGATTAAGCCAAAACGGCGGATTATCTTTTGTAAAAGTTGACAGTGTAAACGGTTTTGCAAAAATTGATTTTGCAGAGCTTTATAACGGAATGAACGGTAATTATGGTATTAATGCAAACCTTAAATGTTCATTTGATAAAATTGCCAAGAAGGACTCTTTATCTATAAGATATTTAGGTTATAAAGCAAACGGACAAAAAGCTTTTGATAAAACTATTGTTTATACTTTAAACGAAATTCCTGCTTCATATAAACTATATCAAAACTATCCTAATCCGTTTAATCCTACAACAACTATTGAATATGATTTACCGGAAAAAACAAAAGTTACTTTAACTGTTTTTGATATTTTAGGAAGAGAAGTAGCCGTATTGGTGAACGAAGAACAAGAAATAGGTACTTATAGATTTTTATTTGACTCTGCAAAAATAAGAAACGGATTAGCAAGCGGAGTATATTTATTGCGAATGAGTACAAATAATTATAAAATTACTAAAAAAATGTTGTTACTAAAATAATTTTGAGTATAACATGAAAACAAAGTTTTTTGAAAATATAAAAAATCAGGCAAAACGCTTATTAATGTTTCTGCTTGTTTTTATAGTGATTTCCTGTAATTCCGGCGGAACAACTGATGCCCCGCCGGCATTTATCCAATTTATCCAAGCCCCGCTAGAAAATGCTGTATTAAGTACAAATACTGTCATTTTTGTATGGAGGGGAAGCGATGATAATTTTGAATATCGATTTCGTCTTGTTGAGTTAAATGATGACAATCCATCGGATTATATTGATTGGTCAAACTTTGCTAAGGATGATGAAATTGAATTTACTAATCTTAATGAAGGTAAATACCAATTTCAGTTGGAAGCAAAAAATAAAAACTATAATACTACGCTCACGCGAAAATTTTCGGTAGATGCAATAAAAGGACCATCTTTATCATTTAATAAAATTACAACAATATCAACTATAGGGATGGCAGATTCTGTTAGTATATGGATGGAAGATATACAAGATTTATCAGCATTTAAATTGGCAGTTGATTTTAATCCGAATGTGTTAATTTTTGACGGTGTTTCAGGCGGAAAAACAGTTATTAATTCTAATTTTTATCAACTAATTGTACCTAATTTTAATCTTCAATCCGTAAAAGATGATGTTAACAGAACCGGGAGGTTGATAGTAAATTCAGCATTTTTGAAAACTGGTCTTTCTGATGAATCAATGAACGGAAGCGGTAAAATTTTAAGTATACGATTTATTGGCAAAAGTATCGGAACTACTAAATTAGAATTTACGAGTATTGAACTGAGAAAGCTTGACGGCACAACAATATTTAATAAACCGCCTGGGGTCGGAACCTATACAATAGAATAAATTAATTGTTACCTTAATAAAAATAATGTTATTATTCTTTCATATTTATTGAAAAGAAAATTAACAATAGCTATATTTAAAGATTGAATTTTTAAATTGAGGTAACATGAATTCGGTTGTTTTATCTACAGATTTTAAGGACTTAAAGCTTTTTAAAAAGGGAAAAGTAAGGGATGTGTATGATCTAGAAGATTTTTACCTCATTGTATCTTCAGATAGATTAAGTGCTTTTGATGTAATTATGAACCAGGGTATCCCTGAAAAAGGAAAAATATTAACAAAAATCTCTGAATTCTGGTTTGATTTTACTAAAGAGATTATACAAAATCATTTAATTACTACATCAATAAGCGGTTTTCCGGAAATTTGTCAAAAATACTCTACAGTTCTTGATGGAAGGGCTATGTTAGTAAAAAAAGCCGAACTAATCCCCATTGAGTGTATAGTACGTGGATATATTACCGGAAGCGGTTGGAGTGATTATAAAAATACAGGTTCAATTTGTGGTATTATGTTACCTGAAAATTTGCAGGAATCACAAAAATTACCAGAACCGATTTTTACGCCTTCTTCTAAAGCCGAAGTTGGAACGCATGATGAGAATATAACTTATAATGAAGCCTTAAAAATTGTTAGCCCTGAATTATTTGAAAAAATAAAAACAACAGCTATCTCTATTTATAAAAAAGCAGCAGAATATGCACTTAATAGGGGTATTATTATTGCAGATACTAAAATGGAGTTTGGTTTAATCAATGAAGATTTAATTCTTATAGATGAACTTTTAACTCCTGATTCATCAAGGTTTTGGGATGTGGAAGGATATACTGTTGGTTCAACTCCGTTAAGTTATGATAAACAATTTGTAAGAGATTATTTAATTTCTATAAACTATAATAAAAAACCGCCTGCACCAAATTTGCCTGATGAAATAATTGAAAAAACAAAGAATAAATATCTTGAAGCATTATATAAGCTAACCGGTATAACAATTTAACATGAAACCAAAAATTATTAAAGCTAATAAAGATATATTAAATATAGTATGGGATAATGATAACTCAACTGATATTAAACTAACTACACTTCGTTTTTTATGTCCATGTGCAGAGTGTTTGGCTGATAGAGAAAAAGTAGGGGATCATTATTTAGCAATCTATCAATCAGATCAAATTAAGTTAAATAAAATATCTTATTTGGGGAATTATGCAATAAAGTTTGAATGGGCAGACGGGCACAATACCGGTTTTTATGAATATGAATATTTATATAACATTTCAATCAGTACTACAATATGATATTACCAAATCAGTTAACAGTATTACGTATAATCTTGACTCCTGTCTTTTTATTCCTATTTTTACAAGATAGTAATTTGTTAAAACAGATATCAGTTATAGTATTTTTAATTGCGGCAATAACAGATTGGTACGACGGTTGGTTAGCTCGAAAATTTAATTACATTACAAGTTGGGGTAAGTTTATGGACCCTCTTGCTGATAAAATATTGACTTCCGCTGCGTTTATAGGATTTGTTCTAATCGGGATTTTACCTTTATGGATGGTAATAGTAATTATTATTAGAGATTTTTTAATTACCGGTTTACGAAGTTTTGCTGAATTAAAAAAACAATCTTTTTATACTTCTAGATCGGCAAAAATAAAAACTTTTGCACAGATGGTTTTTTTATATTATTTATTAATAATTTATGTTTTAAGAACATTTCCGAAATTTATTTTCAACTATCAAAATTATTATGAAATATTTTCTAATAGTAGTTTTATATACTACACAATGTTAGCTATTACATTATTTACTGTTTTTACAGGATTTACATATATTTATAAGAATCGTTTTATGATAAGAGAACTCTATGTCTCAAAAAATAAATAAATTAGAATATTTTTTAGGTTCCGGTTTTTATACCGGTTCAATAAAATTTGCAAGCGGAACTTGGGGTAGTTTAGCGGCTTTAGTTATATATTTAGTTATTCCGGGTTTTGAAAATGTTACTATTTTATTGTTATGTAGTTCATTTTTGACTGTAATAGGTATCAAATTAGGTACAAAATTTGAAACTGTTTACGGAAAAGATCCTAAAGAGTTTACTTTGGATGAAGTTGTAGGAATGTGGCTAAGTTTACTTTTTATTCCAAAAAAGATTTGGTATATTGCAATTGCTTTTTTAGTTTGGCGAGCAATGGATATTATTAAAATTCCTCCTGCAAAGCAAGCAGAAAAGATAAAAGGTGGATTAGGTATAATGCTTGATGATATTATAGCAGCATTTTATACCGTTATAATTGTTAATTTATTAATTAATTTTATTTCTTAAAATGAAAACTCAAATTATTACAATCGGTGATGAAATATTAATTGGTCAAACCTTAAATACAAATGCTGCTTATATAGGTGAAAAGCTTTTATCTTTAAATATAAATGTTGCTCGGGCAACTATTATTGGTGATATTAAAGAAGAAATTTTAACCGAATTTTCAAATGCATTTACTAACAACGATTTGGTAATTGTTACCGGGGGACTTGGACCTACTCACGATGATTTGACATTATCTTGTATTTCTGAGTTTTTTAATACAAAACTAGTAAAAAATGAAGATGTTTATAACGATATAAAAGTTCTTTTTGAAAAACGTGGGCGAGTTATGACTCCCACAAACGAGTTACAATCATTAGTACCTGAAATTGCAATACCGATAAGAAATAACAAAGGAACTGCTCCGGGAATTTGGATAGAAAAAAACAATAAAATTTTTATTGCGATGCCGGGGGTACCTTTTGAGATGATAGAAATGATGAATAATTTTGTTCTTCCCAAACTCGAACAAAAAATGCCAAAAGATAAAGATTTCTTGCTTATTAAAAATCTTTTAACCACAGGTATTCCTGAATCATATTTATATGATAAATTAGGTAATTTGGATGAATTACTTGAAGGGGCTAAGTTAGCTTTTTTGCCGAGTCAATTCGGTGTTAAGATGAGGTTGAATGTATGGGCAAAAAATGAAGATGATGCAAAAAACAAATTAAGCGGTATTGAACAGAAGATACGTGCTTTAGTTGGGCGTTATATTTACGGAACAAATGATGACTTATTAGAACAAGTTATTGGTAAACTATTAAATGAAAGAGGATTACGTATTTCGGTTGCAGAATCTTGTACGGGAGGATTGATTAGTAACAGATTAACTAACATTTCCGGAAGTAGCGTGTTTTTTGAAAGAGGTTATGTAACATATAGTAATGCTGCTAAAGTAGAACTTCTAAATGTCTCTGAAGATACAATAGCTCAATTTGGGGCAGTTAGTCAACAAGTTGCTATGCAGATGGCACAAGGTGTTCGTGCAGCATGTGCAACAGACATCGGAGTTTCAATAACCGGAATTTTAGGACCAACCGGTGCTACTTCTACTAAACCGGTCGGTTTAGTATATATTGGGATTGCAGATGAAAAAGTGTGTACGGCAGTTGAGTATAAATTTGGAGAAGATAGGCTGTTAAATAAAGATAGAGCCGGACAAGCTGCTCTAGAATTATTAAGAAGGCATTTGTTAGGTATTTCTTATAATGAATAGACTTTTTATTGCTCTCCCGGTTGAAAATAAAATAATTGATTATATTTTTCAAAAGCTTTCTCAAGAAGAATCATTCAAATTGTTTAGATGGGAGAAAAAAGAGAATATTCATATAACATTAAAATTTTTAGGTGATACAGAAGGAAATTTTATATCTTCTATCGATAAAGAATTAGAAAAAATTGCAATAAAATACAGTTCTTTTACTTTAAAATTGAATAAATTAGGTACTTTTAACAAAAACGGAAATCCGTTTATATTGTGGTTTAATTTTAATAAAAGTGATACTGTTAATTTATTACAAAAAGATTTAGAAGAATGCTTAAGTGAATTAGGCTATAATAAAGAAACAAGAGAGTTTTATCCTCATGTAACGTTATTGAGAGTGAAAAACGAAAAAGATTCGCAATATATAAAAAAATATAAGGAAATAGAATTGGAACCGGTTCAGTACATTTTGAATGAATTTTATTTAGTTAAAAGTGAATTAACTTCGAAAGGTTCAGTTTACACAAAAATTAAAACATATAAATTAAAATAAAAGGTGTAGTATGGCAAATGATAAAGATGCTCGTCTTAAAATATTAGAAGATACAATATATGGTATCGAAAAAACATATGGTAAAGGCGCTATTATGAAATTGGGAGACGGTGTGATTAACAAAGTTGAGGCAATTAGCACCGGTTCAATTTCGTTAGATTATGCATTGGGTATTGGGGGAGTACCTAGAGGTAGAATTGTTGAAATTTACGGACCTGAATCTTCCGGTAAAACAACGGTTTGTTTGCATGTTATAGCTGAAGCACAAAAATTAGGCGGAATATGTGCGTTCATTGATGCTGAACACGCGCTAGACGTCGGTTATGCTAAAAAATTGGGAGTAGATACTCAAAACTTGTTGATTTCTCAACCTGATTATGGTGAACAAGCATTGGAAATTGTAGATACTTTAATCCGTAGTAATGCTATTGACGTTATTATTGTGGATTCGGTTGCAGCCCTAGTACCTCGCTCTGAAATTGAAGGAGAGATGGGTGATCCCCAAATGGCTATGCAGGCAAGACTTATGTCTCAAGCATTAAGAAAAATTACCGGTGCAATAAATAGATCAAAAACTTGTGTGATTTTTACAAACCAATTAAGAAGCAAAATTGGAGTAATGTTTGGTAACCCTGAAACCACAACAGGTGGTAATGCACTTAAATTTTATGCATCTGTTAGAATGGATATTAGAAGAATATCTGCAATAAAAGAAGGACAAAATATTACAGGCAACAGAACTAAAGTTAAAGTTGTAAAATCTAAAGTTGCACCTCCTTTTAAGGAAGTTGAATTTGATATTTTATATAATGAAGGAATTAGTAAAGCCGGCGATTTAATAGACATGGCTGTTGAATTTGAATTAATTAAAAAAAGCGGCGCTTGGTTTACTTTTGGTGAAGATAGATTTCAGGGTAGGGAACAATTACGTTTAGCTCTAAACGAAAATACTAATTTATTGAAAAAACTTGAATCCGATGTGAAGAAAAAACTTGGAATGGAACTATCAGATTCACAAGTTGTTAGTGATATAGTAGAAGAAACTAAAGCTAAGAAAAAATAAAAAATGAAAGTTTTATCTGTTAAAAAACAGAATAATAGGGTTAGTGTTGTTTTTGATGACGGGAATATTGTCTCTTTATTCGAAGATATCTTTTTAGAGCATAAACTTTTTGTTGATGCAGAGATTAGCAGTGAATTTTATTTTAAAATTATTGAGCAAAATGATGAACGAATTGCAATAAACTTTGCAAAAAAACTATTAGCAGTTAGATTGTATTCCATAAAAAGTTTAAAAGCTAAATTATTAAAAAAGATTGATAATATTAATATTATAGATAAAGTTATTTCACTTTTGCTTGAATACGGATATCTTAACGATTTTGAGTTTGCGAGATTATTTATTAAAGATAGACTATTAAATAAAAAGAAAGGTCGAGTTAAAATACGATACGATCTAAAAAAAGAAGGAATTGAACCTGAAATTATTGATGAATTATTGAATAGTATTGAAGATGATACCGAATTTGATACGGCTATGAAACTTGCCCAATCAAAAATTAGGACTATTAAGCAGCAGGAAGAGATTAAGATGAAAAGTAGAATATTTCGCTTTTTACAATCTCGCGGTTATGGAAGAAGTGTTTGTAGTAAAGTCTTAAATAATCTATTTAAAAACAACGAAGAAGTGATTTATGAATAAATTTGAAGGAATAGACTATTTTGATTTGTCTGAATTGTTATCACAAGAAGAAATAATGATGCGTGATACTATTAGACAATTCGTAGATGACGAAGTGATACCGATTATCGAAAAGTATTATTCTGAAGGAACTTTTCCTGTTCATTTAGTAAAAAAAATGGGAGAACTTGGCTTATTTGGCTTAAATCTACCTCAGAAATATGGATGTGCAGAATTAAATAATGTTGCTTACGGTATTGTAATGCAGGAATTAGAAAGAGGTGATAGCGGTATAAGAAGTTTTGTTTCAGTTCAAAGTGGTTTAGTGATGTATCCCATTTATATTTTCGGAAGTGAAGAACAAAAGGAATTTTGGCTTCCCAAATTAGCTTCGGGAGAAAAAATCGGATGTTTCGGATTAACAGAGCCGGATTTTGGAAGTAATCCCGGTGGTCTCATTACCAAAGCCGAAAAAGTTGAAGGCGGGTATATATTAAATGGTGCCAAAATGTGGATTACTAACGGGACAATCGCCGATATTGCAGTTGTCTGGGCTAAATTAAACGGAACAATTAAAGGATTTCTTGTTGAGAAGGGAACAAAAGGGTTTACTGCTCCGGAAATGAAGGGAAAGCATTCATTACGTGCCTCTATAACAAGTGAATTAATTTTTGACGATGTTTTTATTCCTGAAAATAATATTCTACCAAATGCAAGTGGTTTAAAAGCACCTTTGATGTGCTTGAATCAGGCAAGATACGGCATTGCTTGGGGTGTAGTAGGTTCAATGATGGCAATGTATGATACTGCTTTAAATTATGCAAAATCTAGAATTCAGTTCAATAAGCCGATTGCTTCATTTCAATTAACTCAAGCAAAGTTAGTAAGTATGTTAACAGAAATAACAAAGGCACAATTATTAAATTTTCGTTTAGCCCAGTTAAAAGATAACGGCAAAATAAAACATACTCATATATCATTAGCGAAAAGAAATAATTGTGAAATTGCATTAGATATTGCAAGAACGGCACGTGAAATATTAGGTGCAAACGGGATATTGAATGAATATCCGGTAATGAGGCATGCAAATAATCTTGAGTCGGTTAAAACTTATGAAGGTACTCATGAAATGCATACTTTAATTCTTGGAGAAGATATAACAAGTTTTTCAGCATTTGAATAAAATGAGGATATTATGATAGATGAAAAGATAGTTTTCGAAGGTGTCACTTTTGACGATATATTATTAATTCCGGCTCGTTCTTCCGTATTACCGCGAGAAACAGATTTAACAACTTACTTAACACGAGATATTAAATTAAATATACCGTTTTTAAGTGCTGCGATGGATACGGTAACAGAAAGTCAGATGGCAATTGCAATGGCTGCACAAGGAGGATTAGGATTTATTCATAAGAATCTACCGATTGAAAAGCAGGCTGATGAGGTGGATAAAGTAAAAAGAAGTGAATCAGGAATGATATTTCATCCGATCACGTTAAAACCAACAAATACAATTAGCGAAGCTTTGGAAGTAATGAGTAAATATAAAGTTTCCGGATTTCCCGTAATTAACGAGAATGGTAAGTTAGTGGGAATACTTACTAATCGTGATTTGCGTTTCGAACCAAATTTATCTTTGCAAGTAAAAGATTTAATGACTCATGAAAACTTAATTACGGCTCCAAACGGTACTACTTTAGAAGATGCTGAACGAATTCTACAACAATATAGAATAGAAAAATTACCTGTAGTTGATGAAAATGGATACTTACAGGGTTTAATTACTTATAAAGACATCGTAAAGAAGAAAAAATATCCAAATGCGTGTAAGGATGAATTAGGTAGATTACGAGTGGGTGCTGCTATTGGGGTTTCTTCAGATTATATGGATAGAGTAGAAGCATTAGTAAAAGCAGATGTTGATGTAATTACAATTGATACTGCTCACGGTCACTCGGAAGGAGTTATTAAAACATTAAAACTTATTAGACAAAAATATCCGGACTTGCAAATTGTTGTTGGTAATATTGTTACCGGTGAGGCTGGTTTGGAATTAGTAGAAGCAGGTGCAAATGCCGTAAAAGTTGGTATTGGGGCTGGTTCTATTTGTACAACACGTGTAATTGCCGGAGTAGGTATTCCTCAAGTTTCTGCGGTTTTACACGTATATAATTCTTTAAGAAAAATAGGTGTTCCTATTATTGCAGACGGAGGAATTAAACAAACAGGCGATATTGCAAAAGCAATTGCAGCAGGGGCAGATACAGTAATGATAGGAGGAATGTTTGCCGGAGTAGAAGAAGCTCCAGGCGAAGAAGTTTTATTTGAAGGAAGAAGTTTTAAAGTATATAGGGGAATGGGATCAATTGGGGCAATGAAACAAGGTAGTAAGGATAGATATTTCCAAGATATGGAAGATGATGTTAAAAAATTAGTTCCCGAAGGAGTTGAAGGAAGAGTACCTTATAGAGGTCCATTAAGTGAGACAATTTATCAGTTAATCGGTGGCTTAAGGGCTTCAATGGGCTATTGTGGTGCGAAGACTATTGAAGACTTGAAACAAAACGGGAAATTTGTAAAAATATCGAATGCGGGATTAAGAGAAAGTCATCCGCATGATGTTATTATTACAAAGGAATCCCCAAATTATCATTCAAAGAGTTCACAATAATTTATGTTTAAAGTTCTTGTTATTGCATATTATTTTCCCCCAATGGGGCTTAGCGGCGTACAACGTGTTCTTAAATTTACTAAATATATGAGTAAATATAATTGGCATCCCACCGTTATTACTAGCGGAGATGTTGGTTATTTTGCGCATGATGAATATATGAAAAAAGAGGCTGAAGATGCCGAAATTAGAATTATTAGAACAAGCGGAAACGATCCGAATAGACTTTTATCTAAATACGGCACAATTACAATGCCGGCTGAGATTATTAGAAAATCTTTAAGCAGTTTGAGTAAAACTTTTTTTATTCCTGATAACAAAGTTAGTTGGACAAAACAAGCATATTTAGTTGCAAAAGATTTGTTAAGTAAAGAACATTTTGATGTTATTTTTGTTACAATTCCGCCATATTCTGCTTTTAGTATGGCAGCAAAGCTTAAAGAGGAATTTAATGTTCCGTTAATTGTTGATTATAGAGATTTATGGTTTGGAAATCAGTTTTCTTTCTATCCAACTAGTTACCATAAGCTTAAACATAAAAAACTTGAGTATTTAGCATTAAAATCTGCTGATAAAATTATTTCGATTAATAGGTATATTAAAGAAAAGCTTCTTACTAATTATAAATTTTTGACTTTTGACGATATTAGTATAATTCCTCAGGGTTATGATCCGGATGATTTTGAAAAAGCAACTCCGATTCCTCTAACTCAATCTAAATTAAAGCTAACTTACGCAGGAATTTTTTATCAAAATATAACTCCGAAGTATTTATTGAAAGCATTTAAGTTATTATTACAGCAGCGACCTGACATTGCTGCCGGAATAGAACTTCATTTTTGTGGGATACTGAGAAAAGAAAATGAAAAACTTATTAAAAGATTGGGTATTCAAGAATTTGTTAAAAATCACGGTTACTTAAACCATAAAGAGACTTTAGAGTATGTTTTAGCTTCTGATGTTTTATGGATGATGATAGGTAAGATGAAAGCTGCTGAAACAATCTCTACTGGCAAACTTTTTGAGTATATAGGTACTAAAAAACCTATTCTTGGATGTGTTCCTGAAGGAGCTGCAAAATTAGAGTTACAACGATATAAAGCATCATTCTTATGTGACCCTGATGATATTGAAGGTATAAAAAATCAGTTAATAAATATATATACTTTATTTAAAGCCGGTAAATTACCTGAATGTAATAATGAGTTTGTTGAAAAACACAATAGAGTATATTTAACAGAAGAGTTAACTAGAATTTTTCAATTTACTATGAGAGCGGATATATGATTATTGCATTAATCGGTTCCGGAGGTAGAGAAAATGCATTGGCTTATAAACTTGCAAAAAGTGAAAGTTTAACAAAGTTATATATACTACCGGGAAATCCGGGAACTTCTAAATATGGTGAAAATATTGATTTAACGGAAAATTCCGATATTATTAAGTTTTGTTTAGAAATGAAAGTCGAATTGGCTGTTATAGGACCTGAAAAACCATTGGTTGAAGGATTGGCTGATGACTTGCGTAATGTCGGAATTCCGGTATTTGGTCCTTCAAGCAGAGGTGCAGAAATTGAAGGGAATAAAAGCTTTTCAAAAGAATTAATGAAAAAATATGGTATTCCTACTGCAAAATATGAAACATTTACTAAGGAGCAAGGTGAGGGAGCACTGAATTATTTAAGGGAGCATGAATATCCGGTTGTAATTAAAGCTTCTGGGCTTGCTGCAGGCAAAGGAGTAGCAATTTGTGATAATTATACTGAGGCAGCAGAATATTTAGATGCCCTGTTTGTGGAAAATATTTTTGGCGGAGCAGGTCATTCTGTTGTAATCGAAGATTTCATGGATGGAGAAGAAGCAAGTATTTTTGCTATAACTGACGGAAAAGATTTCATTGTGCTTCCTTCGGCACAAGATCATAAGCGAATAAATGATAATGATGAAGGAAAGAATACCGGTGGTATGGGAGCATATGCTCCGGCTCCTATTGTTGACGATAATATTCTAAAAAAGGTTAAAAGTGAAGTAATAATTCCAACAATTAATGCCATGAACGCTGAAGGTAGAGCTTTTATTGGTTGTTTATATTGTGGCTTAATGATTAAAGATGGTGATGTTAAAGTTGTTGAGTTTAATTGTCGGTTCGGAGACCCTGAAACTCAAGCAGTTTTACCGCTACTTGAGGGGGACTTTGCAAAGTTACTATATTCTTGTGCTGTAGGTAAAATTGAGAAAGATGTAATAAAATATAACGGAGGAGGCTCAATATGTGTTGTACTTGCTTCCGGCGGATATCCTGACTTTTTTAAGAAAGGGTATTTAATTGAAGGGATTAATGATATTAAAGCGGAAAATTGTTTAGTGTTTCATTCGGGTACTTCGATTAAAAACGGTGAATTAGTAACCTCAGGAGGGAGAGTTCTTAATATTACAGTTTTTGATAGTAAAAATGATTTAATAGAATGTAAAAAAAAGTGTTATGATGAATTATATAAAGTAAAATATACTAATATCCATTTTCGTAAAGATATTGGTGATAGAGGAATTAATCACATTAACCAATTGTCGAAAAAATAATATTCGGAGAAGAGATGTCAGAGAATCAAAATGTTGAGTTCAAACCTTATATTTCGGCTTCTTCATTTATTCCGGAATTCACTCCTAAAGCTATAATATTGGGAGCAATATTCGGAATAATATTTGGCGCTGCTACAGTTTATCTAGGTTTAAAAGTTGGTTTAACGGTAAGTGCAAGTATTCCGATTGCTGTTTTAGCTATTTCCGTTTTCAAGAAAATTGGAAAAGCGACAATATTGGAAAATAATATAGTTCAAACGATAGGATCTGCGGGCGAATCTGTGGCTTCCGGAGTGGTATTTACCTTACCGGCACTGTTGTTTTTGCCAGGTGGCGGAAATTATTTCCAATATTTTCAAATATTTGTTTTAGCCTTAGCCGGTGGTATTCTAGGTGTATTATTCATGATCCCATTACGTAGGTCATTAATTGTTAAGGAGCATGGTAAATTACCATTTCCTGAAGGTACGGCTTGCGCTGACGTACTTGTGGCTGGTGAAAAAGGGGGTGAATTAGCAAAGAAAGTTTATTATGGATTAGGTATTGCTTTTATTTATAAAGTTTTGATGTCTATTATTGGTTTGTGGAAAGAGGTTCCACAGTACGTTTTTTCGCGTAAATCTGCTTTGCCAAATGGCACTATAAACGGTGAGATTACGCCTGAATTACTAGGTGTTGGATATATAATCGGTCCTAAAATTGCCGGTATCATGGTTGCAGGCGGTGTTTTATCTTGGTTAGTATTAATTCCTTTAATTACTTTATTAGGTGATAATTTAACTACGGTCTTTGCTCCGGGTACTAAATTAATATCTGAAATGTCTCCTAGAGAAATTTGGGGCAACTATATTAGATATATTGGAGCAGGAGCAGTTACCTTTGGTGGTATTATAACGTTAATAAAATCATTTCCGACAATTATTAGTGCATTTAAAGATTCATTTCAAGATCTTAAAGAAAATCGTTCAGGTGAAGTTAAAGAAAAAATTAGAACAGAAAAAGATATTCCTTTGTTTTTCGTATTAGTAGGTTCTGTTGTTTTAGTGTTATTTATGGCTATTATTCCAAACATTCCGACAAACTTACTTTCTGCCATAATGATAGTTGTATTTGGGTTTTTCTTTGTAACAGTTTCGTCAAGAATTGTAGGTTTAATCGGTTCGTCATCAAATCCAATTTCGGGTATGACAATTGCCACTCTAATGGCAACTTCTTTAATATTTGTCGGATTAGGTTGGACAGGAGATGTTTATCAACCCATAGCACTAGTTGTAGGTTCAATTGTTTGTATTGCTTCAGCGAATGCAGGAGCAACTTCCCAAGATTTAAAAACAGGATATTTGGTAGGAGCAACTCCGATTAAACAGCAGTTTGGTTTAATTATAGGTGTTGTTGCATCATCTTTTATAATTGGATTGACGTTACTATTATTAAATAGTATTTTGGGTATAGGAAATGTTACTCCTGAGCATCCTAATCCATTACCTGCTCCGCAAGCAACTTTAATGGCTACAGTTATTAAAGGTTTGTTGAGTCAAAATTTACCTTGGGGTTTAGTTTTAGTAGGAATGGGAATTGCAGCCGTTATGGAATTGGCAGGAGTAAGATCTTTACCGTTCGCTGTCGGAGCATATTTGCCTCTTTCTACTAGTACTCCTATTTTTGCAGGCGGATTGGTTAAATTTATTGTTGATAAAATTAAAAATTCAAAAGAAGATGAATCTGATATTGGTCCCGGAGCACTCTTTAGTTCGGGTTTGATTGCCGGCGGGTCTTTAACTGGTATCTTAATTGCCATATTAATTGGTACACCTTTTGGTACTGATGCTAACGGTAAAGAAAAATCTGTTGCTGATTTGTTAAATACGGGTATTGCAGAACATATCGGTGCAGCAGGGGATTTAATTGCATTAATAATGTTTATTGGATTGGCATTTATTCTTGCAAAATTTGCTCTTTCAAAAGAAAATTAATAATTTTAATAGCCGAAATTTAAAAATTTCGGCTATTTGTACTATTAAAATTGAGATTTAAATGATTGATAATTACATAGTTCCGAAAGAAAAAAGTTATCCTTCAGAATTATTTAGATGGTTACTTTTAGTTTTTGTAAGTTTAGCAATGTTCGGAAATTATTATGTGTATGATAGTATTAGTCCATTGGCTGACTTATTATCCAAACAATTAAAATTTTCAGATGCTGATATTGGATTATTAAATGCTATTTACAGTTTCCCGAATATTATAATGGTATTAGTTGGGGGTATAATTATAGATCGGTTAGGCACAAAGATATCTACATTTATTTTTGCGTTTTTGTGTATGGCTGGGGCAATAATAACAGTATCTTCTTCGTCATTAACCGTAATGGCTATAGGGCGGTTAGTATTTGGTCTAGGAGCTGAATCTTTAATTGTTGCCGTTACTACTGTAATTGGTAGATGGTTCAAGGGAAAACAATTATCTTTTGCATTCGGATTAAATTTGACCATTGCTCGCTTAGGCTCTTTTGCAGCATTAAATTCTCCGACATGGGCGAAATCTTTATATAGCGATTGGCATTTACCTTTACTTATATCTGTAGCAGCAGGTGTTATTTCCGTAGTTGCAGTAATTATATATTGGTTGATGGAAAGCCACGCAGAAAAGAATTTTATTTTAGCAGAGGTTCCCAAACAAGATGAATTTATCTTTAAGGAATTATTTTCATTTTCTAAATCATTTTGGTTTGTTGTATTGCTTTGTGTTACTTTTTACTCTGCAATATTTCCGTTTCAGACTTTTGCCGTAAAGTTTTTTATGGAAACACACGGAGTAACTAGAGAGTTTGGAGGATTCTTAAGCAGTTTATTAACATTATCCGCTATGGTACTAACTCCGCTATTTGGATTACTAAGTGATTATATCGGAAAGAGATCACTTTTAATGATGATTGGATCTGTAATTCTTATTCCTGTTTACTTATTAATGACGTATACAAATATTTCATTATTTGTCCCAATGGCTTTAATGGGGTTGTCCTTTTCATTAGTACCTGCTGTGATGTGGCCAACTGTAACATTAATAGTTCCTGCTAACAAATTAGGTACGGCATACGGCTTGATGACAATGATACAAAACATCGGCTTATTCTCATTCAATTATGTAATCGGGATTGTTAATGATGCCACAGGTGGTTATGCTGCGGGAATGTGGATTTTTTCATCATTAGGGTTTTTTGGGTTATTGTTTGCTTATTTATTAAAAGTTTCGGCAGCCAATGACTCGTCAAACCTTGATAAAGGGATTAGGGGATAAATGGAAGAAATACTATCTTTATATCCAATTAGACTATGTGATTACGAAATATCGGAAGAGACTATTGTAATACTTTATATTGATAAAAATCCATCTTTTATTGAAAAATTATTCTTTCGTAAAAATTTAAATAAACCGTTTAAAATTGATCTAGACGAAATCGGGTCGTTTATTTATCCGTTATGTGACGGTGCAAGAAGTGTTGAGGAAATTATAAAAATGGGTAAGGAAAAATTTGCCGAAAAAATTGAACCTGCCGAAAATAGAGTTGTTCAATTTATTAAGCAATTACATTCAAAAAAATTGGTAGAATTATACTGCAAGGTTGAGAAAAAATAATATGAAAAAAATAATTTTGGCAAGTATATTTTTTGTTGGTGTTTTTAGTAATAACATATCTGCTCAAACATGCGGATTCGGATGTTTAGGTTTGAGCGGTGCTTTTGCCGGATATACTTATCAAAGTGTAAACTTAGATGACTTTAACGAATCAGCGATGCTTGGGGAAAATAAATTCGGGTCTTTTAAGGGATTCCGATTTGGAGTAAATCTTTTCCGTGCTCAATTTGATGATTTTTTTGTAAGCCTAAAAGGGTTTTATCAAGTTTTAGAGCAAGAAAATACGGGTTCTGCTTCTCTTGAATTTATGGGTAGTTATAATTATGAATATTCTGTTACTCTTAATCATTTTAGTGCAGGATTAGATTTTGGAATACCTTTTTCGGAATTAATTGACTTTAAGATAATTGAGGCAGGATTAACTTTTTATGATGCATCATATACACATAAAATTTCCGGTACCGGAAATTTTCAACTCTCTAGTGAAATGAAGTTTACAAATTCCGGTACTGATATGGGATACTATATCGGAACCGGATTTATTCTTAACTTGGTAAAAAACTATGCTAATATTGAAGGGAGTTTCTTTTATTCGCATGTAAAAGTTTCAAAAATGCTTGAGGATAACGGAGCAAATTTGTGGGATAAATCAGATTTTATTAATGCAGGTGATATTGGTTTTACACTTCAATTAAATATAGGAATACCTTTTTAGGGGGAATTATGAATAGTAGTTTACGAAAATCTTGTTTGATAGCAATAAATGATTGCATGGGTCTTAAAAAAAGAGAAAAAATTTTAATTATTAGTGACGAAAATAAGCGAGAAATAGGTTTAGAGTTATACGATGCTGCATTAGACCAAGGTAATGATGCACTTTATGTAGAAATGCGATCAAGAGAAATGCACGGGGAAGAGCCTCCTATTGAAATTGCTGAACTAATGAAAAAATTTGATGTTGTCCTTTGTCCAACTACTAAATCTTTAACACATACACAAGCAAGAAGAGAAGCTTCTGAAGCCGGAGTTAGAATTGCTACATTTCCCGGAATTACTAAAGATGTTATGATCCGAGGATTAAGTGCAGATTATAATGCTATTTATGAACTTACTATGAAATTAAAGAAAATGATGGATAAAACTAAAGTTATTAAAGTTACAGCCAAAAACGGAACAGATATAACTTTGGATGTCGGCGATCGGAAAGGTTATGCAAGCCATGGATTATTTCATAAAAAAGGGGAAAGCGGAAATTTACCTACCGGAGAAGCGTTCATGGCACCTATTGAGGGAAAATCGAATGGAGTATTTGTTGTTGATGGTTCTATGGCTGGTGTTGGAATGATTGAGGATCAACCGATAAAAATTGTTGTTGAAAATGGTTATGCCACTGAAATAACCGGCGGAAAAGAAGCTATGGCTTTATTAACAATTCTTAAAAAATATGATAAAGATGCAAGGAATATTGCTGAGTTTGGAATTGGTACAAACCATAAGGCAAAATTAAGCGGATTGCTTTTAGAAGATGAAAAAGTTATGGGAACAGTTCACATCGCATTGGGTGATAATAAAAGTATGGGAGGAAACGTTCACATTCCTATTCATCTAGACGGAGTTATCAAAAAGCCGACTGTTTATTTTGATGATAAATTGATTATGAAAGAAGGTAAATTGCTTATAGATTAGTGTATTAAATTGAGACGCTTTTATTATTTAAATACAAAATTACATTTTAAAATTATCCCTATTCATAATTAGAATGGGGATTTTTTTTATTGTTTAATTTCTGATGTGATTCTTCTGATATAATTGAAGTTATAAATTTTTTATATACAATCCGTTTCTAAATTGCATTTCCTTATTTTATTTGTAGTTTTATTGAAAAATATTTAAATAAATTATTAAATATTCGCTTTTTTTTAGAAAATATTATTTTCAAAGGTAGTAAAAGAAAGTAAAATGACTATTTAACAACTTGATAATACAAATTTCTGAGATTAGAGTTTAATAAAGAAATAATTTATATTGTTTAATACTTATTTTTTAATATAGGTATGATTTTTGCATGATTTAGCACAGTTAATTAGGAGCAACTTATGAAAAAAATATTTCTTTTTGTTATTTTGGCGTTAAACATTTCTTACGCTCAGTCAATTACATACAATACATTAGGTACTTGGCAATCTAACGGTGTACCAAATTATTTAGAACCGGTTAATGATGTAATTGATGCTTCATTGTTATCAAGAGTAGCAGCTTCATTACCTGAATCTAAAAAAGTGCCTATTCACCATCCGAACTATATAAGTAATACAACTCAAACTAATGTATTTCTAACCGAAGAATGCGATGTCTGGGTAACTTTTATAACTGAAGGTGCCGGATATAAAAATGTTCTCGGTTTTTATACATATCAATCCGGTAATGCTCCTAATTCAATAAATGATATCCGTAACAGTATGACAATAATATTCCCTAATTCTTCTCAAAACGGAAGCGGCGGAGGATTAGTTCCTGGTAATAAAGTTAAATTGGGTCGATTTCCCGCTAATACGGTAATAGGTTGGTTTGTTATTGCAAATGGGTTTTCTTCAGGAACAATTGGTACCGGAAATTGGCTTCTATTTTCCGATTATAACCTAAATCCACAAACTAATAATGATATAAAGCAACAAAATGTGCTTTTGCAAGATCCTGTTACCGGAAAACTTGTTTTAGGATTTGAAGATATTAGAAGAGATAACGGTGGTTGTGACCAAGATTTTAACGATGTTTTGTTTAATGTTACAGCTAATCCTGTAGAGGCAATTAGTACAATTGACTTACCGGTAATGGAAGATCCAAATCAAAATAATTTGGCAGATTTGCAGATTGTTAAAACAGTTGATAAAACAAATCCAATAAATGGTGAAGAGATCACATTTGCTTTAACGGTTAAAAATAACGGACCCTCAAGCTCTTCAAATATTTCTGTGTCCGATGTTATACCTCAAGGAATTATTTATCAGTCGCACATTACTTCTAAAGGTACTTTTAATGTAAATGACGGTAAATGGTCTATTTCTTCTTTATCAGTCGGAGAAAGTGCAACTTTAAATATTACTTGTGTAGTTGATAGATTCTCTTCAACCTATAATCTAGGTATTGCGTCAGATTACAACGTTTTTTGTTTAAAAGATATGAATCAACCTTCTTGTGATACGGAAGGGAGAGTTGCTGCTGGCAATAATGCTTTTTTTGCAAATTATAGTGTAGGTGATAAATTAGATACTTTAAGCGGAGTTACTGACGTGCTTATAGTCGGAAACGATTTGATTTTTGAAAGTGGTGCAATTTATAACGGAAATGTTGTTTTTGGCAATTTAACAAATTTGCCAATTTTTCAAGTTAGTATTAATAACGGTACATTACGTCAAGATAGTGTAATTAATTTTGCAGCGGCAGAAGTTGAACTAAAAACTCTTTCAAACATGCTTAAAGGTTACTCAATAAACGGAACAACAACCTTAACTAACAGTGAATTATCCTTAACCGGTACAAATCCTCTTTTTAATTCGTTTTCTGTTACAAAAGAACAGTTAAATGCAGCTACAGATTTTATCCTAAATGTGCCAAACGGAAGTGTAGTTTTAGTTAATATTAGCGGAAACGGTATTGAATGGAAAGGAGGACATGTAGTTCACGGTACTGCCAAAAATAATGTTTTATACAATTTTTATGATGCCGTAAATTTAGAAATTAGAAATATTGATATTCAGGGTTCGGTTTTAGCTCCGTTTGCAGATTTAGAATTTCCCTCTGGTCTAATAAGTGGTCAAGTTATTGCAAAAAATATCAGCGGACAAGGGCAGTTTAATTGGCATAAATTTTTGGGCGATATTCCTTTAGATTCTAAAATCTATAATATAGCTAGTGTAAGTTCAACTGTAACAGTTGACCCTACTTCAAACAATAATAGTTCTCAAGTTTTAGTTGATATTGCCGGAGTTCCGAATCCTAATCCTCCGAATGCAACCGTTCAGTGGACTGTGTTAAGTACTTTCCCTCAAAACGAAATGGTTTGGACTATGATTGAAGCTGAAGGGAATGTATATGTAGGTACTTACGGCGGCAAAATATATAAATCTACCGGTATTGACGGAAATTGGTTATTAATAAATTCAAATATGAACGTAGGTTATATCTGGTCTTTAGATTATTCAGACGGTACTTTATTTGCCGGTACTGAAGTAGGTTTATTTTCAACTACAGATAACGGCATTAATTGGGTTAACATGGGTATTGGCAGTTTTGATGTAAGAGCTGTTTTAGTAAGCACATCTAATTCAGAATCGGGAAAAATCTATGCAGGTACTTGGGGAAGCGGTGTTTTTGTAAGTACTGATTTTGGTGCAACTTGGAATATTAATAACGAAGGTTTACCCAATTTAGCGGTTCAAACGTTGGTAAAAGGAATTAATGGCGAAATTTATGCAGGCACTTTCGGCGGCGGGGTTGCCGTATCTGAAAATGGCGGCAATAACTGGACTGAAATGAATATTGGTGCTTCCTATGTTTGGAAACTTGCTGTTGATAAATTAGGGAATGTTTATGCCGGAACTTATGGTGAAGGGTTATACAAATTAGATGAAAATAATTGGATAAAAGCCGATGACGGTATTACATCCCAACACGTATATTCTATTAGTTTTGATACTACAAATACTGCATATGTTTCATCATGGAATTCAGGTGTGTTTGCATCAACAAATACCGGTAGCAGTTGGGAAAGTTTGGGTATGCAAGGAATGGGTGCTAGTTCGGTTATTATTGATTCGGAATCAAATCAGGTTTTAGTTGGTACTTCTGACGGTGCTTTATTTAATAGACCTGCCGTTATTGTCGGCGTTGATGATCAAACTTCTTCTATTAAAAGCTTTAATATTGAACAAAATTATCCAAACCCTTTCAATCCAAATACGGTCATTAAGTATAGTATTCCTAAATCAACAAATGTAAAGTTAGAAATTTATGATGTTTTAGGTAGATTGGTTACATCTCTTGTCAATTCGTATCAACAAGCGGGTGAATATAGTATTAATTTCAATGCAAACGGTTTAACTAGCGGTGTTTATTTATATAAAATATCAACTGATTTTAATATTGCAGTTAAGAAAATGATGCTTATTAAATAGTACCTTATGTTCATTTGAATAGATAAGATATTAAAATCCATTTTTATAAAATTAAAACGAAAAGACGCCTAATAAAGCGTCTTTTCAGTTTTAAAATAAAATTGCAAATTAAAGAGGGTTTTGTTTTGAATATCCGAGATTTATATATGCTTAATAATTTAAAAAAACTTTTACAAAATTACTTTTTAAGTAGTTAATTATTAAAACTGATTTTTCAAACTAAAAATCCAAACCGTTTATTATTTCGCAAATTCTTTCTGCAGCGTTACCATCCCATAACGGGGGAATAGTACCTGATTTTATATTTCCATTTAGAATATTAAAAGTTGCAACTTTGGCTTTGTTTAAGTCGTTCCCAAATAATTGGTTCGTGCCTAACTCAACTGTAATCGGTCTTTCTGTAGATGTTCGTAAAGTTATGCACTGAACTCCCATAAATGTCGATTCTTCCTGAATACCGCCGCTATCCGTTAAAATTAATTCGGCATTTTTTGTACATTTCATAAAATCTATATAACCTATCGGCTCGGTTAAAATAATATTTTTATCGAGTTTATCTTTTATTCCGAAAGTTTCTAAATTTTTCATTGTCCTTGGATGTATAGGGAAGACAACTTTTCTTAATTTTGCCACATCATTAAATAAGTCAAACAATTTTGTTAGCTGATCTTTATCATCTACATTGGAAGGTCTATGCATAGTAATTAAAACATATTTTTCGTTTTCAACACCTAATGTTTTTAGTATATCCGAGTTTTCGGCTTTAGGTAAGTAGCTTACTAAACTATCAATCATAACATTGCCGGTAAAGAAAACCTTATTATTGTCAATTCCTTCCTTTTTTAGATTCTCCATTCCGCTTTTTTCAGTTACAAACAAATAATCAGCAATCGAATCGGTTAATAATCTGTTAATTTCTTCCGGCATATCTCTATCAAAACTACGTAATCCGCTTTCCACATGTGCAGTTTTTATATGTAATTTTGCCGCTGTTAATGTACAAGCAATAGTTGAATTTACATCTCCGACAACTAAAACTAAATCAGGTTTTTCTTGAAAAAGAATTTTTTCAAACTCAATCATTATTTTACCGGTTTGCTCGGCATGTGTACCACCACCGATTCCTAAGTAAAAATGTGGTTTAGGAAGTTCTAAGTCTTCAAAAAAGACTTTTGACATTTTTTCATCATAATGCTGACCGGTATGACATATTAAATGAGTAATTGTGTCTGAATATTTAGCAAATGCTTTGTGAATAGGTGCTATTTTCATAAAATTAGGACGAGCACCAACAACTGAAATTATTTTCTTCATTTTTTCCCTTTGAACTATTCTATAACTTTACAACCGGTAAAATTACCAAAATTTACCAGATTTAATTAGAAAAATAAGAAAAATTTTATTAAATTTACAGATTAAAAGTCGATTTAATTATTTTCCTTCCCAAAACTCATCCGAAAATTAAATAAACGACAAAATTTTTAATTCATAACGGAGAATAAAATATGAAAACAGTAGAAAACGGGGATAAAATTGTAATTTCCTATATAGGCAAACTTGATGACGGCGAAATTTTTGATCAAACAGAAGGTGATGATAGTTTTGAATTTACTGTCGGTGCTGAAGAAGTAATTGAAGGATTGGAAAAAGCTGTTATCGGAATGGCTGTCGGTGAAAAGAAACTTGTAGCTATTGAAGCTGAAGAAGCCTATGGTGAAAGATATGACGATTTAGTTATTGAATTACCAAAAGAAAGTGCTCCTGATAATATTGAACTTGAATTAGGAAATGTATATACATTCCCATTAGAAGGCGGGGAACAAATAGAAATGGAATTAGTTGATATAGATGATGAATCATATGTATTTGACGGTAATCATCCGTTAGCAGGTGAAACATTACATTTTGAAATTGAATTATTGAAGATAAACTAATATAAATAAAATAGATTGTTCTAGCCCTTATTTTCAATAGGGGCTTTTTTATTTTAAAGATAAAAAATAATTAAATTTATTAGTATATTTAAAGTTTAAATATAATTAGGTATTACAATATGTCAGAAAAAATTATCGTAACTTCGGCACTGCCATACGCCAACGGAAAAATACATTTAGGACATTTAAGCGGTGCTTATTTACCTGCAGATATTTATGTAAGATATAAAAGATTAACCGGTGCAGATATTTTATATATATGCGGGTCTGATGAACACGGAGTTCCTATTACCATAACAGCGGATAAAGAAGGGAAAAAACCACAAGAAATTATTGATAGGTATCATAATTTAAATAAAGAAGCATTTGAAAGATTTGGGATGAGTTTTGATATCTATTCTCGTACAAGTATCCCTTTACATCATGAAACAGCAAAAACTTTTTTCCTAAATTTTTATGAACAAGGTTTATTAAACGAAAAAGTTTCCTTACAATTTTATGACGAAAAAGCTAATATGTTCTTACCGGATAGATATGTTGAAGGAACTTGTCCAAAATGTGGTAATGAAGAAGCAAGGAGTGACGAATGTGAAGTTTGCGGAGCTTCGTATGATCAAAGCGAATTATTAAATCCGAAAAGTAAAATTAGCGGAGAAAAACCAATACTGAAAGAAACCTCACATTGGTATTTTCCATTAGGTAAATTTCAAGAAAGACTTGAAAAATATGTAGAAAAACAAGATAAAGATTATAAATGGAAAGATAACGTTTTACAACAGTGTAAAAGTTGGTTTAATGATGTTTTGAAAGACAGAGCTATTACTCGTGATCTAGATTGGGGTGTTAAAGTTCCATTGGAAAGTGCGGAAGGAAAAGTTTTATACGTGTGGTTTGAAGCTGTTTTGGGATATATTTCAGCTACAAAGGAACTGAGTATTAAAAAGGGGAATCCTGAATTATGGAAAGAGTATTGGCAAAATAAAGATACAAAATATATAGCATTTATTGGCAAAGATAATATTGTTTTTCATACAATTATCTTTCCTGCCCTCTTAATGGCTTGGAATGATAGCGGTAAGGAAGAATATCTATTACCAGAAAATGTACCCGCAAATGAGTTTTTAAATTTTGAAGGTAAAAAGTTTTCAAAATCTCGAAATTGGGGAATTGATGTAATTGACTTTTTAGATTTATTCCCTGCAGATTCATTGAGATATACTTTAGCTGCAAATTTGCCTGAAAATAAGGATACAGATTTCTATTGGAAAGAATTCCAAATGAGAAATAACAGCGAATTAGCAGATATTTTCGGTAATTTTGTTAATAGAACTTTAACCTTCACAAATAAACATTTTGAAGGAAGAGTGCCGAAATTAGGAGAGTTGAACGAAGCCGACAAAGAACTTATATCATTGTTAGAAAGTTATCCAAAAAAAGTAGCTGATTTATTAGAAAAATACAAGATTAAAGATGCGGTTTTTGAAGTAATGAATTTGGCACGTGCAGCAAATAAATATTTTAACGATGAACAACCTTGGGTTTCTGTAAAAGCAGATAAAGAGAGATGCGGTACTACATTAAATATTTGTATTAATATTATTAATACTCTTGCCGAATTGTTTTATCCGGTAATTCCTTTTACTTCTGAAAAATTGTTCAGCATATTAAATACAAAATTAGGAAATTGGTATGAAAGCGGAAAACTTAATATAAAAGAAGGGCATTTATTTAATGCACCTGAAATATTATTTACAAAAGTTGAAGACGAAAAAATTGAAGCTCAAAAAGTTATAGAAGAAGTTATAACAGAACCAAAAATATCATATGAAGAGTTTAGTAAAATTGATTTAAGAGTAGCTGAAATTATACATGCCGAAAACGTTAAGAAAAGTGAAAAATTACTTAAACTTTATGTTAAAGTAGGTGAAACGAAACGACAAATAGTTGCCGGTATTGCAAAAAGTTATAAACCGGAAGAACTAATAGGCAAAAAAGTTGTAGTAGTGTTTAATCTTCAACCGGCTAAATTATTCGGTATTGATTCAGAAGGAATGATTTTAGCAGTGGAAGATGAGGAAGGGAAACTAAATGTTTTAGAATTGAAGGAAAAAGTAAAAAGCGGAACAAAAGTTAAATAATAGGAACTTTTTTACCGTAACTGTTTAAAATACATGGTATTATTGAATTAAAATTTATTAACTCGGAGGCTAATTTATGAAGTATTTCTCATTTCTGATTTCACTGTTTCTATTGTCATTGATCATAATTTCTTGCGGTACAGAAAACAGTAAATTGGTTGTAGCAAATATTGCAGGTGAAGATGTTACTTTAAGCGATTTTGAAAAAGCTTATAAAAAGAATTCCGGTGAGACTACCGCCAATGTACCTGATTCAAATTCTATAGTAAAATTTTGGAATCTATATAAAAATTTTAGATTGAAATTAGCTGATGCAAAGGCTAAAGGATATGATACTAATCCAGATTTATTAAATGAATTAGAACAATATAAAAGAAAAGTTGGTGTTTCTTATATGTTGGAAAAACAACTTTTAGAACCGGGCATTAGAGAAATATATGATAAACGTAAAGTAGAATATAGAGTTAGTCATATAATGATAAGAATTGATTCATTAACAAAGGAAGAAGCTAAGGCGCGTGCACAAGAGGTAATAAATAAGTATAAAGCCGGTGCAAAATTTGAAGATTTAGCAGTAGAATATAGTGATGATACATATTCGAAGAAAAACGGCGGTGACCTATATTTTATAACATGGGGTCAAACATTGCCAGAATTTGATGATGCAGTTTATAAAACTGAAGTTAATAATATTTATCCGGAACCGGTTGAAACAAGATTTGGTTATCATGTAATTAAAGTTACTAATAAACAGAATAGAAAATTTCAAGTTCGTGTAAAGCATATTTTATTGGACTTTGTTGATTCTTTGGGTAATATTGATTCTTCTTTGGCGAAAAGACAAATAGAAGATATTAGGAACCAAATAGTTGCAAATAAAATTACTTTTGAAGATGCAGCAATGAAATTTAGTGAAGATAGGGGTAGCGCAAATAAAGGGGGCGATCTTGGATTTTTTGAAAGAAGAAGTATGATTTTACCATTTGACGAAACTTCTTTTAGTATGAAACCGGATGAATTATCTAAAATAGTTGAAACAAAGTTCGGTTATCATTTAATAAAATTTGTTGAAGAAAAACCGTATCCGACTTTTGAGGAAGAGAAAACAAATTTAAAAACTATGTATAAAAGATCACTTTATGACGCAAAATATAACGAATTAATTAGCGAACTAAAGACCAAATATAATTATTCTAAAAATGAAGAAGGAATTAAATTTGTAATTTCCAAACTTGATAGCAATAAAATAACCAATGACTATTTTGATAGCGAACTAAGAAAAGAAGTTAGCAGCACAACTTTGTTTACCGTTAATAATGTAACTGTTGGATTGGATAGCGTTATTGGATATGTAATTAACGATCCTAAATTTCAAAACAAATTAATTGATGAAAAAACTTTGAATGATGCTGTAGACGAAACTTCAAAAAACGCTTTATTAGAATTGAAAGCGTTAACTTTGGAATCCACTGATTCTGATTTTGCACAATTGATGAAAGATTATAAACAGGGTATTTATATTTTTAAAATTCAAGAAGAAGAGATTTGGAATAATATAAAATTAGATAGTGCAAAATTAGTTGAATTTTACAATAGTACAAAAGAAAACTATAAGTGGAAAGAAGGAATTGACTTTAGCGAAATATTTGCTAAAAAAGACAGTTTGATTAATGTTTATTATGATAAATTAATTCAAGGTGCATCTTTTGATTCATTAGCAAAACTATTTACAGAACGTCCCGGATTTAAATTAAAATCAGGTGCATACGGAATGGTTGATATCGAAAACAACGAGATTGCTAAAAAGGCTTTTGAATTTAAAGTTGGTGAAGTAACAAAACCGGTTCAAGTTAACGGCGGATATTCAATATTTAAAATTAATAAAAAACGTTCCGCAGGATTAAAAACTTTTGACGAGGCAAAAGCCGAAGTTGCAAGTTTATTCCAAGAAAGTGAAAGCAAGAGACTTGAAAAAGAATATATTGAAAGATTAAACGTAAAATATCCTGTTA
>JAEXOD010000180.1 GCA_023447335.1 Bacteroidota bacterium
ATATTGAAAGAGACGACTTCATGGAAAATCCTCCCAAAAAATTCTTTAGACTCTCACCCGGAAATGAAGTAAGATTAAGGTACGCATATTATGTGAAATGTACTGAAGTGATTAAAGATGAAAACGGGGATATAACGGAAATACATTGTACTTACGATCCATTAACAAAAGGTGGTGGCTCTCCGGACGGCAGAAAAGTAAAAGGTACAATTCATTGGGTTTCTGCCGAAACTGCAAAATTAGCTGAAGTTAGACTTTACGATCGTCTTTTTGCTTCAGAAAATCCTGATAATGCCGAAGAAGGAAAAACATTTAAGGATTATCTAAATCCAAATTCATTGGAAGTATTGAATAATTGTTATGTCGAACCTTATCTAGTTAATGCTAAGCCAGGGGATCAATTTCAATTTGAAAGAATTGGCTATTTTTGTGCAGATCGTAGGGAATTTTCAGAAACTAATTTAGTATTTAATAGAACTGTTACTCTAAAAGATACTTGGGCGAAAATAGAAAAACAAGCTTAATAAAAAAGGCGAGTTATCTCGCCTTTTTTTTATTTTTTTATAACCTCTAATGCGGTTTTTATTCGATTTATAACATTCTTTTTTCCGATGATATCCAAAATATCATATAGACCGGGACCAACCCCCATACCTGAGACAGCTAAACGTAATGGATGAATAATTTTACCACCGCCGACATTATTATTTTCTGCAACTTTATGTAAAATTTCTTCATAATCTTTTTTTTCCAATAATTCTTGTTCTTCAACAAGAGAAACAAAATCGCTTAAAAGTTTGGGAGAATCTTCTTTCCATCTTTTTTGTATTACTTCGCTATCATAAGATTCTATATCGGTAAAAAAGAATGGAGCTTTTTCAAAAAGTTCATGCACAAACGATATTCTTTCTCTCATACAATCTACTATTTTCGAAAGGTATTCGTCATTGAAATTATTTGCTAAATTATCCGAATTATTAAAGCATCTAATTAACTCAATTATTTCAGCATTCGATTTTTTTCTTAAGTGTTCGGCATTTAGCCATGTTAATTTATCTAAATCAAATACCGCCCCTGATTTATTAACACGTTCTAAAGAAAACTTTTTTATTAATTCGTCTAAATGATAGAATTCTACGTCATCACCGGCAGTCCATCCTAATAAAGCAACAAAGTTAACTAAAGCTTCTTTAAGAAATCCTTTATCTCGAAAATCCTCAACGGCAACATCACTTTGTCTTTTACTTAGTTTTTTTCTATCAATATTCAATAATAGAGGTAAATGAGCAAAAACGGGTCTTTCCCAACCAAAATAATCATATAATAGCACATGTTTAGGAGTTGAGGAAAGCCATTCTTCACCTCTGATAACATGAGTAATTTTCATAAGATGATCATCAACTACGTTTGCTAAGTGATAAGTTGGAAAGCCGTCACTTTTTAATAAAACTTGGTCATCAACAATATTACTACTGAATTCAACAGTACCTCTAATAATATCCTCAATAGTTATCAACTGATCAGGTAAAACATTTAGACGAACAACATAAGGCTCGCCTTCAGATATCCTTTTAACAACCTCTTCTTTACTTAAATTTAAACAATGTTTATCATACTTAGGTTGTAATTTATTTTGCTGTTGTTCTTCTCTAACTTTTTCAAGGCGTTCACTAGTACAAAAACAATGATATGCTTTTCCTTGTTGTATAAGTTCTTCAACATATTTTTTATAAATATCTAATCTTTCAGATTGAATATATGGACCGTAATTTCCGCCTACATAGGGACCTTCGTCATACTCTAAACCAGCCCATTTAATTGCATTAATTAAATTATCAACCGCTCCTTCTACTAATCGGGTTCTATCGGTATCTTCAATTCGAAGTATAAAAGTACCGTTATTATGTTTGGCAAATAAGAAATTATATAAAGCTGTTCTTAAACCGCCAACGTGTAAATATCCTGTAGGACTTGGTGCAAATCTAACTCTTGGTGTTTCATTAATCATAATTATCTATCAATTTTTGGAACTAATCAATTAACTAATTTATTTGTGTAATATTTAACCTTTTCGATAAATTCTTTACTATCAATAGGTTTGGGAATATAATCTGTTGCTCCTGCCTCAATGCATTTTTCACGATCGCCCTTCATCGCAAAAGCGGTTAAAGCAATAATAGGTGTTCTCTCATATCCTTGCATTTGTCTAATTTTTTCCATTGCCTCAAAGCCGTTCATAATAGGCATTTGCATATCCATTAAAATCAAATCAAATTTGTCTTCAATGCACATTTTAACTGCTTCTTCGCCGTTTTCAACAACAACAATACTTTCAAAGTTATTTTTCTTTAATAATCTAGTAACAATTATTTGAGAATGTTTATAATCTTCCGCAAGTAATATTTTTACCGTATCCTTCTTTTCAATAACTTCTTTTACCGGTGGTGGGGAATCATACCTGTTTATCATGGATTTAATAACATCGGCTAAGTCTTCAATATTAGTACTTCTTTTATCTAATAATTCCTCAAATAAACCGTCAATTTTTTTCAAATCTTCTTGGTAATTATCCTTGCCTGTATAAATAATTATCGGTAATTTCTCTAATTTTGTTTCCGATTTTATCATTTTTATTAGCTCAAAGCCGTTGGGATATGGCATATCTAAGTCAACTATTGCTAAATCTATATCAATATTCCTTATCCTATCCATTACATTCGAGCTTATATTTTCTGCAATTGCTCGGTATCCGGCAGTTTCGATTGCCTGTTTAACTAAATTAAGAGTAGGGTAATCATCATCAACACATAAAACATTACTATCTTTTCTTAATTTATAACTTGTTAAAACTTCAACTAAAAAGTTATAATTTATAGGTTTTACAAAATACTCAACAGCTCCCATTAAAAATGCTTTTTGTTCTTCGGGTTCAACAGAACAGACAATTACCGGAGTATTCTTCGAATTTGGATTCTCATGTATTTTTTTAAGCAGTTCTAAACCGTTTGTAGTAGGAATCTCTATATCAAGAATAATAGCTAAAAAACTAAATTTTTCTATTTGTTCTAATGTTTGATCGGCAGTATGAACAATTGTTGGAGTATAACCCCATTTATTAAGATAATTACTTAACAATTTAGAAGTTGCATAATCGTCCTCAACAACAAGAATTCTATTTAAAGAATCGGCAACAGGTTTTGGAAGAGCAGAAAGCTTAGTTTCTAACTCATTAGGTAAAACATCACTTTTTAAACTAAAAGAAAAAGATATTCCGTTATTAAGACTATTCATAACGGTTAAATCATCATCAAAAAAAGAAGAATATTTTTTTGCTAAAATTAATGAAATACCCGAAAGATTATAATTTCTAAATTCATTCAGTTTGTTGAGAACAAAAGGATCGAATATAGATTTTGTTTTATCAATGATATAACCGTTGCCATCTGCAGAAATTGTGACGTTAATTTTGTTATTATTATTTAATTTAAATTCAATACTAATTTTTGAACAGTTAGAAGAATTTAGGCTATAAAAAATAAGAGTATTTAATATATATTTTAGTTTTTGTTCGTCAGAATCTACGCTGTTTGGAACTGAAGAATCAATATTAACAACAAAAGTAATATTTTTTTCACTAGTTTTTGTTTTAAAAATATCAACAATTTCTTTTACTAATGTTTTTATATTAATGCTCTTTTTTTCGAATAGAACTTTGCCGGATTCAATTCTAGATAATTCATTCAATTCATTAATTGTAAGTAGTAAGCTTTGTGCATTTCTTTTAATTGTGCTAACATATTCAGTTTGCGTACTTGATAAGCTTTCCTCAGATAAAATAGCAGTGAAGCCAATTATTGAATTAGCAGGTGTTCGAAGCTCATTAATTGTTTCGCTAACAGTAATAGGGTAATGGCTTTTATTGGATACAATAATTCCTCCGTTAGTCATCAACCAAACATTCAATAATAAGCCAACATACTCAGTAATTTTCTTTAAAACTTCAGAGTCCGATGAATTAAAAGGAGTTCTGCTTGCTATTTTTAACATTCCGCTTTCTGAAATATTTATTCTAAAATGAACGCATATTTCATAGGTAACAAATTCGCTTGCGGAAATTTCACAATCAGTTTCCGAGCCAATTGCAAAGTCAGCGTTTAGTTGTCCGTACTTACAATTTTTACATGTAAATTCTGTACCTTTAAGGTAATTTTTTCTTGCAGTATGGCTTTTACCTAAGGCAAGATATCTGTTATTACCTAATATTTTAAACAAGACTACTGACTGAAATTCTAATTCTTTAACTAAAAAGTTGCAAATGTAGTCCGGAAAATCATCCAGTCCTTTATTTGCTAAAACCAGTAATGAATTATACTTTTCCAAAAATTCTAATTGTGAGCCGTATATCATATAAGTGCAAGTTGTTTTATTTTAGAATGTTACAATTTAATAAAAAATCATTAAAAAAATAAACATTTTTTAATTTTGTTTGTCTATATTAGTAAGAAATATTGATATTTGATTAAAACTATGAATAGAGTGAATAAATATCCTTTTTTTTTAGCAAATTAATCTTTAAATTTATAAGTATTTTTAAAATTAATCCAATAGTTGGAGGAAGAAGAATGAATAAAAAAATTTACTCGCTATTTTTTGTGTTTATTTTTTCAGTTGTTGCTTATGCACAAGTAGCGTATCAGGGACCGGTAACAGGTACAACCTCGGCAGGAGTTACACTTAATACTAATAATTTCTTAAATTATGTAAACGAAAGACCATTTCGTTTTAGAATGTTTGCAAACCAAAATGTTGCAGATGTTGAAACACCGTATTCAGAGTATTATTCAAGTGCACCTGAAGGTTCAAATCTGTTTCTTACTCCACAATTTAAGGGAAAATCTCTTACTCCGGATAACGTTATCGTTTTTACCAGTGTTAAGGGAATTCCACAGGGGAATTCTATACCTCCGGATCCTTATTTAGCGGTTGGTCCAAACCATATTATACAAACTGTAAATACTCAGTTCAGAATCACAGATAAATCAGGCGGAAATCCATTAACAATTACAGGAGATACTTGGTATAAAAATCTCTATCCTCAAGCTAATGTTTTTGATCCTAAAGTTGCATATGATCATTTTGCTAATAGATGGATAATGGTATGGTTACATCAAAATGATGCAAGCTCTGAGGGAGTTTATCTACTTTCAATTTCTGACGATGACGATCCTCACGGAGTATGGTTTAACTGGGTATTAAGGTCAGATTTAAATGGTATGACTCCGTCTAGCTCTTGGGGTGATTATCAAGGTGTGGGTTTTGATGATAAAGCTATTTATTTTACATCAAATCAATTCTCGTTTACAGGATCGTATCAAGGTAGTAAAATAAGAATAATACCTAAAGCCCAATTATTAATTTCATCAGATCCCGGTCCAATAACATATACGGATCTATACAACGTTACATATCCGAACGGCGGAGCCAACGCTTTTGGAATAAGACCGGTTAGAATGCAGACTGCTTCAGAAAATTATTATTTTGCAGTACATTCTCCATTTACAACAAAGAACACTTTTGGCATTTATACACTAAAAAATCCTTTAACTAATCCTGTTTTAACAGGTGTTTCCGTCCCTGTTACGGCATATTCTTCGCCTTCTGATCCCGAGCAATTAGGTGGAGGAACTCCTCGTATAGACGGTGGCGGAACCAATCTAAGAAATGAGCCTGTATTTAAAGATGATGTTTTACATTTGGTTCATTCAACTCGTGTAGGTAGTTATTCAGGAGTTAGATACTTGGCAATAAGCACTCAGACAAACTCTGCTTTGACTGATATGGTTGTTGGTGACGCTTCTCATTATCATACATATCCGGCTCTTGCAGTTAGCCAGGATGACGATGTATTATTAACTTATAGTAAATCGTCTGCAAACATGTATATGGGGGCTTACTATACTATTATTCCAGCGAATACCGGTATACCTAGTGAAAGCATTGAATTGCAATCAGGGAAAGGTAATTATGTAAAAACCTTTAGCGGTACGCGAAACAGATGGGGAGACTATAGCGGTGCTTGGACAGATCCTTCTGATCCGGATAACTTTTTTATGTTTACAGAATATGTTGATGCCACAAATACTTGGGGATGTTGGTTAGGTGGTGTTAGAATTAAACCTTATGCTAATGCTACAGCTTCATTTTCAAAATCCGAATTAGATTTCAGTTATCAAGAATTAGGAATTACTTCTGATACTTTAGTTGTTAAATTAATTAATCATGGAACTCCTCAGCTAAATATATCAAATATTCAGTCGAGTAATTCAGCTTTTAAGATTACAAACAATCTTTCGTTTCCGATTAGTTTAAATTCATTTGAATCAATTGAACTTAAAGTTATATTTACATCAAGTGAAGAAAAAACATATTTAGATTCGATTATCGTTGCAAGCAATGATTTTGACGAGCCTAATAAATCTATTCTACTAAAAGGTATAGGTTATAAAATTGCACAGGTAACTTCAAATGTTTTATACTCCACTTCAGGTTCTTCAACACTTTGCAAATTAATTACTATTAATCCAGCAAACGGTCAAGCAACTGCGGTAGGTGAGTCTAGTATTGGGAAATTGTATTCATTAACAGTTGATAGAACCAAACGTGAACTATATACATTAGTTGAAACGGCGACGAACAGCAAAATTGCAAGAATTGACGCTGTAAACGGTAAAGCAGTTGTTTATAAAGACCTGGGTCTGGATTTTAAGGCTATAGCTTTTGATAATAAGAATGAATTATATGCTATTACAAAAGACAAAAACTTGTATAAAATTAATACAAAAGACTGGTCTTATACATTAAAAACTCCTATTGATTTATCTGTTTCTGCAATTGCATTTGAACCTGAAACAAATAATTTATGGGCAAGTACTGATTCTACAACTAATAAAGATCGTGTTTATAAAATTGATATTAATTCAGGAACTTCTACTTTAGTTGGGGCTACAGCGCTTAATTATACCATTTCGGGACTTTCTTTTGATAAAGATAAAAACTTATTGGGATTAATTTTAAAAACTTTCTTACGCGGTATGCTTGTAAAGATTGACAAAAATACCGGTGTAGCTACAGAATTGGGTTCCACGAATTATGCATCTACTTTAGGTTTTACTGTTCTTTCGGATTCTGTCGTATCAGTAAACGATAATAATTTGTTAAATCCTATCGATTTTGCATTAAATCAAAATTATCCTAATCCTTTTAACCCAACAACAACAATTAACTTTACGTTACCCGTAAATTCAAATGTTAAATTAGTTATTTACAATTTGTTAGGGGAGGAAGTTCAAACAGTAATTAGTCAATTTATGTTGGCTGGAAATCATTCTGTTAAATTTAACGCAAAATCATCTTCTAATAAAGAATTGACTTCTGGTATTTATTTATATAAACTAAATGCTATTGGAGTTAACGGTAAGGAATTTAATCAAACGAAAAAAATGATGTTGCTAAAATAGATTATAATACTAGAAGTTAAATAATTAATAATCCTTGCTCTTTTAGGGCAAGGATTATTTTTTTTGAATAGATATAGAGAATAATAAAATATTTTTTAATTATAAGTTTTCAATAAAATAATTTGATATTTTATTATATAAATGTAAAGCGTCTTTTCCTCTTACACCATGTGGGTGATGAATATATGGAAAATAATCTAATGGCTTATTAAGAATAGTAGCTTTATTAGCAAATAAAAGAGTATTTTGCCATACAACAGTTTCATCGCTTGTTCCGTGAACCAATAATAGTTTTCCGTTTAGATTATTTACAAAATTTAACAAATTTGACTTTTCATATCCTTCTGGATTTGATTGAGGAGTGTCCATATAACGTTCTGTGTACATTATCTCGTAATATTTCCAATCAATAACTGCACCTCCGCATGCCCCCACTTTGAATGTATTATTAGTTTTAAGCATTAAAGAGGTAGTCATAAAACCTCCGTAACTCCAGCCATAAACACCAAATCTATTTGAATCAACATACGAAAGAGATTTTAAATAGGTTATACCTCTCATATGATCTTCAATTTCTTTAGTTCCCAATTCTCTAAACGTTGCCTTTGCAAAGTCATCTCCTCTAAATGAAGTCCCTCTATTATCTATCGAAAATACTATAAATCCTTTTTGAGCCATATACTGAAACCATAGATCATATCTACCGAAAATCCAACGGTTTGTAATTTCTTGTGAGTGAGGACCACCATAAACATAAACAATTACGGGATATTTCTTTGTTGAATCAAAATTTGTCGGTAATATAATTCTAGCATATAAATCAAATTTACCTTCCTCCTTTAAAGTTATTAGTTTTTGTGGAGAAACAGAATAGTCTTTTAAAGGATTATCAGAATTTAGAAGTTCTTTCTTTATTTTACCGGTCATATACTTAACTAAAATAATTCCGGGTATATCAATGTTATTAAAACGATCAATAAAATAATCACCTCCGGCATAAATTGCTTCATGCATTCCTGATTCATTTGATAAACATTCCTTGCTTAAATTATTTATATTTAATTTGAATATTTGCCTTTCTAAAGGGGATTTTTCGGTTGATAAATATAGTAGATTTTTCACGTCTTTATCAAAGCCGACAATTTCTGTAACTTCCCATTCTCCTTTTGTTAATTGCTTTAATAAATTACCTTCAGTATCGTACAAGAATAAATGATTCCATCCGTCTCTTTTAGAAGACCATACAAATTGATTGTTTGAATTCGGTACAAAATATAACGGATGTTCAGGTTCAACAAATTTTTTGTCATCTTCACTGAATAAAGTTTTAATTTTTTTACCGGTCATAACATCAAATTTGCATAAATCCATATGATTCTGATCGCGATTAAGAACGGCAACAAAAATATATTTGTTATCGGGACTCCATGTGACACAGGTTAGATATTGATCTTTTGGTTCACCTGTTTCAAGGTAAACTATCTTATTAAAATCGGAATTATAAATTCCTAGAGTAACTTCATGACTTATTCCTCCTGCCATAGGGTATTTCACGTAATTTGCTTTTGCAGGCATACTGTTTAAATCTAAAATCGGATAGTCGGTTACCATTGTTTGGTCCATTCTATAAAATGCTACTGATTTATAATCGGGGGATAAAAATATTCCTTTTTCAATTCCGAATTCGTTACGATGTACAGAATGTCCGTATAGAATATTTTGGTTTGATTCGTTACTAATTTTAATGCTCTTACCGTTTGCATAATAATATAAATTATTATCTAGAGTAAAAGAGGCAATAGAATAATCATCTGAAAATTGAATATTTTCTGCTTCACTAGGTAAATCATAAAAACTTTTTAGACTCTTCGAACTAATTTCAAATTTAATTAGTGTGTTGTTAATTTGAAAAACAACGAGATTTTCATTAATAAAATTAATCTGAGGAAATTTTTTTAAATTTGCCAGTTTTTCTTTTTCTAACAAAATATTTAGATCGGCAAGGGAAATAACATTAGTTTTTAGATCTTTTTCGATATCGTAAATGATTAGAGCATTGTTTTCGATAAAGTAAATTTTATTTGTGTCGTTTATAAAATTAATTTGAGACAAGTTAGCGGGAGCTAAAGAAGTATATGAATTGATTACTACATCTTCTATAGTAAAATCCTTTGTTTGAGCATACAAAAAACTTACGCAAATTGAAAAATATAATAAAAAAGCTTTTTTCATAATATAATCCTCTAATTATTCTTAAATGTATTAAACAATTTAAAACAAAAAAAGAGATTCTGCAAAGAATCTCTTTTTAAAAAATAAATATTGTATTTTTTATTCTTCTTTTTTCGTTACGGGAGTAACTCTTTTTTCTAAAATATTATCAATCAAATTATATTCTTTAGCTTCTTCAGCGGTTAAATAATAATCTCTATCACAATCTTTAGCTATTTGTTCTAACGATTTGCCGGTATGATTTGCTAAAATAGAATAAAGAGTATTTCTTGTTTTGACCATTTCTTTAGCATGGATTTCGATATCTGTGGTTTGTCCTTGTAATCCACCAATCCACGGCTGGTGAATCATTATTTTAGAATTGGGTAGGGAAGTACGTTTTTTTGGTGCACCGCCGGCTAAAAGAACAGCACCCATACTTGCAGCAAGTCCAACACATATAGTAGCAACATCACATTTAATAAATTTCATTGTGTCATATATAGCTAATCCAGCAGAAACGCTTCCTCCGGGAGAATTAATATAAAGGCTAATATCTTTATCCGGGTCTTCTGCTTCAAGTAAAATAAGTTGTGCGATAATAATACTTGCAACGTGGTCGTCAATTGCCGAACCAAGAAAAATAATTCTCTCACGTAAAAGTCTCGAGAAAATATCCATTCCACGTTCGCCGCGTCCTGTTTGTTCAATTACATATGGCACTAACTGATTATATATTTCAGGTTTCAAATTTATTCTCCTTTTAAGGGAACTTCCACTGTTTTAAATGAATTGTTTTCTTTCACAAATTGTAATACTTTTTGTTCAACTTCTTGTTCGTGTCTTTTAGATTCTTTATAGTAACTTCTAAGTTTTTCTATATCAATTCCTGTTTTTTCATGACGTTCTTTCAAGAAGTTTTCAAATTCTTCTTCACTAAAACCCAAATTTTCAAGTCTTTGAATGTTTTTTGAAATTATAAACCATTTAACATTTTCAACTGCTTTTGGGTATAAATAATTATACAAAAAATCGTCATTAATAGTTCTATTTTGTTCTTTGGTTAAATTTTTTCTTTCTTGTTGAACCAACATATTTAACGTATCAAACACAAATCTGTTTGGAACTTCAAACGGATTATTGTCGATAATAGTTTTGTATAAATTATTATTAGCGTCGGTTTCAGAAATATTTGAGTAATATTTTTTATAATCAACATCAATTAATTCAAGTAATTCTGATTGAGTAGAACATTTGTTTTTTGTGATTTCTTTTATTTGTTCTTCTGTTAGATCTTTGTATTCTACTTTAAATATATTTTTAACCGTAACATAAAATTTAGATTCATGCGTATGAGCATGTTCACCCTCACCATGCGTGTGTTCGTCAATTAATTCAACTTCATCGCCGATTGACTTACCTACAAAAGCATTAGCAAATTTTATATTAAGCTTTGCTGATGTTAAATCTAAATTATTTATGTCTAAAGAATCATTTGGGTATGCAGAATCTACTAAATTATCAACAATATTATGACCGTCGTGTTCTTTTAATTTTTCTTGGTCTATTTCATAAACAACAACAAAGTCTTTGTTCTCAACTTTTTCTGCAGCTACTAATTCAGCAAAAGGTTTCTTAAAGTCTTTAACGATTGCATCAATATAAGAAGAATCAATTATATAATTTTTCTTTTCAATTTCTAAACCTTTGTAATCTTTTAAGTCCAACTTAGGTACTAACTCGATATCTACAAAATACTGAACGTTATCGTCAAAGTTAACTTTTAAATCTTTAAGGATTTGCTTGTTAAGTAATTCGTATTCACCTTCTTTTAAGGCAGCATCAACAAATCTTTCCGAAGCATTTTTAGCAGCAAATTCTTCAATTTCTTTTTTGTACATACGCTTGATTAAGGAAAGGGGAGCTTTTCCTTTTCTAAATCCCGGATATGTCAATTCTTTACTTTCTTTTTTGTATGCTTCTTCAAAGTCATTTATCAAGTCACTATATGGTACGGTAATTACAAGTTCATAGTTACATTCATTAATCTTATTAATTGTGGTTTCCAATTTTACCTCTAAATAATTATCAAAAGGGATTAAAGTTGAGTGCGAAGAGGGGGACTCGAACCCCCACATCTTGCGATACTAGATCCTAAGTCTAGCGCGTCTACCAATTTCGCCATCCTCGCAAAAAGAGAATAGTAAATTTACTATTTTAAACAAAATTTAGCAAGAACATTTTTTTACAAAAACAAAAATATTGAATTTTCTCTAAAAACACAAAAAATAAAATTAAATAATTTATTATATTTGGTTTTTGTTAAATTAAACAATAAATTTTGGTTATATGGAAAACTATATCGGTAAAAACATTGAAAGTTATAAAATAGTTTCGCTTTTAGGTAAAGGCGGTATGGGAGTTGTTTATAAAGCATATGATACTAAATTAGATCGTTATGTTGCAATTAAAATGTTAAATTCGCAAAATAACGATAATGAAAGATTTATTGAAAGATTTAAAAAAGAAGCAAGAAATCAGGCTAAATTATTACATCAAAATATTGCTACTGTTTACGGTTTTATTGAATTTGAGGGCAATTTAGGCATTGTAATGGAGTATATGGACGGTGAAAGTCTTGAGAAAATAATTTATAGAAGAAAAAGATTAAATCCCTTAGATGCTATTTTTATAATTAAAAATGTTTTGCATGGTTTGGCATTTGCACATACAAAAGGCTTCATACATAGAGACATAAAACCTTCGAATATAATTTTAACGAAAGATGGTTCAGTAAAAATAATGGACTTCGGAATCTCGAAATCTATCAATGAAAAAGGAATGACAAAAACCGGGGCTAAAGTAGGTACATTGTATTATATGAGTCCTGAACAGGTAAGGGGAGGAGAATTAACTATACAGAGTGATATTTATTCAGTTGGTTGTACGTTTTTTGAAATGTTAGTCGGTCAGCCTCCGTTTTTTAGTGATTCCGATTTTGATGTAATGGAAGGGCATCTAAAAAAAGAAGAGCCGAGAGTAACTCGATTGATATTTGGATTACCTGAACAATTAGATAAAATTATTTCCATATCGATGAAAAAGAATGCTATGGAAAGATTTCCTACCTGTAATGAGTTTATTGCTGCTTTAGAAGAACTAGAAAGACAAATAGCTAAGTATAATACTGCTAAACCTGTTAACATCAAAAAGGATCCTAAAAAAGTAAAACTCTATTCAACATTAGGTTTTATGGTGTTTGTATTAATTGTACTTTCACTTTCTTATTTTATCTATACTCAAGTATATGAGTTGCTAAATAGTAATAAATTGGAAGAATTGGATAAATACAATATTCAAACATTATTTTCGGAAGACCTTAATTTTGATTTTAATAGAATAAAAAAAATAAATTTAAATACTTCACAAAACTTAAATTTTGTAAGATTTAGTGGTAAAACCGGTATTATCGGTTCTGATTCCGGATTAGTTTTTATTAGTTTTGATAACGGAATTAATTGGAAATCTAAAAACATTGATAGTACATTTAACTTTTTAGACGGTTGTATTTTGAAAGACGGCAAGGGTTTTTTGATAGGAAATAAGGCTGAAATTTTTATAAGTCAAGACTATTTTGAAACTTTTACTCGTCATACATTTGCAAGTGATTTTACACTTTTTAAAATTTATTTTAAAGATCAAAATACGGGATTTGTACTTGGAAGTAAAGGTAATTTAATGATGACAAAAGATAAAGGAAGTACTTGGCAAAAGGTTAATGTGCCTACGCAGGACATATTATATGACATTGCGTTTACTGATAAAGATAATGGTGTAATTGTCGGATGGAACGGTTTAATTTTACGAACAGAGAACGGCGGATTGGATTGGAAGAAAGTTAATTCAAACACGAATAAATATTTACGATCAGTTGTTTTTTATGAAGAATTGGGAATATCTTGCGGTGGCAGCGGAGACGTTTTGATTTCTGAAGATAGCGGATATAGTTGGCAAAACATAAAAACCGGATTTATGGGATCATTGGCAAGTATAAAATTTTTAGATAAAAAAAATTTATTAGGTGTAGGAACTAAAGGATATATTATTTTCTCAAATAATAGCGGTAAAAATTTCAAAGTTATTTCGACCAAAACGTTTATAAATTTTACAAAAGCAGATAAAAATAAAGAAGGTTCTGTTTTTATTTCAGGACAGAACGGAACATTACTAAAATTAAATTAATTTATAGGGATTATGGATAAATTTGTTATTAAAGGCGGCAATAAATTAAGTGGGAGAGTAAAGGTTAGCGGGGCAAAAAACTCATCATTAGCTTTAATTCCTGCAGCATTGTTAAATAGAGGTATAAATACTTTTTATAATACTCCGGAAGTGAATGATATCTTTACGATGAACAAGTTGTTAATGAATTTAGGTGCCGAAGTAACATTTAAGGATTATACTTTACAAATCGACACAAGCGGAATTAACAATCAAGTTGCTCCTTACGAACAAGTAAAAAAGATGAGAGCTTCGGTTTATGTTTTAGGTCCGTTATTGTCTAAATATGGTTATGCAAAAGTTTCTTTACCCGGAGGTTGTGCTTGGGGTCCAAGACCTATCAATCTTCATTTAGAAGCTATGAAAAAACTGGGTGCTCAAATTGAACTGGATGAAGGATATATTATTGCAAAATCGAATAAATTGCATGGAGCAAAAATAAATTTTGACATATCTTCTGTTGGAGCAACAGGTAATGCAATGATGGCTGCAGTAATGGCAAAAGGGAGTACCTTAATTACCAATGCAGCAACAGAACCTGAAATAACTTTATTAGCTAATTATCTTGTTAAAATGGGTGCTCAGATTTCCGGTATTGGAACTAATACAATTGAAATAATTGGCGTTGATGAATTGAACGGATCGGTAATTTCAAATATCGGTGATAGAATTGAAGCAGGAACATTATTAATTGCAGGTGCAATAACAAAGGGAAAGATTGAAATAGAGTATGATGAACCTAATAATATTTTAAGTGTAACAGATAAATTATCACAAACAGGCTGTGATGTAATAGTTAATGAAGGTGTAATATCAGTTAACGCAGAAAATATTGATGTTAAAAGTGTTGATATAATAACAAATATTTTCCCCGGATTCCCGACAGATATGCAAGCCCAATGGACTGCATTAATGACTATTGCGGGAGGTACTTCTACTATAACTGATAATATTTATTTTGATAGATTTAAGCATATCGACGAGTTAAATAGGTTAGGTGCTAATATTGAAGTAATTAAAAATTCCGCAGTTGTAAAAGGTGTTAAAAGTTTAAAAGGAGCAAAAGTAATGTCAACAGACTTACGTGCAAGTGCTTCATTAGTTTTAGCCGGATTGGCAGCGGAGGGTGTTACAGAAGTGTTAAGAATATATCACTTAGATAGGGGATATCAAAAAATTGAAGAAAAACTTTGCAGTTTGGGAGCAGATATAAAAAGGGTTTCAACTTCGGAATTTTAGTTAAGTGATACTTCTAAAAACTAAAAATTTTATAATACCGTTTATTTTCTTTATTTCTTTTAATATCTTAATGCAATTTATACCCCTTACAAATAAAATGGGGTATGAATTTGCTATGATAAATTCCCTGTTACAATTTTTATTTTGGGGATTTTTATTATTCAGTGATGTGTCCGTTTATAAAATCGGTAATCAAATTATAATTATACCCCTTTTATTATTTACGGTCCCAATTTGCATATCACTATCTAGTGAAATAATATTAGGCTTTTGTTCGTTTGGTTTTGGATTAAAATATTATTTTTTATTTGTTTTACCTTCTAGTTTTCTAGGCTTTACGTTATTTCTACTCTTAAAGAATACAAAATTTAAGCATAAAAAACTTTTATTTTATTCTCTAACATTTATTATTATACTTGATATAGTTATAGAGTTATTTTTATATCCGCAAATTTATTTCTACAATTTAATATTAGCTTATTTCCCCGGTACAATATATGACGAATTAATTAAAATTGACTCAAAACTCATTTACAGCCGATTAATACCCATTCTATTAGGTATTATAATAATTTCTATTACAAATTTCATTAAAAAAGATAGAATAAAGTTTTTTTTAGTTTTTCTTTTAGTAATTATGTCGTTTATGATCAAACCACTTTTGGGACTTAATACATCAAAAGATCGATTAAAAAAGCATTTAGCAGAAATTAAAGAGACAGAACATTTTATTGTATATTACGATAATTCGATTGATTCAAAACTATTTGAAAGAATAAATCTTTTGCATGAATATTACTTTTTAAAAGTAAGAGAGGAGTTGGGTTTTCAACCAATTAATAAAATTGAATCCTTTATTTATAGTAGTGATGAACAAAAAGGGAAATTATTTGGTTCTAGGGCTGCAGATGTTACTAAACCTTGGCTTTATCAAATTCATATTAATATCAATTCCGTAGATAGAAATTTGTTGCATGAAATTATACATGTTTTTTCAGCCGAAATAGGTGTTAGTCCGTTAAAACTGGCTAATGGATTAAATCCCGCTATAATTGAAGGATTTGCTATGGCGATTGAAGAAATAATTGAACCATCCGGAAGTTTAGACGAATATGCTTCATTGGGAATTAGTTATTATAATATCAATCCTAATTATATTTTTAATGGTCTAAATTTCTTTTCCTACAATTCTTCACTAGGATATATTTTATCAGGCTCGTTTATTAAATATCTTTATTCTGAGTATGGGAGAAATAAAGTCTTTAATTTTTATAAGTTCTCAAGTCTTGAGAAAAGTTTTAACGAAAACTCAAAAAAATTATACGTTGATTATCTAAAATTTATTAATAGCTTGAATTTACCTTTTAATAAAAATAAAGCAATATATTTTTTTGGTTATTCCCCGTTAGTTAATAAAAAATGCGCAAGATATATTGCTTATAGATATGAGGAAATAAGAAATATTTTCGAAAATAAACGATATAGACAAGCTGCAAATGAATATAAAAGTTTATTTGAAGAAAGTAATAGTCTTTTGGCATTTAACGGATATATAGTTTCTTTGATTATGTTGAGGGAATATAAAACTGTCAAATATGAGATTAGTAAGATATTAGATATTTGCAAAGATAAAAATATTTATTTCTCATTTAGACTTTTATATGAAAAAACAAATATAATTCTTTCAGAAAGTAATTATAGCGGATTGGATGAATTACTGGAGTATAATATTAGTGAAAATTATAATTTTGAGATTTATAAAATAAAAGAGCTTTTGAAGTATAATGAAGAATTGATGAGGGAATATTTAGTGAATGAAGGAAACTTTAGTTTCGCAAAAATCAAAATAGATAGTTTAAAATTTTTATTTATAAGTTCCAAGGATACTGATCTTCTTAATACTGATTTATTAAGCAAAAATGATTCATTTAGAAACAATCGATATTATAGATTAAAAATTGAAAAATTATCCGATGAATATTTTCTTAAAGGAGATTACGAGTCTGCAAAAAAATTACTTGATGTTTTAATAAAATTGAACATTGATAATGATAAACAATGTTTATATTTTAGTAAATTACAAAAATTAAATTGGTTTATAAAAAAAAGGAAGAATAGGAATTAAATTGAAAATAGAAATTTTATATAAAAGCATTTTATTTAATCAGATTAGAGAAGTAGCAGAAAAAGAAAAAGTTGAAGTCTTTTTAATCGGTGGGTACGTTAGAGATATAATTTTGGAAAGACCCTTAAAAAATGATATTGATATAATGGTTATCGGAGACGGAACGGTGTTTGCCGCCAAAGTTGCATTGAAACTGGGTATTGAACATGTTAGTGTTTTTAAGACATTCGGAACGGCTCATTTTGCTTATAAAGGGTTAAATTTGGAATTCGTAGGAGCAAGAAAAGAATCGTATGACTTTTTAAGTCGAAAACCAATTGTTGAAAACGGAACTTTTTATGATGACATAATGAGGCGTGATTTTACAATAAACACCTTGGCAATTTCTCTTAATGAATCCGATTATGGGGAATTAATTGATACATTGAAAGGAATTGATGACATAAGGAATAAGATAATTCGTACTCCGTTAAATCCTGAAGAAACATTTAGTGATGATCCGCTTAGGATATTAAGAGCTTTTAGATTTGCAAGTCAATTAAATTTTGATGTTGATGAAAGTATATTGAAAGCTGCGGTAAATATGGCAGATCGATTAAAAATTGTTTCACAAGAAAGAATAACTGATGAATTTATAAAGATAATTAATGCTCCTACTCCTTCAATAGGGCTTATTCACCTTTATCAAACAGGTGTTATGAAAGTAATATTCCCTGAAATACATTTATTGGGCGGAACCGAACAGCGACAAGATTATCATCACAAAGATGTTTTTTATCACACATGTAAAGTTGTGGATAATATTGCAAGAGTTACAGATAATACTTGGTTACGTATAGCAGCATTATTACATGATGTTGCAAAACCGGCAACAAAAAAGTTTTATGAAGGAATTGGTTGGACTTTTCACGGTCATGAGGAAATTGGGGCGAGAATGATAAAAGGAATATTTAAGAGAATGCGTTTCCCTTTTAACCAGATTGAATATGTTGCAAAATTGGTAAGGCTACATCTTAGACCAATGGCTTTAGTTGATGAAACTGTAACAGATTCCGCAATAAGAAGGTTAATAGTACAAGCCGGAGAAGCTTTGGATGATTTAATTACGTTATGCAGAGCCGATATAACAAGTCATAATCAAGATAAAATAGATAAATACCTTGAAAATTATGAAATAGTAGTGAGTAAAGTAAAAGAAGTAGAAGAAAAAGATAAATTAAGAATGTTTAAATGTCCGGTTGACGGTCAAACTATTATGGAAGTTTGCAATCTGAAACCTTCTAAACTTGTAGGGGAAATAAAAGATGCAATTGAAGAAGCAATATTAGAGGGGAAAATACCTAATGAATATGAAGCTGCATATAATTATTTGTTGGAAATAAAAGACTTATACATAAAATTGTAAAAAATTGTCACATAATTAAACTTTTTTGAATTTATTCCGTCCTAATAGTTAGAAAACAAAATCTTTTTGCATTTAAGGAGAAAAAATGAACATAAGGTCAGTTTTATTATTACTAATCATATTTAGCATTTCGTTACAGGCTCAGTCTAAATTAACTTTGGATGAAGCAATAAAAATTGCTCTTCAAAAAAACAGTTCAGTTATTAAATCTGTAAATAACATTGAAGCCGATAAAAGTAACATTAAAAGTTCTTACGGAAACTTTTTACCAAATTTCGGATTACGCGGAAGCTGGAATTGGCAGAAAGTACAAGACAAAGGAACGACTCAATTAAATGAATTTGGTGATTACGTGGGGAGACCAGAGACAACTATTGATAGTAGAAGTTATGGTGTAAGTGCCGGCGGTAGTTGGAATTTATTTGACGGGTTGTCATCTTTTGCAACATTAGATAGAAGTAAAAATAATTATTATGCAGCCAAATTAAGTTTAGAAAAATTAAAACAAGATATTGTTTACCAGACAACAGAATTATATTATACCGTTCTAAATATGAAAAAAATGCTAAATGTTAGAGAAGAAAATCTCAAATACAATATGCGTTTATTAGAGACAATTCAGGAAAGGAATAAATTGGGAGCTGCGGCACTTGCAGACTTGTATGCTCAACAAGTTCAATACGGAAATGCCGAGTTACTTCAAATACAAGCGGCAAATGATTATGAAACAGCTAAAAGTAACTTACTTAACTTTTTATCCCTAGATGTTATGAAGGAATATGAGTATGAAATTCCTTTTGATGAAAGTAAAATTGATACAAAAGGATTAACAGCAGAATTTGAATCAATAGAACAAATGGTTAACGAAGCATTAACAAATAGAGCCGATTATAAAGGACAAAAATTGTTATTAGAAAGCGCTTATAATAATGTTACAATAGCTAAAAGCGGATTATATCCAAGTGTTTCGGGAAATTATTCGTTCTCTACAAATTCGATTACCGTTGGGGATTTATTTGATAGAAAAATTTGGACGGTTGGATTATCCCTAAATGTTCCAATTTTTAGCGGTTGGGCAACAGAAAGTGCAATTGAACAGGCTGAAATTCAGGCTAAAAATAGTACAGAGGATTTGTTAACTTTAGAAAGACAAATAAAAATTGAGATTAAACAAAGCTATCAAGAGCTTACCGCAGCCAAAAAACAATTAGAAGTCAGTTCAAAAAACGTGATATCAGCTGAAGAGAATAGAAAACTTTATAATGAACGATATACATTAGGAGGCGGTACTATTTTGGATGTTTTGCAGGCTGATAAAAACTTTGTTGATGCTCAAAGAGCTTTTATTGATTCAGAATTTTTGTTTTTTAAAATGAAAGATAAATTAGTTAATGCACTTGGTAAATTAGATTATAAAAAATACGAATAAATTTTAATTAGGAGATTTATATAATGGGAAAAGCTCAATCTAAGAAGAATAGAAAAAAACTTATGGTGTTTGGTGGTTTAGGTTTATTATTGGTAGTAATTGTTTTAATAGTTGCCTTTAGCGGTGATAAGGAACAAATTATATCTGTACAAACCGAACAAGTTCAAAAAAGAAGTATTACTCAAGTAGTATCTGCTACCGGAAAAATTAACCCGGTTTATCAAGTTGTTTTGACCCCTGAAGTAACAGGTGAAATAGTTGAACTTCCTATAAAAGAAGGGGACAAAGTTAATAGAGGCCAACTTTTAATTAAAATTAAACCTGATATTTATGTTGCCCAAAGAAATAGAGCTTTAGCAAGTTTAGAAGCTGCAAAAGCCGGTCTTGATGTTCAAAAGGCAAATTTGGAAAGAGTTGAAAAAGAATATAAAAGAGTACAAGGACTGTATGAGAAAAAGCTTGCTAGCGATGCAGATCTTGAAACTGCAAAATCTAATTATTATCAAAGTTTAGGTCAATTTCAGTCGCAAAAATCAGCAATTTTACAATCTGAAGAGTCATTAAAAGAGCAACAAGAACAACTTGCCAAAACAACTATTTATTCTCCTATTGACGGTACTATCAGTGCTTTAAATGTAGAATTAAGTGAACGCGTATTGGGAAGTAGTTTTAGTCAAGGAACCAATTTAATGACAGTTGCAAACTTAAATTTAATGGAAGCAACCGTTGATGTTGACGAAAACGACGTTGTTTTAATTAGTATAGGTGATACTGCCAGAGTGAAGATTGATGCTTTTGGTGATAGAGAGTTTATAGGAACTGTTAGCCAGATTGGTAATAGTGCTAAATCTACCGGTTTAGGTACACAGGATGAAGTAGTAAATTTTGAAATCAAAATTTTATTGGATACCGAAGGCGAAAATATTCGTCCGGGTATGTCCTGTGATGCAGAGATTGAAACAGAAACAAAATACAACGTATGGTCAGTTCCGATTCAATGCGTAACGGCTCGCACTCAACAAGGAAAAGTGTTTAATACCAACGGTACTGTTACTGAAGAAGATGATAACAAACCAAAAGTTACTCAAAAACAAACAAAACCGGATGAAGTTGTTTTTGCAGTTGTTGATAATAAATCAAAACTTATTAAAGTTAAAACCGGCATTAGTGATGATACTTATATCGAAATAAAAGAAGGACTTGAAGGTAAAGAAGAGATAGTTACAGGACCTTATAGAGCCATATCAAAAGAACTTGAAGATAATATTAAAGTAATGGTTCAGAAAAAAGGTAAAGATAACACTCAAAAAAAATAACGGATAAAAAATGAATATTATAACCATAGAACATATTGCTAAAATATATCAAGTTGGTAATGAAGAAGTTTTTGCATTGCGTGATGTTTCGTTGAAAATTGATAAAAACGAATATGTCGCAATAATGGGACCTAGCGGTTCCGGTAAAACAACTTTAATGAATATTTTAGGTTGTTTGGATACACCCACCAAAGGGCTGTACAATTTTAACGGTTTGAATGTTAGCGATATGAATGATAATGAATTAGCCCAGATTAGAAATAGGGAAATCGGATTTGTATTTCAAACTTTTAATCTACTTCCACGCTCAAATGCATTACATAATGTTGAACTTCCTTTAATTTATGCCGGTATTAAAGCTTCAGAAAGAAAAGAAAGAGCTGTTGAAGCGATTACTCATGTAGGTTTATTAGATAGAATGACTCATAAGCCAAACGAACTTTCCGGAGGTCAGCGACAAAGAGTGGCTATTGCTAGAGCCTTAGTAACTAGACCTTCTATTATCTTAGCTGATGAGCCTACAGGGAATTTAGATTCAAAAACCGGTGAAGATATTATGTATCTCTTTAATGAATTACACCAGGCAGGTAATACAATTATTTTAGTTACTCACGAAGAATCAGTTGCCGAACATGCTGCTCGTATTATTCGTCTAAGAGACGGATTAATTGAAAAAGATGAACAAGTTCAAAACAGAGTAATACCGGTAAAACGAGAAGCTAACACTTAAGATAGGTGAATAATGAAAAATTTTCTGTTTGAATTAAAAGAAGGATTACTAATTTCTTTGCGAGCGATAAAAGCAAACAAAGTTAGATCAGTATTAACAACGCTTGGTATTGTAATCGGTGTTGCCAGCGTTGTTCTGATGTCTACGGCTATAAAAGGGATTAATCAATCTTTTCAGCAGGGTGTAAGTTCTTTGGGTACAGATAACTTATACATTGATAAATGGGAATGGTTTAATAATGATGTCCCTTGGTGGAAAATCAGAAATAGAAAGAACCTAAAATTAGAAGATTATGAGAAATATAGAGAAAGAGCTAAGTTACCATTAGCTAGTGCCCCAACTATGTGGACTTCTCAAACAGTAAAATATGAACAAGAATCTGTAGAATTTGTATTTATTCAAGGAACAACTTATGAATATATCAATACTACTAATTTATCTTTTACTCAAGGGCGCTTTTTTAACGAGCTCGAAAGCAATGGTTCTCGTAATGTTTGTGTGATAGGAAGCGAAATAAACAAAAAACTCTTTCCAAGAGACGACGGTTTTGAGAAAAATGTTGACATTAAAGGAATTAAATTTAAGGTAATAGGTATTCTTGAGGAACAAGGAAGTTATATTATGGGTAATTTTAACCCTGATAATCAAGTGTTTATTCCTATTAACAACATTTTTAAGTATTATCAAAGTGCTGATAGCAGAAGTATTACAATTAACGTAAGAGCTAGGAATAGTCAAAGTGTTGAAGATGTTAAGGAAGAAGCCATAGGAATTATGAGGCAGGTAAGAGGATTAAAATATGACCAAGCCGATGATTTTTCTATTAACCAACAAGAAGGCTTATTAAATACAATTAATAACACGGTTGGAGTAATAGAAGTGGCAGGAATATTAATTACCGGACTTTCATTGTTTGTCGGTGCAATCGGAATTATGAACATTATGTTTGTTTCTGTGAAAGAACGTACAAAAGAGATCGGTATAAGAAAGGCAATCGGAGCTAAGCGTAGAACTATTTTAGGGCAATTTATTACCGAATCTGCTATAATTTGTTTGATTGGCGGTTTAATAGGTCTAATTGTTGCGGTTATCGGAGTTAAGATTATTGAGCAATATGATTTCCCGGTAAGTTTAGAGTTTGACGCTTTTATATTAGCAGTTACTATTTCTTTATTAACAGGAGTTATATCCGGATTCGCTCCGGCATATACTGCAGCTAAATTGGATCCTGTTGAAGCATTGAGGTATGAATAATGAAAATACTTGAAATTTTAAGAATGGCTTTAAACTCACTACGAACAAATAAGTTAAGATCTTCTTTAACTATTTTAGGTATAGTAGTAGGTATATTTTCCATAATTGCTATTAGTACCGTAATAGCAATGCTTCAAAAAAGCATCGAAGAAGGTGTTTCTGAACTAAGTAAAAACACTTTTCAAATTCAAAAATGGCCTGCTGTTAGAACCGGTGGTCACGCTGAATGGGCAAAAATTCGTAATAGAAAAGATATTTCACTTGAAGAGTTTTTTGAACTTAAGGATAAACTAATAGAAACTCAAAATATCGGAGCCGAACAATGGAGCGGCGGAAAAATGATTAAGTATTACGGAGAAGAGACTAATCCTAATGTTAGTTTGGGAGGATGTACTCCTGAAGCTTTTGGCAATAATGATTGGATTATTGAAGATGGAAGAGATTTTAATTATAATGATTATCATCATTCTGAGAGAATTATTGTTTTAGGTGCTGATGTAGCCACAAAATTATTTAAATCTATTCACCCGGTAGGGCAATATGTAAAGCTAGACGGACATAAATTATTAGTAGTCGGAGTTCTAGAAAGAAAAGGTGAGTTTTTTGGACAGAGTCAGGATAATTTTGCTTTGATTCCTTTATCTACTTATCAGATATTTTACGGAAGACGTAGCGGTAGTATTAATATAACTGTTAAGGCTGTTGATGAAAAATCATATTATGATCTTGTTGAGAAAGCGGAAGGTTTTATGCGAACTATTCGAAAAGTCGCACCCGGTGAAGAAAATGATTTTGATATAAGAACAAACGAAAACGTTTTGAAGCAAATAAACGATATTACGGCAGGTGTTAGGATTGGAGCAATAGTTATTGCCGGAATTGCGTTACTTGCGGCAGGAATCGGAATTATGAATATTATGTTAGTTAGTGTTACTGAAAGAACTAAAGAAATCGGAATACGAAAGGCAATTGGTGCAAAAAGAAGTAATATATTATCTCAATTTTTAATTGAGTCAATTGTTTTATCATTATTCGGTGGTTTTATCGGAATTGTACTTGGGGTTTTGGTTGGTAATTTAGCAGGGTCTGCTTTAAATGCAGTTGCAACAATACCTATAGATTCGGTAATGGTTGGTGTAGGTTTGTGTGTTTTTATCGGTGTTCTTTTCGGTACATATCCTGCATATAAGGCAGCAAATTTAGATCCTATCGAAGCTCTTCGTTATGAATAAAATTAGCCTCATCATATTAATGGTGAGGCATTTTTTTTAACTTTTCTTAATAAAAAAAATCCTTAAATTTATAAATCCGATTATTAATTTTTTGTATTAATTGAGAAAATTTAAGTATTCTTTATATTTTATTGTTTTCTTTGCAACCGTTTTTAACGGTCAAGAAAAATTATACTATTTAAATAAAATTGATACAATAAAAATAAATTTTAATAACAAATACTTTTTATCGTCTACAAATATTGTTCCTTTAAGCGATTCAGTAATACTTAGAGGAAAAAGGTTAAATATAAATGAATATAAACTTTCATTCATAGAGAGTAGTATTTCACTGGATGATAGTTTGGAATATTCTATATTCGATACGATATTTGTTTTTTATAAATCTTACAAGTACGGGTTAAAAAAAATATATCAAAATAAAACTTTGGTTACGAAATTTGATCCGGAGTTTAGAGATTCAATAAGAGTTATAAAACTTGATCCAAATGCATTTTCAGGAGATGCAATTTTTGGAAAAGGACTGCAAAAAAGTGGTACAATTGTTAGAGGTTTTACGGTTGGTACAAATAAAGATTTTACTTTAAATAGCGGACTAAGATTACAATTAAGCGGTAAACTTTCGGAAGATATTGAAATAACTGCGGCTTTAACTGACGAGAATACTCCGATACAACCTGAAGGGAATAGTGAAAAACTGGAAGAATTAGATAAAGTTTTTATTGAAATTAAACACAAAAATGCGGTTGGTACTTTTGGTGATTATGATTATAATACAAATATCGGACAATTCGGTTTATTTAATAGAAAACTTCAAGGGCTTAAAACAGAAATAATGTTTAATAATTTTAATTCTAATTTTTCGTACGCAACAAGTA
>JAEXOD010000219.1 GCA_023447335.1 Bacteroidota bacterium
GGGTTAGGTTTAACAATAGCTAAAAAAATGACCGAAATAATGGGCGGTTTAATTACTGTAGAAAGTGAAATCGGTAAAGGATCAACTTTTATAGTGAAAATTCCGGTTTATGAATCTAAGGTTGAAAATTTGAATATTTCTCATAATGTTTTAATTGAACAAAAGCCAAAGGTGACAAAAAAGATTCTTTATGTAGAAGATGAAGAGATTAACAGAAGTTTAATTAAAGCCTATTTAAATAAACATTACGAATTGGATACAGTTCCCTCGGGAAAAGAAGCCATTGAGATTACAAATAAAAATAAGTATGATCTGATTATGATGGATATAAATTTAGGGACAGGTATGACGGGTTTGGAAGTAGTTAATATTTTACGGGAAAGAAATGATTATACTTCTACTCCAATTATTGCAGTTACGGCTTATACAATGGCGGGTGATAGAGAAAAATTTCTATCAAACGGGTGTACCCATTATTTGGCAAAACCGTTTACAAAAGCAGCGCTTCATGAGATGCTGGAAAATATCTTTAGTGACAATTTATGAGGAAAAGTTAAAAACTATTATAATTTTCGAATTCGATGTGTGTTTGTAATTTTATATAATTAAAAAGGGCAGCAATCCCAGCCTGCAGTTGTTTCATTCTGAAAAGTCGGAGAATCTTTCTTGAAATTGTTTTATTTTCATCAATATTAATTTTTAGGATTGAATTGTTTTCCCGGAAATAATAGTTGAATTTTTATAAATCTATCAATAGATTATAAAAGGGCATTATTGTTCTAATACCCTTTTATTTATAAGGACTAAATATTAAAAATAACATGTATGCAAATTTATATTGTTAAATAATTACTTTATTAAACACATTTTCTTTGTTATTGTATATTTGCCTGAAGATAACTTATAAAAATAAATTCCGCTGGCATTTTTATCAGCATTCCAAATAATACTATGTTTTCCAGCCACTAATTCTTGATTTATTAAAGTTGCAACTTCCTTGCCAATACAGTCAAATATTTTAAGAGAAACATAATCGGTCTTAGGGATATTAAAACTTATAGTTGTACTCGGGTTAAAGGGATTTGGGTAATTATTTTCGAGTGAAAAACTATTAGCAAAGAAATCGTTTTCTGAAACATTATTTATTAATATGTAGCTAATTGCAGCATAATTACTATAAATACTTAAGTACTCTGAGGACTGATTGTAATAAATATCTAAAATATTATAGGTAGGAACATAATTACCGTTTTCTATTCCATAGTTTGCAGCTTTTATACAATTTAAGTTATCATCGTATTCGTAAATTGTGCTATCTAATATTTTCCAAGAGCCGCTATTATATCTCGAAAGAACATTAGAAGTAATTTGTCCCAAAATATTGTATGTTCTGTTTGTTTTCAATTCATTAATTCCGTTACCTAACCCATCTCCGACTTGTGATATTTTAGTTAACAAGTATTGATTTTCATCATAAGTATAAAGTTCTTGATAATTAAGAATCCACGCATTCGGCACCCATCTTTTTTGAGTGTATTTTAATAAACTGCCATTTTGATTGTATAAATAATAATAGTGATATTCCTCATTCCAATTATTGTTTACTTTAATAGATTCTATTTTATGAACTAATTGCGATAACGAATCATATTCAAAAGTATAATACTTTGAATCAGTCCAATTATAATTTGTATAGCTTTGTTCTAAAATGGTTAGTTGCAAATTTATCGGTGAATAAGTAAAAGTAGACTTTGAAGAATATGCTAAAGTGTTTTCTTTTTCGCTAAGGTTAGTTTTTGTTATTAAGTTTAAATTATTGTCGTACTCATAAATTGAACCACTTTTAGCAACCCAGTTACCAAGTTTCATATAATAATAAGAATCTTTCATTTTTTTGTTATCGTAATAAGTGTATTCATATTTATCAAAATCATTATCACAATTCTTCTTAGTTATTCTAATTAATTGTCCAATATTATCATATTCATATGTAATAAGATTTGTGCAACTACCATTGTTTGGAATAAAACTTGCTGTTAATATTTTCCCATTTGAAGTATAGGTATATAGCCATTTATAACTAAGATTCAAACCAGAGCTATCAGATTCATAATATTCTTCGCTAGTTACTAAACCCTTGTTATTGTAAGTAAAAATAATTTTTGAACTATTATTTAACCCCAATATTTCACTTGGTTTAAAAAAAGTTGTAGGAACTTTTAAACTGTTATAATTCTCAATAAATTCAGATGAAATTAAATTGTCGTGTTCACATTTTACTATTGATAGGTAATTTAGGTTAGAGTTGTTTTGAACTTTATTTTGTGCATCTGTTATCCGGAACATGACAAATAAAAAAATAAAAAATAAAGGGATAGTTCTCATTTAAGCCTCAAAATTAAATAATTATTGTATTAAGTTAAAGTCGCACAGAAAAATTGAAAATGAGTATTTAGTTCTTCTTAAAATAACGAAATAGAATAACTAAGTCAATACCAAAACGGAATAATTTCTTAAAATAAAACCCCTTTTTAAGAAAGAATTAATGAAAAAATGCGGAGAATATTCAATAAAAAACAAAGTAATAAATATTAACAAAATTAACATTAATATTTTTGAATATAAAACTATTTTATCGGTTCTCTTGAATAATTACCATTTCCTAATTCAACCATTGTTAGATAAACTAGTTTAGCAATTTTATGATATAATGCTTTATTTAATGTTTCAGGTTTATCAGTCATGTAATGCAAGTGGTCATAGCTGTTCGTTGTGACAAAATAAAGAGCGGGTATTCCTTTTTGGTGAAATGGTGTTGCGTCTGCTCCGCCACCCGACCATGTTTGGCTTACTGTTGGTAAATCATTATTTTTACTTATGTTTTTTGCAAGCTCCCATAACAACGGACTGCTTTTGCCATTACCTAATTGAATACTATCTCCATACCCGATACAATCCATGTTTAACATGGCAACAGTATTTTCAAGTGGGAAAATAGGATTATTTAAATAATACTCTGCACCCTGTAGTCCACTCTCTTCGCTTGAAAATAAAATAAAAACCAAAGTTCTTTTAGGTTTCAATTCGGAAAGACTGAACGCTTTTGCGACTTCTAAGAGGGCTGCAGAACCGCTTGCATTATCATTTGCACCGGGGAAATATAAAGTATCTCCCTGCTTGCCGACATGGTCTAAATGTGCTCCTAGAATTACGTATTCATCTTTCAGTTTGTAATCCGATCCGGGAATATATCCAATTATATTTACGGTTTCTTTTTCTTTACTATAGGCAGTATTAACCAAAATATTAGCTTTTTTATTAAGGTTTACGGAAGAAGGTTTTTTTGTAGAATCAATTATATTTTGTAATTCTTTCAAAGATTTTTTCGATCCGTAAAAAAAGTTATTTGCAACTGCTAAATCTATATGTACTTCAGGAAAATTTGTATTTTGCTCACCACTTCCGCTTATTACGCTTCCGATCGGTTTTTGTGGTTCATTGTCATTTGGAAATGAAATAAAAAATATTGCTTTAGCACCATGCTTAAAAGCTATTGCAGCTTTTTCTCGAGGGTTTCCGTTAATAAATTTCCCTTTTTCATTATTCCAGCGGGGATGGTACTTAAATACCATTACAATTTTATCTTTAACATCAATTCCTTCATAATCGTCATATCCGATTTCAGGTTGGCTTATTCCGTATCCACAAAATACAACTTCACCGGTTACGTTACCACCACCGGTAAATCCTCGGAATATAAAATCTCTCCCCAATTTATACTCTTTAGTTTTATCATTATCAATCAGCTTTAATAAAATCGGTTCTTTTATTTCGTTATATTCAACAAAAAAAGACTGAAAATAGGAATCCTCGTTAATCGGTTTTAGCCCGTACTGGTTAAATCGAGCTGAACAGAATTTAGCAGCAAGAAAATATCCGGGGCTAGCTGCCATTCTTCCTTCTAACTCCGGTGAAGCTAAATAACTTACCGTATTAATCATCGAATTAATATCAATGTTATTTAAATTTACTTTGTTATAATTATGTTGAGCGGTTATATTCATTGTAATAAATGATATAATCGTAAAAATTGTTAATTGAACTGAATATACAAATTTTTTCATTATTAGCTCTATAAATATTATTGCAAATATATAAAAAAAGACTAAAATTCGAAATCTTTTAATTTTTCGATATCGTTAATCGGTAAATCACATTGACCATTTTTACAAATGTAAATATACGCATCGTTATTTTTGTTATAGTATGCTTCAAGATGCGGTGCTATTTTTTTATATTTTTCAAAATTGAAATCATTTAGATAAACTATATTGTATGGAATAGCAACTTTTCTATATATAAAATGCAAGAACTCTTTTGCTTTAACGGGTTTATTATTTTCCGCAATAATTATTTCGGTTATTCCTTCTTCATATTGCAAAAATACGTCTATTAACATACCTAGCGAGCGTGTAAATTTTACGGTTTCATTGTCGAAAGCAAGTAATAATTTTTCAAAGTATTGTATAAATTTTTGGTCACCGGTTATTGAATAAAAGTTAAGTAGATTTAATGCAGATACCGAATTTGCCGATGGGATTGCATTGTCAAATAATTGTTTGCTTCGCGTTATTAATTTAGTTCCGTTTTTGGGGGAATAATAAAAACCGTAATTATCTTTATCCCAGTATTCATTTAATAATACTTCGTTAAATGCTAATGCATATTCAAGATATTCAATATTTGTTGTGGCTTTAAACAAAGAAAGAAGTCCCCTTATCAAAAAGGCGTAATCATCGGCAGTAGCTTCCAATCCTTTTTCACCGTCAATATACCGATGAAATAGTTTATTATCTTTATCGATAAGATTGTTAATAATAAACTTAAAAGTTTTTTCTGCTATTTCAATTGGGGCTAAATCATTTAAATTTATTCCCGATTCTGCTAAAGCCCAGATAGCTAAACCGTTCCAATCGGTTAAGATTTTAGTATCGGTTAAAGGATGTACTCTTTTTTTCCTTTGTTTGTTAAGGTATTGTAATGTCAAAATAAATTTACTATATGAAGGATAATCATATTCGGAAATATGAAGTATATTGTTACCTGTTAGTTCTCTTGTTCTTTCATCTAGATAATTGCCTTCTTCTTTGATGTTAAAGTAGCTGCAAAATTCTTCAAAATCAGCATTATTTAAATGTTTATATAATTCGGCATAACTCCAAACATAATATTTACCTTCTTCACCTTCGCTATCCGCATCTTGAGCGGAATAAAATCCGTTTTCTTTAGATATTAACTCAAAAATTAAGTATTGAATAATATCATAAGATGCTTCTTTAAAAAAATTATCTTGTGAAACTTTATAAGTTTTGGAATAAGCAAGCAGTAACATTGCTTGGTCGTATAACATTTTTTCAAAATGTGGTACTAACCACGTTTTATCAGTTGAATATCTATGAAAACCAAAACCAACATGGTCAAATATTCCGCCAAGTCGCATTTTATATAATGAATGAATTACAATTTTTAATGCATCGTAAGAACCATAGTATAATGAATAATCTAACAAGAATAAATAGTTTTGGGGAGAAGGGAATTTAGGAGCGTTTCCAAAACCTCCGTTAATCCTATCATAACTGTTTATTAGGTCGGTATATAAATTATCAATAACATTTGAATCAAAAGCGATATTTTCTGATTTTGTATTATTAAAATTGATGGAATTAGTTAAAGCTTCTATACTTGCATTAATTTTATCCGGTTCATTAATCCAATATTCGTTAATTCTTTTTAATAATGTTAAAAAACCTATTCTTCCGTGCCTATCTTCCGGAGGGAAATATGTATTAACAAAAAAAGGTCTTTGAGAAAAATCCATAAACACAGTTAATGGCCAACCACCGTTTCCGTTAACCATTTGGCAAATGTGCATATAAATGTTATCAATTTCCGGATATTCTTCTCTATCAAGTTTTATTGAAATGAAATTTTTATTTAAGTAATCGGCGATAATTTCATTTTCAAAAGATTCGTGAGCCATTACGTGGCACCAATGACAAGTTGAATAACCTATTGAAAGAAAAATTGGTTTGTTCTGTTCTTTTGCAAGAGTAAAAGCCTCTTCCCCCCAAGGATACCAATATACCGGATTATATATGTGTTGGATTAGATAAGGGCTTTTTTCGCTTATAAGTTTATTCGGAATATTATTCATTATCTTCTCAAGTTTTTATAGTTTAACCTAATAAAATGATTTTTTGTTCATAAATTTAGGGGCAAATATTTGCCCTAAGTGTAAATAAATTAAAAAATTACAATAATATGAAAAAACATAAAAAAAACGGGCACAAAATTAAAATGATGATGTTTAAGTCAGTAGCCTCAAAATTCGAATAATTTGGTATAAAATTTGCCAAATCTTGACATTTTGAACTCTATACTTTATTTTGTAAAGTTAATTTTAAATTTTAAGAGAAAAGATTGAATAAGTATTTAACCGAAGAAGTAATTAAAGAAATTGATAAGGTTAAAGTATTAGGAAATATACCTAACCATATTGCCATGATAATGGACGGAAATGGTAGGTGGGCTAAACAAAGGGGGCTGCCAAGAGTAGCAGGGCATAAAAAAGGAGTAGAAGTAGTAAGAGAGATGGTAGAAACATGTGCTCATCTTGGAGTAAAATACTTAACATTGTATACATTTTCAACCGAAAATTGGAAAAGACCTCAAGATGAAGTAACTACACTTATGCGTTTGATTGTTAAAAGTTTGCACAACGAAACTAATTCATTGCATGAGAATAACATTAGACTAACTACTATAGGCGAGATTAATTTATTACCGAATATTGTTCAAAAAGAATTGTATGACAGTATTAAAAGAACTTCCGAAAATACAAAAATGACTTTAAATTTAGCATTAAGTTATAGCGGAAGAACAGAATTAAAACAAGCAATAATTGATATAGCAAAAAAAATTGAGTCCGGTGAAATTAAAAGTGACAGTATTGATGAAGAAATGATTTCACAACACTTGTATACTAAAGATATACCGGATCCGGATTTAATGATTCGTAGCGGCGGTGAGATGAGAGTAAGTAACTTCCTTTTATGGCAAATTGCTTATTCCGAGATTTACGTTACGAAAACATTATGGCCCGATTTTAATTTTGCTTGTTTGCTTGAAGCTATTAAAGATTATCAAAAAAGAGAGCGAAGATTTGGACTTGTTAGTGAACAGATTTCAAAAAATTCAAAGAATAAGAATGCAAAAACAAATTTCCTGCAAACTACTGAAGTATAGTTTATTTCTATTTTTCCTTTTTTCAACATTTATTTTTTCTCAGGCTCGAGAGCATTTTCAAATTTTAGGTATTTCCGTTGAAGGGAATAAAAATACCGATGCAACTATTGTTATTGCCAATAGCGGTTTAAAAGTGAATGATGAAATTGACGTTCCGGGAGATGAAACTATAAATGCCATAAAGCGATTATGGAATTTAAATATTTTTTCGGAAGTATCGATTGATATTGCCAAACAGATTGATAACGGAATATTTCTTGTTATTAAAGTAAAAGAATTTCCCCGTTTAGCTGATAAAGTATATCTTTTAGGTAATGACGAAATTGATGAAGACGATATAAATGCAAAAATTAATTTCGTAAAGGGACAGACTTTAAAAAGTCAAGATGTATATAGAGTTAAGCAGAAGATTCAACAGCTTTATACAGAAGAAGGATTTTTGAATTCTGTAATTACTCCTAAGCAATATAGCTTTCTAAAATCAGATACATCAAAAAGTGATATTACAGTTACTTGGGTTGATATTAATGATTCCAAAAACACATTTGAAACTGAATATGAATATGATTCAGATAGCAAAACGGACGTTTTGGGAAAAATGAAAGAAAGAATTTTATTAGTTTACAATATTGATGAAGGCGAAGTTGTAAAAGTTAACGAGATTAAATTTACAGGAAACAATGCCTTTTCATCCGGTGAATTAAAAAGTGAATTTGATGAGACAAGCGAAGCTGTTTGGTGGAAATTTTGGGTTTCTGGAAAGCTTAAAAAAGAAGATTTTAAAAAGGATAAAGAACTTTTAGAAAAATTCTATAAGAAGAATGGTTATAGAGATTTTGAAATAATTAATGACACTTTATTATACAGTGCGGATAAAAAACGTGTTGATATTGTTATAAATGTTAATGAGGGTCCTCAGTATAAAATTAAAGATATTGTATGGCAAGGAAATACTGTTTATACCGATGAAGCACTTTCTGAGAGACTTGACGTTTATAAAGGCGAAGTTTATGATTTTGACAAGTTTCAAAAAAACTTATACTTTAACGAGAAGCAAACAGATGTATCTTCCTTATATCAAGATAACGGATACTTAGGCTTTAACTTAGATTTGAAAGAAGAAAAAGTTTCTGACGATTCTTTGAACATAATAATTAAAATAAACGAAAATAACCGCTTTAAAATTAACAGAGTTGAAATTACAGGGAACACAAAAACTAAAGATAAAGTAATTAGAAGAGAGCTTTATGTAATTCCGGGTGATTATTTTAGTAGAAATAATATTTTTAGAAGCATTCAACAACTTGCCAATTTACAATATTTTAATGTTGAAAAACTATATCAAGAAGGTATTGATTACCGACCTACTTCTGATAGTACGGTAAATTTAATTCTTAAAGTGGAAGAAAAATCTAGTGATTATTTGAACGCTTCTATTGGATATAGCGGAAGTTACGGATTTAGCGGTGCTTTAGGAGTTACTTTAACAAATTTTTCTGCTGCAGAGCCTTTTCAAATGGGTGCAGGTCAAGTACTTAACTTTAACTGGCAGTTTGGTGTAGGTAATTATTTTAGAACATTTACACTTGGATTTACTGAACCTTGGTTTATGGATACTCCTACCTTAGTAGGTTTTGAAGTATTTGATACAAGACAAAAGTATATTTACGATTTAAGACAATCCGGCGGAACTGTTAAAGTCGGACGAAGATTAACTTGGCCCGATAATTATTTTTATGTTCAAGGGTCTCTTAAATTTCAATATAATGATGTAATTGACGGACGCGGTTATTATAATGAAGGATTAACAAGACAGTATACTTTGGGTTTAGGAATTTCAAGAAATGACATTGATAATCCAATATTCCCTTCACGCGGTTCAAAAGTATCTTTTAATGCCGAAGTGTCCGGTGGTTTAATCTTACCGGGTGATGTTGACTATTATAAAATTGAATTTACAACCGATTGGTACAGAAGATTGTTTAATTCAAGTCGAATTACATTATATACGGGTATCGATTTAGGATATTTAGACGAGATTGTCCCCGGTACATCAATTCAGCCGTTTGAATTCTTTTTTATGGGTGGTAACGGTTTAATAATAGCAACTACACCTTTACGTGGTTACGAGGATAGAAGTGTTGGACCGATAAATAGTGACGGAAATATTATTGGCGGTAGAATTAAAACAAAATATACTGCAGAATTACGTGCGGCATTATCTTTGGAGCCTATCCCTATTTACTTATTGCTTTTTGCAGAAGCAGGAAATACATTTAAAAATGCAGCAGATTTTGACTTTTATGATTTAAAAAGGTCAGTTGGTATAGGTGCAAGACTATTAATTAATCCTATAGGATTAATTGGATTTGACTTTGGATACGGTTTTGATAGAAAGTCAGTTGACGGAAGAGACCCTGAGTGGTTATTCCACTTCCAATTTGGAAAAGGTTTTTAATAAATTAATGAATTAATATAAAAGAGGTAAATGTGAAAAAACTATTAGTCGTTTTATTTTTATTGTTGCCGGTTTTAGCGGCTACAGCACAAACAACAGAAACATCTACACCTAAAGTACAAAAAACAGGTTATGTAGATACTGACGCAATTTTAGCCCAATACTCTTTAGCAATAAAAGCAAAAAGTGATTTAGAAGCTTTAGCTGTTAACTGGAGAAAAGCTATAGATAGTATGTATACTGCTTTGCAAAATGATTATGCTGATATACAGAAAAAATTAAATACAATGAAAGATGCTCAAAAACAAGAAGCTCAACAACGATTAGTACAAAAAGAACAAGAAATGCGTGGATTCCAAGAAGCAAAATTTGGTACAAACGGTGAATTAAGCAAAAAACAAGAAGAATTATTTGCTCCTATTAACCAAAAGATTCGTACTGCTATTGAAAAAGTAGCTCAAGAACTTGGTTACACTTTTGTATTTAATAAAGCAGGCGAAGTAATGTTATTATACGGTGAAGCTGAATACGATATTACATTTAAAGTACTTGACGTCCTTAAAACCATGAAATAATAGGTTGAAAATGAAAATTAAAATCATATTTCTTTCTTTAATTTTATTTGTTACCGGTTTATCTTACGCTCAGTTGAAAATCGGTTATGTTGATTCTGATACCATCTTAAAAAAGATGCCTGACGCAATTGATGCAAAAACAAAAATTGATGCAACAATTGCCGAATGGAATGAGGAGTTAAGAAAAATTGAACAGCAACTAAAAGACAAGAAAGATGACTTTGAAAAAAGAAAATTAATCATGAGTGAGCAAACAAGAACCGACCTTGAAAAAGAGATTTTCGCACTCGAAAAACAAGTAGTTGATTACAAGCAGAAAAAGTTTGGAGTTAACGGCGAGTTATTTAAAAAACAAGAAGAATTGATGAAACCCGTTCAAAATCGAGTTTTTAACGCAATTCAAGAAGTGGCTAAAGAAAAAGAGTTAGATTATATTTTCGATAGAAGCGGTGATATTGTTTTTCTTTTTGCAAAGCCGGAGTATGATTATACTAATATTGTTTTAGAAAAATTAAAATAATTACATATGGAAATTAAAATTAAAGACGCCGCCGCATTAACGGGCGGCATTTTATTTGGTAACGGTGAGGATTATTTTTCCAATGTTGCAAAATTGGAAGAAGCCACAGAAAATGATATATCGTTTCTTTATCTACCACAGTATGAAAAATTTTTAGAAAACACCAATGCTAAAGTTGTTTTGGTTAAACCGGAATTTGAAAGAAAAAGAAGTGATTTGAATTACATTGTAGTTCAAAATCCCAATGTCGCATTAAACCTAATTATTAATACATATTTTAAACCGGAATTTAATTTATCTGAGATTGATAAAACTTCATCTTATGACGAGACGGTTCTGTTAGGGAAAAATGTAGCATTAGGGAAGAATGTTGTGCTTGGGAAAGGGTGTAAAATCGGAGATAATACTAAAATATATCATAATTCAGTCATTATGGATAATGTTGTAATAGGCAGTGACTGTTTAATTTTTCCAAATGTAACCATTAGAGAAGAATGTGTAATTGGGAATAGAGTAATTTTGCATAGCGGTACCGTAATAGGTTCAGACGGTTTTGGTTATTCACCTGATAAAGACGGAGTGTATCATAAAATACCTCAGATAGGTAACGTTGTGATTGAAGATGATGTTGAATTAGGGAGTAATGTTTCGGTTGATAGAGCAGCATTCGGTTCAACCAGAATTAAAAAGGGATGTAAGATAGATAACTTGGTTCAAATAGCACATAATGTTGTGGTTGGCGAAAATACCGTTATGTCATCACAAACAGGAATTGCGGGTAGTACAAAAATAGGGAAAAACTGTATCTTTGCAGGACAGGTTGGAATTGTTGGTCACAGCGAAATTGCAGATAATGTAATAATTGGGGCACAAAGTGGTGTTTCAAAATCATTGACTAAATCAGGTACATATTTTGGATCACCGGCAAAAGAAATAAAAACAACTCTAAAGTTGGAATCGCATATTCGTAATTTGCCCGGCTATGTTGATAGAATAAAAAACTTGGAAAATAAACTTTTAGAGTTGGAAAAATTGTTAGGGGATTGTAATAAAAATATGGAGAAAATATAAATGTTAGAAATGCAGCGTACTATTGAGAAAGAAGTAACTCTATCCGGTTATGGTTTACATACCGGTACCGCAAGCACAATGAAATTTAAACCTGCTCCTATCAATTATGGTGTAAGGTTTGTAAGAGTTGATTTAGGAGGAAGTGTTGAAATTCCTGCTAACGCTGATTATGTTGTTGATATTTCAAGAGGAACTACTTTAGGAATAGGGGATATAAAAGTACACACGGTTGAACATGTTTTAGCTGCTGTTTATGGTTTACAGATAGATAATTTAATTATTGAAATGGACGGAATTGAGCCTCCTATCGGAGATGGTAGCGCTTTGCCGTTTGTACAAAAATTACAAGATGCCGGATTTGTAATTCAAGATGCTCCTAAAGATTATCTTATAATTGATGATACGGTTATGTATCATGATGAAGAAAATCATGTTGATATTGTAGCTTTACCGTTAGATGGTTATAGACTTACTGTTATGGTTGATTATCAAAATCCTGCTTTAGGCAGTCAGCATTCAGGTTTATTCAGTCTTGATGAATTTGTTTCTGAATTTGCTCCTGCACGTACATTCTGCTTTTTAAGTGAAGTTGAAAAATTAGCAGATGCCGGATTAATAAAAGGCGGAAATTTAGATAATGCCGTTGTTATTGTTGATCATGACGTTAATGAAACTCAGATGGAAGAATTACGTGTTAAATTAGGTCTAAAAGGTGAAATGAGCATTGGACCAAGCGGATACTTAAATGATAAGTCTATAAGATTTAAAAATGAGCCGGTTAGACATAAATTACTGGATTTAATGGGGGATTTAGCTCTTATCGGAGTTCCGATTAAAGCACAGATTTTAGCGGCAAGACCGGGTCATAAATCAAATGTTGAATTTGCAAAAAAAATAAGAAAATTATTTCAGCAAAAGAAATTAGAAAAGAAATTTCAACATGTTAAAAAAGAAGGCGTGGTATTTGATACTGTAGCAATTCAGAAAATTTTGCCTCATCGTTATCCGTTTTTATTAGTTGATAAAATTATTCATTTAGAATTGGATAAAAAAATTGTCGGTGTTAAATCTGTAACAATGAACGAATTATTTTTCCAAGGACATTTTCCGGGTCGTCCGATTATGCCGGGGGTATTAATTGTGGAAGCATTGGCTCAAACCGGCGGTATTTTATTGTTAAATGCTATTCCTGAACCTGAAAAGAAATTAGTTCTATTTATGAAAATTTCTGAGGTAAAATTTAGAAAGCAAGTAGTTCCCGGTGATCAGTTAGTTTTAGAAGCAGAACTGTTGGCACAAAGACGTAATACGGTTACAATAAAAGCAAAAGCATATGTTGATAACAATGTAGTTACCGAAGCTGAGTTAATGGCTGCAATAGTAGATAGAGAAGAACCCGCAAAATAGGTATATTATGACAAAAATTCATCCGACAGCAATTGTACACCCCAATGCTAAATTGGGAGAAAATGTTGAAATAGGTCCTTATGTTATTGTAGAGGAAGATGTTGAAATAGGAGATGATTCGGTAATTATGAATCATACTTGCATTTATAACGGTGCAAGAATAGGTAAAAACGTAAAAATATTTCAAGCTTCTTCAATAGCAAATGCTCCTCAAGATTTAAAATATGCAAACGAAAAAACCTACTTTTATGTAGGTGATAATACTGTTATTCATGAATATGTTACTTTACATCGCGGAACCGCCGAAACAGGATTTTCGAGAATTGGTAGTGATTGTTTATTGATGGCTTATAGCCATGTTGCCCACGATACTGTTGTTGGTGACCACTGTATTTTAGCAAATGCAGTTCAGCTTGCCGGTCACGTAACTATTGAAGATTGGGTAATAATAGGGGGAGTTACACCTGTTCATCAATTCTGTAAGGTAGGTAAACACTCGATGATAGGGGGCGGATACAGAGTAACTGTAGACGTTCCGCCTTATGTTATGGGTGCCGGTGAACCGATTAAATTTAGCGGTTTAAATAGTATCGGATTAAGAAGACGCGGATTTACTGCCGATCAAATTCAAGATATAAAAAATGTATATTTTATTTTATATTTATCAAAGTTGAATTTTGTTGAAGCTAAGGCGAAAGTTAAAAATGAATTAGGAGACAATTGGGCTGCTAAAGAAATATTAACTTTTTTTGAAAGCAGTACTAGAGCAGGATTTAAAGCATGAAATGGAAATTTATAAATACCGGTGAAAATACCGGTATTTATAATATGAATTATGATTTAAAATTGGTTGAAAACTGTAAATCTGATGAAGCATATTTTAGGATTTATCGGTGGAAACCTTTTTGCATTTCGTTGGGATATACTCAAAATATTGAAGAAGTTAATAGTGATAAAGCTGCTTCCGATAATATTGATATTGTAAGACGTCCTACGGGAGGTAGAGCAATTTTGCATGCCGAGGAAATCACTTATAGTGTGGTAATACCTTTAAATGACGGTTACACTGCTCGTTCGGTTTACACTAAAATATCCGAAGCACTTATTAAAGGTTTAATAAATTATAATTCTGTTTTTGTTGATGCCGAACTAGAAAATACTCAACCTGATTTTGCTAAATTACACAAACAGCCGGACGGAATGGTCTGTTTTGCAAGCACTGCTAAAAGTGAAGTTAAATTTAAAGGCAAAAAACTTATTGGCAGTGCACAACGGAAAATGGGAAAGTATTTATTACAACACGGATCAATTTTATGCGGAACGTACCATCGTAAATTGATCGATTATTTGAATAATTTGTCAGATTACGATTATAAATTGATTAAGAATGAATTTTTTTCCAAAACAGTAGAAATTGAAACGGTTCTTGGTAAAAATGTAAATTATGAAGTTTTAACCGATTGTTTGGTTAACGGGTTTAAAGAGGACTGGGGCATTGAGTTTGATAATATATAAATTAGACCGGTTATATAATGAGAGTTTTTTATTTGTTGTTGTTTTTTGTTTTATCGTTAGTTGATACTTATGCACAACTTTCGATTGATGTAAAAAAGTATCTAAACGGTGCTGTTGTAAATTCAATTGCAAAAAATAAAACTGATATATGGTTTTCGACAGAAGGGAGCGGTATTTATAAATATTCCCTTAGTAATGATGAGTGGGAGCACTATTCAACAGCTGAAGGAAATTTAGCTTACGATTTTTTCTTTTGCATTGAAGCAACTGACGATTTTGTATTTGCCGGTTCTTCAGACGGTTTATTCATTTATGATGTTAAAAGAGAGCAATGGACGCGTAGAAAATTTGGATTAGGCGGTCAATTAAGTAACTGGATTAGGGATATAACTTACGATAGATTTAATGATGTTGTTTGGATTGGCAGATTTATGTATTTGACAAAATATGAGATCAATTCAAGACGCTTTACTGATTATGATTTAACTACCGAAAATGTTGCAAAAACAAATTCTATTAAAGCTATTAGTGTAGAAGATAGAAATACGGTTTGGTTCGGTACTGAAGCAGGTTTACATAAGTACAATAAAAACTTGGACTTAAAGAGTGAAGGGGCATTACAGTTTTTTGATAATAGGTTAAACTATTTTAACGGAAGAGGGGAAGAAGTATCTATTTCAAAAATACTTAACGAAAGAAATTTTGTTTGGATTGGGTTAGATGAATTTATTACTCCGGATAGACCAAATTTTAATTTGGGCGGATTATTCCGTTATGATCAACGAAATCAATGGCTGCGTTTTGATACTGAAACCGGATTACGAGCAAACGGTATTGCAGCACTTGAGCGTACCGGAAATTATATTTGGGTCGCATTATATCAATTCGGTAAAGATACTAAAGAGCAGTTTGGTCGCGGAGTTGCTATTATAAATAGATTAGATAATAAAATTATAACAATTACTGAAGAATATCTACCTGCTAATGTCACAAGTTTATGTTTTGACGGTAATTATATGTGGGTAGGTGCAAAGGACGGCGTTTATAGATTATTAGTAACAAACGAATTAGCATACTGGAGATTAAAAAGATAATGCATAAGTTTACAGTAAATAGACTAGATGAATTGAAAAATAAGTTTAAGGGGAAAAAAGTTGCCGTAATTGGTGATTTAATGCTTGATTGTTATTTTTGGGGGGATGTAAAGCGAATTTCTCCTGAAGCGCCTGTCCCTGTTTTGGAATTAGATAATGAGTTCTATAGATTTGGCGGAGCAGCAAATGTTGCCCTGAACATTATTAAATTGGGTGCTACTCCGATACCTATCGGAGTTGTAGGGAATGATGCAAATTCCGATATTTTTAAAAAGTTAATGGGTGAATCCGGAATAACTAATGAAGGTATTATAATCGACGAAACTCGCCCCACAACAATAAAAACAAGAGTTATAGCAGGAACACAGCATATTGTTAGAATTGATAGAGAAAGCAAAAAATATATTAATAAAGAAACTGAAGAAAAAATAATTGAATATTTTTTGAATAAGGTAACTGATTTTGACGGGTTAATACTTCAAGATTACAACAAGGGAGTTCTTACTCCTTCCTTGATTAAAAGGATTGGTGAAATCGCCAAAAATTACGGTAAAATAATTACTGTTGATCCTAAATTCAACAATTTTTATGAATATACCAACTCTACAGTATTTAAACCAAATCGAAAAGAAGCTATTGACGCTACAGGACTGCCAATAACCAACAAAGAAGAGTTAAAAAAAGTAGGGGAATTTTTACTTGAAAAGTTGAATGCTAAATATATTTTAATTACATTAGGTGAAGGTGGTAGCGTTCTATTTGAAAAAGGGAAAGAACCTAAACAAACTCCTACAAAAGCACGTAAAGTACGTGATGTATCAGGTGCCGGAGATACGGTAATTTCCACTTTAACCGTTGCCTTAGTTGCAGGTGCTGAAATAGATGAAGCTGTTTATTTAGCAAATTATGCTGGTGGGTTAGTTTGTGAGGAAGTCGGTATTATACCTATAGAAGTTGATAAATTGATTGAAACTGTAAAAGCGGATATTGTATGAGCAATAGAATTTTAACCAAAGAAGAGATGCTTGTTATCAGAAACCGTTTTAAAATTGAAGGGAAAAAAGTAGTATTTACGAACGGATGTTTTGATATTTTACATGCAGGGCATGTTGATTATTTGAATAAAGCAAAAGCTGCCGGAGACATCTTAATTATAGGACTAAATTCTGATTCATCAATAAAAAGGATAAAAGGTGAATTACGTCCTGTTGTTCCTCAGCAAGAGCGTGCTTTTATTTTAAGTAACCTTAAAGCGGTGGATTATGTTGTTTATTTTGAAGAGGATACTCCTGCCGAAATTATTGATTTTCTAATCCCTGATATTTTGATTAAAGGGGCAGATTGGTCAATAGATAAAATTGTTGGGAGAGAAACGGTTGAAAAAAATGGTGGTGAAGTAAAAACAATAAGTTTTGTTACAAATCAATCAACTACAAATATTATTCAAACAATACTAGATAGATTTAAAAGTTGAGTAAAATAAAAGCAACAAATTCGGAAAGTTCTATCTTCAGAAAGATTATGAACTTCTTTATCCTTTTTTTTATAGGGCTTTCCGTTCTTTTGCTTTTAATATTCGGATTTACTCAAACTAAAACATTTCGCAGTTTACTTAAAGAGCAAGTTGTTATTGCCGTTAACGATGCTTTATACGGAAAACTGGATATTGGGTCAATCGAAGGTTCTGTTTTAACCTCCTTAAAAATCAAAGATGTAAAACTTACATTATTTAGTGATACACTTGCTTCTATTGATTACTTAAAATTAAGGTTTAATCCTTTACAATTATTGTTTGATAGAATAGACGTAAAATCAATTGAAATTTTCAATCCTCAAATCAATATTTTGCAAGATTCTGCTCTTGTTTGGAATATTGAAAAACTGGCAAAACCTACAGAAGAAGATACGTCAAGTTCAGAATTTCCATTTAGTATTCAAGTAAATAAATTAAATATCGTTAATCTTAATATTGTTAGGAAAGCATATAATAATCTATACTCGGTTGATAAAATTGAAAACTTTGATTTAGATAATTTGAATATCCGAAAATTTAATTTGGATGCTACAGCTTTTGTAGATATTAGCAATAACGAATACTACTTAGAATTAAGAGATTTTAATTTTAATACAAATCTAAAATATTTTAACTTAAATAACTTAAGCGGTAGTATTGGCATTACTGAAAAAACAGTAAGAATTTCGAAATTAAAACTTGTTACCGATAGTAGTGCAGTTGTTCTGGATGCGGGTATTGATAGTCTTAATGTTTTTGGTGAGATGAGTAACGCAGATCTTCGAAATGCTGAGTTCTCATTAAACTTACTTGCAGATAGATTTGATTTTATTGATATAAAGAACTTTATTCCAAGTTTTGATTTATTAATAGGTAAATTGATAGTAGATTTGAAAGCTTCAGGGAAATTTAACGATTTTTATGTGAACCAACTGAAATTAGGTTATCTTAGCACTGATTTAAATGTAAACGGAAATGTTAAAAATTTAATTGATATTGATAATTTATTTTTTGATGCAAATATTACTAACTCTTTAATAAATGAAACTGACATTGTTGAACTTCTTCCGACTATTGAATTGCCTAGTTATAATGGGTTAAGTTTAAGTAATATAGATGTTAAATATATCGGTACGGTGAGTAAATTTGCCGTTCAACTTAAATCAAGTCTTAATGAAGGATATATTGATTTAAGCTCAACATTTGATTTTACCAAACCGGATTTGGTATATGGTTTACAATTTAAAACCGAAAACTTGGATATTGAACCATTTGTAAATATAACTTCCGGGTTTAATTTAAGCGGTAACATACAAGGTACCGGAACGGATGTTGATAATCTTTTAGCTTCCGTAATTGTTAAATCAGATAATAAAAGTTTTATTAACGGATTTGAAATTGATTCTCTTGATTTATTTGTTACTGCAAGTGATAAAAAAATTAAATCTGTACTATCGGGTTTTGTAAATGATACTGGACTTCTTTTTGACGGAAATGTAGATTTTACAGATAAAAATGCCCCGACTTACAGTTTAGGCGGTAGTATTAGTAGTTTTGATATATCTAAATTTGAAGTGGATTCGCTTTCGGATTTAAGTAGTGATGTTAGTTTAAGTTTTAATGCCGAAGGAAAAAGTTTTGATATTGATTCTTTAACAGCGAATATTGATCTAAGTTTGGCAGAATCGGAATATAACGGAAATTCAGTTATGCCGTCAGATTTTAAGCTTAATATCCGGCAAATTGATTCTGTTAGAAGCATTAATTTGGTTAGCGATATAATGGATTTCAGTATTGAAGGTAATTTTTCTCTTAAAGCAGCAATTGATATTTTAAGTTATGAATCTAAAACAATAGTAGCTTTAATACAAGATAAAATAGATGAATTAAATCCTATAAGTGAAGGAATCGTAAAAAGAAGAATTACGGAAAATGATACTATACCGGCGTTTATCAAAAATAAATTAAAATTTAATTATTCTTTCAAATTTAATGATTTTGAGCTTATTTCAACAATAATTGGTTCAGAAAAGCTTGATATTTTGGGAAGCGGACGAGGAACGGTTTTTAATGATTCAACGAACTTTTCTATAAATACCGATTTGGATATTGATTATTTTGTAAATATGGTATCCGGTAATATGTTATATTTATCAGAAATAAATACAACATTTAAATTTAACAGAGATAATAGGAAGTTATCTTTTGATAACTTATTCGGAAGTGTCTCTTTTACTAATAAAAGATTTTATTCCGGTAGTGAAATTAAAAATATAAATGCCGATTTAATTTTTAACCAAAGTAAGTTAATTTTTAACACTTCCGCAATAATAAACGGTATGATTAATGCTGAATTGGAAGGGAAATTGCTTATGAATCCTAATATCCAAAATTTGATTCTTGAATATGTTTCTGTTAAATATTTGGATGAACAGTGGGCAAACAACGATGATATTCTTATTGATTTGGCAAAAGAT
>JAEXOD010000231.1 GCA_023447335.1 Bacteroidota bacterium
TGTTATGTATACCCATGTAGACCCAACGGGTTGTATCAAGACATTAATTAATGTAAAAACGAACTCACCCCTAACCCCTCTCTTGGACTGAATGCTGAATAAGAGAGGGGAATAGAAAACCTTTAATTGCCCGCTAACCGGTTTTAATACAATATGTTATATAAAAATTGGCGTCATCCCTATCTTACCAAGAGAGCAAAAGCATGTGAGTATTTTACAAATATATCACTACTTGTTCTCTAAATATCTCTTTTGTTACAATCCTTTGTTGTCGTGGGTAGGATTCGGAGCCAATATTATAAACTGTATTTGGGAAAAGCATACGGTAAATTATTTTGATTGCTGTTGTTGGTGTTGGGTCTTATCTAAATTGTTATAAAAAAAATCGTGATTAATTATTATTGGCTATTTTTATTTGTTAATATGTGACCAATAAAAAGTCCTGCCGCACCTCCCCAAAGTATTGATGCTGCGCCGTGCAAAGCTATTTCATAATTGGATGAATAAATGAATCTAAACCAAGCTAGTGCAATTCCGTCACAAAACATCGCCGTAAAAGTTGCTATTACTACAGGTCTAAAAACTTCGTTATTTTTTATATTTCCTACCTTCTTAATTATTATTAGAAATAAATATGCGAGAGGGAAACACAAAATATAAAAAAGAATTAAATATAAATTATTTTCCGTAAAAACTGATTCACCAAACACTTTTACCATCATTGCTCCCGAAAACCAAAATAAAATACCTAAAAACGCATATAAAACTTGCTTTGATAACGTCATGTTTTTTTCCTAATTAATTAATAAATGTAATGTAAATATTATAACATGTATTTAATTATTTTAGACGTTACCGTACAAAATTAATTGTTAGGGAGATTTTTTTATTTCACAAGTAATGTCGGTTATTTTTTTGAAATATTCCGATAACCAGTTAAACGTAAAATTTTTTTCGGTCACTGATATATAAAAATTTTCTTCAACAAAATCTAATAACTCTTTTGATAAAGGCTTGTTGTCATTTAATCCTATTTCGGTAGTCCAGATATGCATAAAAGCACTGCCTATATAATAATAGGCTTTTTCAAAACAATCTCTATAATTTTTTTTATCTCTGTTTATTCTTAATTGTTTATGAAAAAATATATCTAACTTGTGGTCTAATATCAAATTTAAGGCACTTGGATTTATATTTTTAAGAGCTTTAGCTTTTTCGGCAATTAATTCGGCTTGTTTTATATGGTGCTCTAAAAGGTAATCAATAAAAATTTCTAAATCGGCAAAATGATGATAGAAAGATGATTTACTTTTATTCACTTTTCGAGCAATTACTTCAATTTTAAGCCCGCTAATACCTTGTTCGGCAAAAGTAGCATAACCGGCAGTAATCCAAGGGCTAATTTTATCGTTTAACATGATTTAATAAACTAATTAATAAAATTTAATTTAACGTATAAAATAAACAATTATTTAGTTAAGTTAAAAAATTTTTAGTATATTTTACAATTAGGCATATAATTAATTATACAAAGTTGTTTGGTTATAATGTTGAGGACAAGATATGAAGTTGTTTGTTGCTGAAAACTTTTTAAGTGCTTTTGCAAAGTTACCCAAAGGAATTCAAAAAAAAGTACAAGAATTTATTCAAAAAATTAAATTTAATTCTTTATCTCACGCAATTCATCTTGAGCCTATAAGTACTTTTAAAGACCCTCATTTAAGAACCGCCAGAGTTGATTTAAAATATCGTGCAATTATTTACACTACGGATATAGGAGATAGTTGTTGTTTATTATGGGTTGATAATCATGATGAAGCTATGCAATGGGCACAAAATAAATTGTTTAATTGGAATAGCGAGATTCAGGCATTCCAAATTTATGAACATAAAGAAATTAATGAGGTGAAAAACGATCGAGTTAGTGACTGCTCTTTTTGTGGAAGAATAACTGAGGAGCAGCTACTTAAAATCGGTGTCCCCAAGTTGTTAATACCAAGCGTTAAATTAATTGATAATTTCGAAGATCTTGAAGAATTTGAAAAATACTTACCTGCTGAAGCTTTTGAACATTTATTTTTTATTTTAGACGGCATTCCTATTGAAGATGTTATAAAAGAGATAGAAGAAGGGAAGGTAAAATCCCAAGATTTCAATTTGCAAATAAACTCATATAACAATAAACGAAGTTTATTTGAGGTTAAAAACGATAAGGATATAGAAGAGCTGCTAAGCGGGGATTTAAAAAAATGGAGGATATTTTTGCATCCTACTCAACGGAAATTATCCGAAGCGGATTTTATCGGCTCAATTAAAGTAACAGGTGCAGCCGGTACAGGTAAAACCGTCCTTGCTTTACATCGATTAAAATTTCTATCGGCAAAAAGCAATAAATCTAAATCAATTCTTTTCACAACTTACACTAGAAACTTAGTAAATAACCTAAAAGAGGGAGTTAAAGATTTAGGTATTGATAGTAATAAGATTGAAATATGTAATTTCCATCATTTGGTAGTAGAAAAATTAAAAACTTTAAACCTTCTTAGCGAAAACTATAAATTATTTGATTTATCGGAAAAAACCATTAAAGAAAAATATTGGCAAAAAGTTTGTTCGGATAATAACTCTGAATATGATTATACTTTTGTTAGCAAAGAATATGAAAACATAGTACTTCTATATAATATAAGTTCACTATCTGATTATTTGGTGATGAAAAGAAAAGGCGGCTTTAAAAAACTAGGCAAAAATGCAAGAGAGCGTCTTTGGAGCTTATTCGTTTATTTCAAAGAAATTACTTTTAAAGATAATATCTTTTATTTAGCTGAAATTACTAATAATTTAGCAAACTATTATACTAATAATAATATCCAACCGTTTGATTATATAATTGCTGACGAAATACAGGATTTTTCAATAGTAGATTTGCGTTTGTTAAGAGCTATGGTGCCAATTGGCGTTAACGACCTATTTTTAACAGGAGACCCATTACAGAATATTTATGATAAATACACAAATTTTAGAAAAGCAGGAATTAATATATTAGGAAGGAAGAGTAAAAAGTTACGCGTTAATTACAGAACTACCGAAGAAATTAAAACAAAAGCCATTAGTGTTCTCGGAGATGAAAAATTTGAAAATTTTAACGGTAGTATTGAAAAAACAAACGGGTATGTTTCATTGCTTCATGGTGAAGCACCGAAGTATAATGTTTATAAAAATATTGATGAATTACATGAAAGTATTAAATTAATAGTGTTTGATATTACTAATAATGAAGATATATTGTATAATGAAATTTGTGTTGCTGCCAGAAGTAAAAAGTACTTGGATGAAATAAAGAAATTTTTTCATAAAAACGACTTGCCGTATTTTGATGTTTATGAGAAAACAGGAAATAGAAACGGGATAATGCTTTCATCATTTCACAATATGAAGGGATTAGAGTATAAATGTGTTGTATTGTATAACTTAAGTCAATGTACTTTACCTTTAAGTAGTATAAATAATAAAGAAGATAGCGGTAAACAAAAATTTGAAAAAGCATTATTATACATGGCTATGACAAGAGCAATTAAGTATTTATATATTTGCGGAGTAGGTGAAAAAAGCAAGTTAATTAACTTTTGATCAATTAAGAGACAAATATATTTATAGTAAGAGATAATTGCAAATTGAATTAAACGATGTTCTAAGTAAATATAATTAATTACAAACCTAGGAGTTTTATGAAGAAGATACTTTTTACAATTTTTGTGGCTGCATTAATACTTACCGGTTGTGAGGAAGAACCGATTAACAGTTCAAATCAATATAGTTATAAGTTTAAATTTATTACCGAAAACTATAAACCATTTAATTATCAGGAAAACGGAGAGGTAAAAGGATTAGCTCCCGAGATATTAAAAGAAATATGCACTCAGTTAAATATACCGTTTGAAGTATCTGTGTTGCCTTGGGCTGAAGGCTACCAAAAAGCTTTAAACGAATCTAATGTAGTTTTGTTTTCTACGGTTCTAAACGAAACCAGAAAAGATTTATTTAAGTGGGCTGGTCCAATTGCTTCATTAGATTGGTCGTTTTACGCTGCTTCGCCGACCGTTCTGAATATAACATCGTTAGAGCAAGCAAAAAGTGTGCAAAAAATCGGTGTAATAAAAGATTATGCAATTGAACAACACTTGAAATCTGAAGGATTTACAAATTTGATTTATGTAAACGATAATGTTGAAGGTTTTAATAAACTTCTTAATAAAGAGATAGATTTATTCCCTTCAGACCATTTTTCGGCAGAGGCTGCTTTAAATTCTATTAATAAAAACATTTATGCCGTTACTCCTGTTTTAACTATTTTAACTGATTTAGTATATTTTGCGTTTAATAAAAACATTCCGGATAATGTTGTTTCAGATTTCCAAAACCAAATTGATAAAATGAAAGCAAATGGGAAAATTAATAGTTTGTATCAACAATATATGCAACGGTTAAATCCCCCTGAAATAGTTCAGGTATATACGGAACAATACCCTCCGTTAACTTTTAGAAATAATTACGGAGAAATAACCGGTTTTGGAACTGATTTGGTGAATGAAATAATGAAAAGGAACAAAACATTATACACCATAAACTTAACCTTATGGAGTAATGCTTTGAAAATGATTTTAAATAATCCTAATTTCTGTTTATTTACTATGGAAAGAATACCGGCAAGAGAGAATTTGTTTCAGTGGGTTGGTCCCTTAGGTTCAAATAAAACTTACTTTTATACAAAAAACGGTTCAGGAATTTCTATAACATCTTTAGAGCAAGCAAAAGCTTTATCTAAGGTAGGAACGGTTACTTCTTGGTTTAGTGATACTTATTTACGTGAAGTAGGATTCACAAATCTTTTGTCGGATTCCGATCCTATTGTTATGGTTAATAAATTGATGAACGGAGAGATAGATGCATTTGTTTGTTCGGCAATTACTTTTCCGGATATTTTAAAAAGTGCCGGTTATAATTATTCTCAAGTTGTTGCAGCGTTTGAATTAATGTCAACAGACTATTATATAGCTTTTTCAAAAAACACATCCTCTACAATTGTGAATGGCTGGCAAAGTACTTTAGATAAAATAAAACAAGACGGAACTTATTTATCAATTTACAATAAATGGTTCGAATAATATAATCATTAAGTTTGAGGGCACTTTTTATCTAAAAAACATTTTAATTAAGAGTAGGGGGTTTTTAATTAAGTTCATAATTATACATAGTTTCCTGTCTTAATTTAACCTTTTTTAATACCTGCTAGTGATTTTTATATTTGTATTTTTTATTCCGAGAATTCTTAAAATCTTAAATCATAATATCCTCATTATTATTTTTTCATTAATTAAATGTTAATTAACAGTTAATTTCGAAAACTTCTATTGACATTTGAATGAATATTTATTATTATGCAAATAGAATTATTATTAGTTTAATTATTATTGAAAGTATAATTATGAAGTATTATTTTAGGGAAAACGAAAAGGTATATTTAGAAAGTGTGGATTCCGGAATTTGCGATAATTCAGGGTTTGTAATTATATACGGTAATAGAAAAGTCGGTAAAACTGAATTTGTTAAGCAATATCTTTCTGATAAAAACGGTGTTTATTTATCTATTAACACAAACAATAGTAAACAACAACTTGAAGACATTTCCAATTACCTTAAAGCACAAAACACACTTGATACTTTTATACCCAGTTTTAGCGATTGGGGTGAACTATTTGAATTCTTTTTTTATGTGGGAAAAAATAAACGATTTTATTTGGCAATTGACGAATTTCACAACTTTGACGTTATAGATAAAAATATTTTTTATGAATTAAAATCACTATGGGAAAAATATTATAAAGATAGCAAGTTATTCATATTATTTATTAGTTCAAATCTGAATTCAATAAAAACAAACTTTAAGGATAGCGGCTCTCCTTTATACAGAATACCGGAATTAATGCTTAAAATCAATCCGTTTAATTTAGAAAATGTTATTAGTATATACAAAGATAACGATTCGATCTTACCTATAAGTGAAATTATTAAAATATATCTAGCTTTCGGTGGACTGCCAAAGTATTACTATTTAATTGATAATTATAAACTTTGGAATATGAAGCTTATTGATGTATTTAATATATTAATTACTGCAGATTATGCGCCATTGGGAATTTCATATAGAGATTCGATTCTTAGCGATTTCTCGAAAACAAATAAGACTTATCTTTCAATTTTGCAGGCAATAGCAAACGGAAGAAATACCATTTCTGAAATTTCTGCCAATATTAATATGCCTGCGACCACAGTTATGAAATATCTTATTGAATTGAGCGGAAATAAAAATGTTATAACCAGAAAACTTCCGATACATCTACCTGCAAAATCGGCAGAAAAGTTTGGTAGGTATTTTATAAATAGTTATTACGATAATTTTTGGTTTAGGTTCGTTCATCCTAATCAGATTTATTTTGAATTACGTGATTGTCGTAATCTTGGTATCTTTATTGAAAATGAGATTGATGAATATTTATACGAAAGGGCTTATTCCTTACTTAAGGAATTTTTTGTTTATAATAAAGGGAACTCATTCTCAAACAATTATTTCCCGTATAAATTAACAGACTACGGACCGATTTGGAGTAGAAAATATACTATTGATTTAGCACTAGTTTCTTCAAACGAAAAACAAGTATTATTATTTAAGTTTATGGTTAGAGAGAATGAAGAGAAGGTTCAATATTTTCATAAATTATTAGAAGAAATAAAGGAAAGTTATAAAGGATATTCAATTCATTTATTGTTATTTAGTAAACATAAATTGAGTAAAGGGGAATTAAAAGAATACAATTTTGACAGTATTACAAATTTAACAATTAGAGAATTCTTAAATAGTATTGCGTTTGAGAAAGAAGAGTTAATTATGAAAATTAATGTTCTATCTTACTCAACTACAGTGGCATAATATAAAGGGAAAAAAAGAATGCAAGCAATTATACAATTTATAAAAGGGATTGATGAAACAAAAATTGTAATCGGAATTTATCCGTTACTTAAAAGGGGAATTGATATCATACTTTCCTTCTTTTTATTAGCTTTATTTAGTCCTTTGCTTTTAATATTAACAATCGTAATATTTTTTCAGACAAGAGTAAATCCGATTTATGTTCAAAAGCGGGGTTTAACACACAAAAAGCATTCCTTTAATATTTATAAACTTAGAACTTTGTATCCAAATACTAAAAACGAAAACACTGCAATACATAATATTTTAATACAATCTAATTATGCTAATAGCGTTATACCGATAGGATCGTTTTTAAGAAGAACCGGTTTAGATGAAATTCCTCAATTAATAAATGTATTACTTGGGAATATGAGCTTAATAGGTCCGCGTCCGTTATCGTTTCATGATTTGGATATTATGAAGGACGAAACCCCTGAATTATATAAAAGAAGAGAAATGTTAAATATTATTCCGGGTATAAGCGGGTATTGGCAAATCTTCGGAGATAGAGAAAAAGGAATAGAAAACTTAATAGAACATGATGAATATTATTTTAAAAACAGATCGTTTATGTTAGATATGTTTTTAATGATGATGACTTTGCCTTTAATGATATTTGCAAGACATACAGATGCTATTATTAGGGGGAAATAGAAAAGAAGAAATGTTTTCTTTACCCACGACTGAAGTCGTGGGGTAATATAGTGTGTTCTTTGAATTTATAGAATTAATTATGAGGCGTTGTGATGTAGACCCTGAAAATAATGTTTAATTACCGCTATCTTTAGATAGTGGCAAAGAAAAACGATATTAAACACGATATATAATCCCACAATATCAGCCCACACCCATAGCCCACGACTTCAGTCGTGGGAGGGAAAGGGAAGGGAAGAAGAAGGAATAATACGTGGGGAATTGAAGAAAGATTGGTAATTGTAGTAAGATTTAGAATTGCAGTAATTGCATTAGAATAAAAAACAACAAACACATGATTTTATTAATGTGTAAATATTAACCATCCCGAATGCAAGTCGGGAATATTTGAAAACAAAAATTGATTTTACTGAGGTACTAATGAAAAGCAAAATACATTTTGTTTTTCTATATTTTCTAATTGTAGGAAATATAGTATTATTTGGACAAGCTTTAAACGGTGATTATTATATCCCTCAAGGAAGTAATTTACAAGGTTTTACTTCTTTAGGTTCTGCAATTAGTTCATTAAATGCAAATGGTTGTATTGGTACAGTTAATTTCATCATCGATGACAATTTGCAAGAAAACGGATCTGCTTTATATATAAGTAGAAATGATTTAACATCACTAAATAAACTAATTATTAAACCGGCGATAAACAAACAACCTATTATTACAATTATTAATTGTGAAGGAAATGTTGCTACTAATCAATATGCAGGTTTTACAATTACGTCAAAATATATAACTATTGACGGGTCAAATAACGGTGGCTCATCGCGAGATTTATTATTCAAACTAAATGATGCAACAAACGGCAAGTATGTAATTTTTATATATGATAATGCAGATAACATAACAATTAAAAATACTAAAGTAGAAATTCAAACCGGCTTAGGTAACGAAAGTTGTGGTATTTATGTTAAGGGAAGCAGTACTAATGCAAGCGATAATTTATTAATAGATAATTGTGAAATTGGCAATTGGGATTCGAGAATTAGTCCATACTATGGAATTAGTTTATTTGCAGAAACCGGTATAGGCTTAAAACTGCCTACTATACAAAATTCGCAAATAATTGGTCGAAGCAAAGGGATTTATTTTACAAGAGCTTTAGACGAAAACTCAACATTTAATATATCAGGAAATACTATTGCAGTTAATGAAGGGAATGATATTGCTTGTGGTATTGATCTTGTAACTTCAGCTGTAGCTGGAACTATTAATATAACTAATAATAGGATAAACTATATAAAAAGTAATTCTGCAAATTTAGCAGCAGCCATATTTATGGGAACGCCCTGGGCACCTACAGTAAATGTGTTAAATAATTTTATTGGTGGCGATTTTAATGCAACCCCTTCTACAACAGGGGTATATGGAATAAACTGGAATAGCATGAACAACCAAGCTTATATTTATCACAATACAATTGTTATAAATAGCGGTAATAATTCTACAACCGGTGAAAGTGCATGTATAATGGTAAAAAATTTTGCAACAATAAAAAACAATATTTTGATCAATAACATAGAAGCAGGGTATTGTTTTGTCAACAATCCAAACGTTTCGGATTATAATAATTTGTACATTACTGCGGGAAATATAGGTAAAATAGGTACAACTAATTATAAATTACTATCCGATTGGCAAACCGGAAATCCGAATGATGTACATTCAATTTCTAAAAGTGTATCTTTTGCGGGCGGAACAGACTTTCATCTAACTTATTTTTCTCAAGGGGATTTTGATTTAGCAGGAACAAATATAACAACCGTAACTACAGATATTGACGGAAACTTAAGAAGTTCAAATTATCCTTATATGGGAGCTGATGAAAATTCAAATGTTCAATTATATCCATATAAGCGAAATATAAACGGAGAATCAAATGATTGGTTAGGTATTGCTTCTGAAACGTTACACGCAACTGTTGTTAGCGAAGAAGAAGCGATTTATACGGGAAAAATTAATGATTGCAGAACCGATCAACATATAGGAGGATTCCAGGCAGAACACAACAATGATATTACTGAAGTTAGAATAACAAGAGATAATAGCTATTTATACTTCTTATTTAGAATGCAAAATATTTTTGATATTAATAAACCGTACATTGCAGTTACAATAGATAAAGATAGAACCGATAGTTTTCCCGTATGGATTGGAGATGAAAGTCCTGTTACTTTAAATCCGGGGACGAATAGAGGATGGGAAAGACAATTGGCAATTCATGCTACATCAGAAAATAACTTGAATATTGAATTATATGCAGATGATGGAGATAGATGGTATGGTCCATTATCGAATTATTCAGTAGTTGGTAATACTGTAAATAAATTGATTGAAGCACGAATAGCATTATATGATCTAAATATTTCACCGAGTGATGAGATTACATTTACAATTGCTACTTTTGATAATAAAAGGAATAACAGCGGAAATGTTGTTTACAATAATACAGGAGATGCAACATATTTATCCTATATAGACGCCATAACACCGGGATACTCTAAAGATGAGAATGCTTATTATAGGGTAGGTGGAGATTATAAAGCTCTTGAACATAATGAAAATTTAAATAATAATGTTAATTGGCAACAATCATTAACCCCATTACCAGTAGAACTAATCTCGTTTAATGCTTATTACACAAAAAACATAATAACGCTTAATTGGCAAACTGCTACTGAAATTAACTCATATTGTTTTGAAATTGAAAGAAGTAACGACAATACAAATTGGGTTAAAGTTGGTAGCGTAAATGCAGGCGGAAATAGCAATAAGGTATTAAATTACGAGTACTTTGATAATATTTCTACAGAAGGAAAATATTATTACAGACTAAAACAAATTGATATAGACGGCTCTTTTAAATATACTTCAATTGTTGAAGTAAATGCAGTAATGCCTATGTTATACAGTTTGTCACAAAACTATCCAAATCCTTTTAACCCGGTTACAAAAATTAGTTATTCAATTCCCGTAAATGCAAAAGTAATGTTAAATATATATAGCATAACAGGTGAATTGGTAACAACGTTAGTTGACGAAGATTTAACAGCCGGTAATTACACAATAGATTTTGACGCAAGCAGTTTGGCAAGCGGAACATATTTTTATAGAATAATAGCAAATGATTTTGTTCAAACAAAAAAAATGTTACTAATAAAATGATATTTGATAATAATGGAAGAAACCCCTTAATGCGGTATTTCTCCGAAAATATGTATCATTAGACAAACGACGAAATGGGGAATGCCCAAGATATTATCTTCGACTTCAACACACGACGTTAGTCGCGGCGATAGGAACGAAAAAGGGAATAGAAAGAAAAAAATTAGGACAACAGATAAAAACGAATAACCAACAAATTAACATAGATAGGAGAACCAAAATTATGAACAACCAAAACTACATTCCCCCAAAGGAATGGACAATTGAATGTGGCGATTATTTAAGCCAGTGTGACGATTACGAGGTACAACACCAAAAATTATTAAAAAAAGATAAATACCAGCGTTTAGTGCTTAAAAGTGCTGCTACAATGTTTGTATTTACCGTATTTATTTTTGTGTTGCGTATTGTTGCTAAAATGTAATTATTTATTGAGGGCGGGTAATAAATTGCCCGCTTTTTACTTAAAAAACGGATAAATATTATTTTAATTTATTTTTTAATAAAAAGTTAACATTAAAAATGAAAGAATAAAAATAAAATTTATTATATTAAACAAAACAAATTTATTTAATTAATTAGGTGAAAAATGAAGAAATATCTTCTCTTCTTTCTTTTGGTGATGATGGGGAATGTTTGGGGACAGACTAATCCAACAGCACATAATTTAAGTACTACTAACTTTTCATTTACCGGATTTGCTGCAGGGTCAACTACCACATACCCTACTTCAATGCAGGGATGGAAATTTAGTGCTGAACCTACATCTGCAACTGTAGCAGCCGCTGATGGAGATAGAGTATTAGCAGATAATACTACTGGCATAACCTCTGGTTCAATCAGAAATGAGGTAGCTAGTGGTATTAGTTTACTTAATTCTAGTTCTAACAACATTGGTGCAATTGTTGTAGCAATAAATACAACCAATAGAAAAAACATTAAAGTATCTTGGACTGCACAACAATTAAATTCTGGAGGATCGGGAGCAACAGATAGGATTAATGGATTGAAACTACAGTATCGAATAGGAACTTCGGGTAACTTCACAGACGTTTCTAGTACTGAATATTTAACCACAAACACAACAAGTCAAAATCCTGCACAATCATTTGAAAATTTTAGCCTTCCTGAAGGTTGTGAAAACCAAAGTGTAATACAATTAAGATGGCTTTATTATATCAGCTCTGGAACAGCCAATGGACGCGACCGAATCAGACTTGATGAAATATCTATAACCAGCGAATCGGCTGCTTCTCTTTCAACCGAGCCTTCAGCGTATCCTGCTTCCTTTACAGCTACAACTGTTTCACAAACACAAATTGATTTAGCTTTTTCTGCTGCAAGTACAATTACAAATGCTGCGGGTTATGTTATTATGCAAAAAGTAGGTTCTGCCCTTACAGGTGTACCTTTAGATGCCACAGGCTATTCTGTTGGTAACACAATTGGTGATGCAACTGTTGCAGCAATTATTACAAATACAAGTTCTACTTCCGTAAGTATTACCGGTTTAACGGCAGGTACACAATACTATTATGCAATTATTCCTTATAATTGGGATGGTTCTACTGCTGCAACTTATAACTATAAAACAGATGGAACATTAACAACAGCTAATGCAACTACTGATGCACCATTAGATGGTGATTCTGAGGTATCTGGTCCTGTTTTAGGTTTGCAACCAAATCCGGTAGATATATCATCTCTAGCTGATACAGACGGAGAAGCTATTCGCGTATTTGATATGGATGTTTATGATTATGGAACAGCCGATGGTCAACCTACCAAAATTACACAAATCACAATTAAACCGGGTACAAATAATACTGCAAGTTGGTCAACAACAATTGGTGGTGTAAAGTTATCTACTAATGGTGGTAGTTCTTTTGTTACAATAGGATCTCCAACAATTACAGATGGTTCAATAGTTATTCCAATTACATCAGGTAATTTAAACATAGTCGATGGGGAAGCTGCAACAGTTTCTCTATACGTTTATTTAAAAAATACCGGTTTAACCGATAATCAAATTTTGGAATTTAAGGTGGATGGTTCAGCGCATGGCTTTACTGCCGATGCAACAGGATCCACATTTGCAAGTACCTTTAGTGATGCTCCGGTATCAAATCAAATATTAATTGACGTTGTTGCTACTAAGTTAAAATTTGTACAACAGCCTTCTAATGTAAATGAAAATGCAATTATGAATCCAGCTGTTACTATTGAAGCTACTGATGCTAATAATAACAGAGATTTAGATAAAACCGGTTCAGTAAACCTTAGTTCTTCAGGTACAATGACCGGTACCGTTACCGCAACCCTTTCTTCAGGTTTTGGTACCTTTGGAGCTATTGTTCATACAGTTGTTGAGGATGGTGTAACTTTAACCGCAACCTTAGCCGGACTCAGTGATGCTGTAAGCAATACTTTTAATATCTTATCAACAAGTGTTCTACTTGTGGAAAATTTTGATTTTTCAGGTGATTTAACCGCTAACGGTTGGAATGTTACAGGTGCTGCCACCCCAAAAGTTTCTACTACTGCTACAAATTTGACATATACTGATTATCCAAGCAGTGCGACAGGAAATGCGACAGCGTTAGCCTCTTCAGGTGAAGATGTTAATAGGACATTTACTGCTCAAACTACTGGTA
>JAEXOD010000240.1 GCA_023447335.1 Bacteroidota bacterium
GTAAAGATGTTGCGACATTATATTATACTACAGACGGTAACACATGGACAAATTCCCCAACTCCGGCATTAGGTGGATTTAATTATACCCGAAGCGATATTTGGGGTGTATATATGGTTAGTGAAAATGTAGCATATGGTACCGGGTGGGGAAGTAGAGCTGCGGGGTTACAACCGACTATTCACATAAAAACTACAAACGGCGGTCAAACTTGGGAATATCAAACATTACCTGAGAACCAAAGGACTTATATAAATTTTGAAGACATGTACTTTAAAGATGTAAATACCGGTTTTTGTGTGGGGGGTAGTAGTAGTTATGAAGGAGGAGTTATATTAAAAACAACAGACGGCGGAGTTAATTGGGAATATGTTCCTGCAAAATTAGGTTTTCCGATAAACACTATTAAAGGGAACGGTGATAATCTATGGGTTGCAGGGGACGCCGGATGTGTTGCTCATTCATCTGATTTTGGAGTTACTTGGGAATTGATTGTCCCTTATCCTGCTGCTTATATGTACGATTTGGAATTACTAGGTTATACTATTTTTGCCGGAGGTTTTTCCGGTGCATATGTAAGATTTGATATGCCGGTGACCAAAGGTAGATTTGATATTAGTGGGGGCTTTGCAATTGTAAACAATAAATCGCCGAAAATTAATGAGATACAGGCTTTTGACTATGGTCCTTTTGGGAATAATTCTATATTCTATATGGCTCGTAGTAATAACTTGGTCGCCAAATCTACAAATAGCGGAGAATCTTGGTTTGGTTTAACACGCGATACAAGTGCATTAACTTTGGCTTGGAACGGATTACATTTTTTGGATGAGAATACCGGATTTGTAGCGGGAAAAGTAGAAAACCAATTAATAAAAACAACAGACGGCGGTGCTACTTGGATACAGTTGTTTCCAAATGCAGGGGTAGATTTAAATGACGTTTATTTTGATGACCTTAATAAAGGTGTTGTGATAGGAAAAAACAGAACTGTAAAATATACCGAGGATGGTGGTTTAACTTGGGCTACGGCTACATTAAATAATATTCCCGCAGGAGCACCTACTTCTGCAGAATTAAAACGAATTGCTTTTGTTAATTCAAATTTGGGATTTATTGCCGGTGTTTTAAATTTTAAAACCACTGACGGCGGAAAAACATGGGATTATTTAACAATTCCCGATCCTACAAAAACAATGACAAGTGTAAGCGTTGTTACTAATTCGTTTCAGGATACAAAAGTATGTTTATCCGGTGCAAATAAAATATATGAATCATCAGATTTCGGTCTTACTTGGAATGATGTGTTAGATACCAATGTTGTTAAAATAACTTCAATATACGGAGGTAAATACGACTTTGGCGGCTGTATTTGGATTACAGGTGCTAATTCATCAATTTATACAACTAACCCTTTAGTTAATGTTGATGACCCAATATTAAAATATCGTTTTTATATTGAGCAAAATTTCCCTAATCCGTTTAATCCGACTACCAGAATTAATTATTCTTTAAGTGATTTTGGTAAAGTAAATTTAAGTGTTTATAATTTGCTTGGTCAAAAAGTTGCTGAATTGGTTAATGCCGAGCAGGTTACCGGCAGTTATTCAATAGATTTTGATGCACAAAATTTAAGTAGCGGCGTTTATTTTTACACATTAAAAGTAAATAATTTTAGTCAAACAAAAAAGATGGTATTAATTAGATAAACTTATTTAGGGTGTAAAATAATTACACCCATTTTTTATATTACTTATAAATACAATTTTAAAAATAATAATGCAGGTTAGATTGAAATAAGAAATCAATAGTTAAAAATAAATACTGTTACAACGAGGTGTATATGAAAAAATATCTAACGTTCTTTTTGCTTCTGGTTATTCCGTTTATTACGGTAAAATCTGAAGAATGGCAAGAAGCTGCAAGAAATATAGCTCAATCTATTACGGATATTCACATGTTTGATGTGAATACCGGAATTGCCTGCGGTGCCGGCGGACTAATCTACAAGACAACAACAGGCGGATATTATTGGGAGATTAAACAATCACCGGTTAGCTCTACTCTGTATGCCGTAACTTTTCTTGATAACATGAACGGATATATTGGTGCCGATAAACAGCTTTTGGCAACTAAAGACGGCGGTAATACATGGACACAATTACCGATTTCTGAAGCAGCCGGTCTTGTAAAGGGTTTATATTTTAGTGATGTGAACAACGGACAAGCTTTGGTATCTGCAACATCGGGAGGACAAATATTTAAGACCACTGACGGCGGTTTAACATGGACAAAAACTTTGCAAGCTGCCAAAGACTTATTGGCATTTAGTTTTTATTCCCCTACAAAAGGTGTAGCAACCGGTAAAGATGTTGCGACATTATATTATACTACAGACGGTAACACATGGACAAATTCCCCAACTCCGGCATTAGGCGGATTTAATTATACTCGAAGCGATATTTGGGGAGTATATATGGTTAGTGAAAATGTAGCATACGGAACCGGATGGGGAAGTAGAGCAGCAGGTTTACAGCCGACTATTCATATAAAAACTACAAACGGCGGTCAAACTTGGGAATATCAAACTTTACCGGAAAATCAACGAACTTATGTAAATTTTCAAGATGTTTATTTCAAAGATGAAAACACCGGTTTTTGTGTGGGCGGTAGCAGCAGTTATGAAGGGGGTATGATTCTTAAAACAACAGACGGCGGTGTTAACTGGGAATACTTGCCTGCTCAATTGGGATTTCCTATTAATACAATTGTAGGTAACGGAGATAATTTATGGGTTACAGGGGATGCCGGTTGTGTTGCCTACTCATCAAATTTCGGAGCCACTTGGCAGATGATGGTTAGTTATCCTGCAGCTTATTTATATGATTTGGAAAACACTATAAATGGTGTGTTTGCCGGTGGTTTTTCCGGAGCTTATGTTCACTTTCGATACATTATTACTAAAGATTTGGGATATGTTAACGGCGGATTTGTTGTAATAAACAATAAATCGCCCAAAATTAATGAAATTCAGTTAGCTAATCCAAATAATCCGTTAGTAATGTATATGGCACGTAGCAATAACCTGATTTGTAAATCTACAAACGGCGGAGATACATGGTTTGGTTTAACTCGGGATACAAGTGCATTAACTTTGGCTTGGAACGGATTACACTTTTTAGATGAAAACACCGGATTTGTAGCAGGAAAAGTTGAAAACCAGTTGATGAAGACTACAGACGGCGGTACTACTTGGATTCAATTATTGCCGAATGCCGGTGTAGATTTAAATGATGTTTACTTTACAGATATTAACAACGGCGTAGTTGTTGGTAAAAACAGAGCTGTAAAATATACAACAGACGGCGGTTTAACTTGGGCAAATGCAACGCTAAATAATATACCTGCCGGTGCACCGAGTAACGCAGAATTAAAAAGAATTACGTTTGTACCTTCTACTTTATTTACTCCTTCTACAGAGGGATACATAGCAGGAGCGTTAAATTTTAAAACGATGGATGGCGGAAAAACTTGGAATTACATCGAACTACCGGATCCTTCTAAAACCATGAATAACGTGAGCGTTAATAATGATCCTTTAGTACCTAAAGTTTGTTTTACCGGAGCAAATAAAGTGTATGAATCGGCAGATAACGGAAACACGTGGAGAGATATTGTTGATACTAATGTAGTTAAAGGTTCTACACTATACGGAGGAAAATATCTAGCCGGAGGTTATGTTTGGGTTTGCAGCTCTTCTTCAGCAATGTATACTACCAATCCGTTAGTTAACGTAGATGACCCTATAATTAATAATAGTTTTTATATTGAACAGAATTTTCCGAATCCGTTTAACCCGGCTACAAAAATTAATTATTCCTTGAATAACTTCGGAAAAATAAATTTAAGCGTTTATAATTTATTAGGTCAAAAAGTTGCAGAGTTGGTTAATGCCGAACAAGCAGCAGGTGAATATTCAGTTGATTTTAATGCGAACAATTTAAGTAGCGGAATATATTTTTATACGATTACAGTAAATAATTTTACTCAGACTAAAAAAATGGCTTTAATTAAATAGTTATATGGGGCTGTTAAAGTTAACAGCCGTATTTTCTTATTAAAATAACAGGAGTAAAATATGAAAAAAGGCATATTATACATTTTCTCAATACTTTTTATAAGTAATGTTTGTTTATTAGGACAACCTACTTCGGTACCTTATAAATGGGTAAATTCACCAAGCGGTCCGCTTGAAGAAATGGCGTACGGTATTACTACCGATTTTGCCGGAGCAAATACTTACATTACCGGGAAATTTCAAAGCAAACCTTTAAACATGGGGAACGGAATAACGATTACCCATACCGGTATGAAAGATTATTTTGTGGCTAAATATGACGCACAAGGCGTTTGTGTTTGGGCTCATGAAGGCGGAGGTGACGTTACTACCGAAGGAAGGGATGTTGCTATAGATCAAGATGCTAATATTGTTGTTACCGGCGGTTTATACGGTAATAGTATTTTTGGCGGAATTCCTTTAACAGGTTCGGGCAATTGGGATGTAGTTGTTGTTAAATATAACCCAAACGGTGACGTCCTTTGGGCAAAAAAAGGTTCTTCTTATAGACAAGATAGAGGAAACGGAATTGTTGTTGATCACCTTGGTAATTATGTTGTTGTGGGTTATTTTGGCGGTACAGGTGTTGATACGGCTAATTTTAACGGTTATAAATTAACCGGTTACGGAGATAGAGATATTTTTGTTGCAAAGTACAATACAAACGGCGATTTATTATGGGTTAAAGCTGCAGGTAGCAGTAGCAGCGGAGAAGAAGGTTGGGGTGTGACTGTTGATAATGACAACAATATTTATATTACCGGTATGTATCAAGGAAATGCTAATTTTGGGGCATTGCAAACTACGGGTATGGCAGGCAAAGATGTATTTGTAAGTAAGTTATCACCAAACGGTGATTTTTTATGGGTTAAAACATTACTCAGTCCCAAAGATATTATTGTATATGATATAGATATTGCGTCAAACAATAATGAAATCGCAATTGCCGGATATTTTACAGATACCGTAGTTGTTAATAACGTAATGCAGTTTAGTAACGGTAGTGATGATGCGTTTGTTGCACGTTATAGTCTTGACGGAACGTTGAATAGTTTTTATAATTTTGGCGGTGCATTAGCCGAAAGAGCGAGCGGAATTACGGCAGCAGGCGGAAATAAATTTTGGGTTGTCGGCAATTTTTACGGTTCAATGACTGTTAACGGAACTACTTTTACTAGTAGCGGTGATAGAGATGCTTATGTAACATTAATTGACGGAAGTAATAATCATACTTATTTTAATTTAGGTGGTGGTACGGCAGATGATTTTTGTACCGATGTTTCGGCAGACGGTGCAGGGAATGCATATGTAACCGGTTACTATAACAATACTGCTAATTTCGGAAGTTTTCAGGTAACAACTGCCGGTGATGACGAAATATATGTTGCTCGTATAGGCGATTTTATTGTTCCGGTCGAATTGGTTTCGTTTAATGCCGAAAATATAGCCGGTAAAGTTAATTTAAGCTGGGTTACGGCAACCGAAACAAATAATTTCGGATTTGAAATAGAAAGAAGTTTTGACAAAATTAATTTCAACAAAATTGCCTTTATAGATGGTAAGGGGACTTCTTCCACAATTAGTAATTACAGTTTTGTTGATGAAAATGATTTATCCGGTGTAATTTATTATAGATTAAAACAAATTGATTACGAAGGATCTTATAATTATTCAAAAATTATTGAAGTTAATTTAAATTTACCTAATGAATTTAGATTAGAACAAAATTTCCCTAATCCGTTTAACCCTTCAACAACTATAAGTTATAATTTAAAAAATGAAGGTTTTGTATCTTTAAAAGTGTATGACATATTAGGAAAAGAAGTAGAGACTTTGGTAAATCAAATTCAAAACAAAGGTTCATATAAATTAAGTTTTAACGCAAATAACATTAATAGCGGTATTTACTTTTATAACTTAAAAGTTACTGATAAAATTTCAGGTGATTTTATTTTTAATCAAAGCAAAAAAATGACTTTGGTAAAATAAAATTTACAGCGAAGGAGGTTTATGAGGTTATTTATATTTTTTTTATTAACTTAGATATTAAAATCTTTTTATATTATTTACGGAGTTTTTAGAATGAAGAATAAGATACGAATAATATTTCAGTTTATATTTTTGGCTTTGGTAGTTTATGTTGGGGTAAGACCAATTTTTGATCCTTCATATGCTCAAGATTTTGAAGCATACTGTCCGTTTGGTGGTATTTCGTCTTTCTTTAGTAAATTACAACTTGGCACAATGTCATGTCAAATGAGTACAACGCAAGTTGCCTTAGGTTTGGGTTTATTGTTAGGTGTAATGCTATTTGGTAAATTATTCTGTAGTTATGTTTGTCCTTTAGGTACAATAATGGAGTGGATAGGCAAATTAGGAGACAAACTTAAAATTCGTTTTGATATTCCGAAAATAATAGATAGACCTCTTCGTTTATTAAAGTATGCATTGTTGTTTATAACAATTTATTTTACAATGACTATGAGTGAATTGTTTTGCAAACAATATGACCCATATTTTGCTTTAGTAAACTTATTCGAAAATCCTGATATAACTTTAATTTATGCAATTATTGGTGTTGTTATTACGATATTGGGATCGTTATTCTTTAGAATGTTTTGGTGCAAATACCTATGCCCGCTAGGTGCTATAAGCAATATATTCTTAAATATTTATGGTGCATTAGGGGTAATTGCTCTATTTGCAATTCTTAAATTGTGGGTAATTAAAGATTTAAGTTATGTTTATTTGTTGGGCGGTTTAGTATTAGTGGGAATAGTAACGGAAGTTATATTTAAAAGAGGATTCTTTTTACCGTTTGCAAAAATCCATAGAAATAATGATACTTGTAACAAATGCGGTTTGTGCGAAGCTGAATGTCCTCAAGGCATAGATTTAACAAAACACGATGTTATTGATGATATTGATTGTAACCTTTGCGGAGATTGCGTAAAATCATGTAAGGTTAAACATTCAATTACAATCGGTAAAACAAAGGTGACAAATTATTTGCCCCCTATAGCAACAATAGTTTTAATAGGTTTAAGTTTGTGGTATGCTTCAACATTTGAATTTACAACTATTTCAGAAAGATGGGGAAATTTTGAAAAAATTAAAAACGTTGAAGTATTTAGAATGGAAGGACTAAAGAGTGTAAAATGTTACGGAAGTGCAATGTCTTTGAAATCCCAACTTACATTAATTCCGGGTATTGTCGGTTTGGATGCTTATGCGTCTTCACACACGGTTGAGATATATTATGACCCGGCAATTATGAACGCGGAAAAAGTAAAAGAATCTATATTTACGCCTGCAAAACAAGAAGTAAATAAAGTTGATGACGATATGAAAGACAGTATTTCTGTTTGTGAAGTTGGGGTGCTTGGATTATTTGATAATATTGATTATAGTAATTTTGCATGGGCACTTAAAAAAGGAGAAGGTATATATGGTTACGAAACCCATTTCGGAGAACCTGTTAAAGCTATTATTTACTTTAACGAAAATTTAACTTCTCTTATACAGATAGAAAGATTGATTAAAGCAAAAACAATAAAAGTTAGAATACCGAAGGGATTTGACATTAGAGAGATTAATTTTAAAGTTGAAGACTCTAAAATGATACCGGGTAAAATTGACGTTAAAGAATATCGTCAAAGAATGTTCAAATCTTATAATAAAATGTTTAATAAATATAAGACCTATAAGCCTGAACAATTAAAAGTATTTGTATTCCCAATGCCTGAAGCCGGAGAAGCATCTGCTAAACGTAGTCTAAGCTTTTTAATGAGTCACTTATCAAATAATGAAGGAATAGTAAGACTAACAACCGTATATACTGACGCAATATATGCTTATGTATACTTTAATCCCGAAAAAACAACAGTTGAGAAAGTAAAAGAAGATTTAATGAGCAAAAAAATTACTGTAACATATGTAAACGGTGAAAAAGATACAGTTGATAATCCTTTTGAATTAAATCCGGTTGGTGAAGTAAAGACTGCCGTTGAAGTTAATTTACCTGATATAATGAAGTAAATACAAAATTATATAAGAAATTAAACACTAACCCCCTCCTAAAATCTTTTAAGAGGGGGTTTTATTTTAACTACTATTTAGAAAAACCGATTTAATAACATAAAATTAGTTAATAGAAATTAAAATTTGAATGGGAAATTATATAATCAGTATTCTTTTTGATTCACAAGCTAATGATTAACTTATTAAAATAGTATCAATTTATTTAATTGTAAAACGTTCAATCAAATCCTTATGTTGAGGGTAAATCTTTAACAAATCTTGTTTGTTTCCCATCTCAAAATCATTGAAATTAAATCCGGGGCAAACAGTACACCCTACTAATGAAAACATTTCATTTCGCTTTGGAGTTGCTGCAAACCAAGTCCCTTTGGGAATAATAAATTGGAAGTAATTTCCGTCTGAAATATTATCACCTAAGGTTATTATTTTTGGCTCTGTTGTGTCAGTTAGAATATAAATATCAAGAGGCGAGCCTAAGTAAAAGTGCCAGATCTCATCCGATTTTAATTTGTGAAAGGAAGAAAAACTTCCGGATGGTAATAAGTAATAAATAGACGTACCAAAATCTCTATCCCCGTCATATCTTTCCGGCAAACTATGATGTTTTATGATATCATCACTACGATATACTTCCTTGTAATATCCGCCTTCGGGATGTGGTCTTAAGTTTAATTTAACGACATAATCAAAAAATGATTCCATTATTCCTCTTTAAGCTTGTTATAAGTAGTAATATAAATTTCATAAATGTAATTGTTAAAACACGCAAAAAATATTTTTTCAAAATATGTATCAGTTTTAATAAAATTTAAGATAGAATTTAATGCAATATTAGTTGCGGATTCAATAGGATAACCATAAATGCCGGTACTAATTGCGGGAAAGGCAATAGTTTTTAAGTTGTTTTCTTTAGCTAACCTTAACGAATTTAAGTAACATAATTTTAGTAAGTTGTCCTCGTTGTTTTTACCGCCTTTCCATATAGGACCTACAGTATGAATTACGTTTTTTGCGGGCAAGTTATAACCTCTAGTGATTTTTGCTTCCCCCGTATTGCATCCTTTTAGCAAACGGCATTCGTTTAGAAGATTTGGACCTGCAGCTTTGTGTATTGCTCCGTCAACTCCCCCACCGCCCAACAAACTATTATTTGCGGCGTTAACTATTACATCAACCTGCAAATTTGTTATATCGTCTATCAATATTTCTATTTCTGTTTTCAAATAAATTTCAATACTTTATTAATTATTATATTAAATAATAATATACTAAATAATTTTTTTTTATTATATTTAATTTTCAATTCATATAATCTTAAAATTTGGTAAAATAAATGATTATTATCCAACTTATCTATAATTTATCCGTTTTGGCTGCTTTGAGTATTTTTTCGGGATTTGTTGATAAAAGATTTAGACGGAATACTATATCAGGACAATTATATCAAGGCATATTATTCGCTTTTGCAGTAATTATAGGGATGAAATATCCGTTTATCTTTGGAGACGGTATTATATTTGACGGAAGGTCAATAGTTATTAGTTTGTGTAC
>JAEXOD010000004.1 GCA_023447335.1 Bacteroidota bacterium
CCTTGGAATATTAAATCCGAGATGGATTTTTTTAGAAAAACTACTTACGGGTATCCGATTATAATGGGTTTTAATACTTATTTATCTTTGAAAGAACCCTTAGTTGGGAGAACAAATATTGTTGTTACCCAAAAAAATATTAAAAATTTTGAAAATGTTTATTTTGTTAATAGTTTACAAAAAGCATTAATGCTTGCAGAAACAATAAATAATAAGAAACTATTTATAATTGGTGGTGGTAAAATTTTTGAACAGACTATTAATATTGTAGATCTTATTATAATAAGCCGCATTAAAGGGATATATGAAGGTGATTCGTTTTTCCCTGAATTAAATTTAAATGTTTGGGAATTGTATAACCTGGAAAATAAAATAAAATTTAACATTGAGTATTATAGAAGAAAGATATAAATGAAAATAAATATACTACCCGAATATATAGCAAATAAAATAGCTGCAGGAGAAGTAGTTCAGCGTCCGGAATCAGTTCTAAAAGAATTGATGGAAAATTCTATTGATGCAAAAGCTGAATCGATTGAAGTTGTAATTAGAAATGCAGGTAAAAGTCTAATTCAAATAATTGATAACGGTGAGGGCATGTCTGAAGATGATGCAAAGCTGAGCATTCAAAGACATGCAACAAGTAAAATTAAAACTTATGAAGATTTAGAAGCAATTAGGACATTTGGATTTAGAGGAGAAGCATTAAGCTCAATTGCCGCAGTAAGTTTGTTAGAAATTAAAACTAGAACCATAAATGATGAAATTGGCACAATAATAAAAGTTAATGAAAACAACAATATAACTTTAGAAAAAGGTTCTTTTCCGGTTGGTACATCAATTGCTGTTAAAAATATATTTTACAATACACCTGCCAGAAGAAATTTTTTAAAGAGTAATTCTACCGAACTTAAGCATATAACTGATACATTTAAAAAAATTGCAATTAGTTATCCTCAAATTTCATTTAAGCTATTTATTGATGATGATATTATTTTTAATTTGCCTTCAGAGAGTTTAAGTGAAAGATTAAAAAGCATTTTCGGCGAAAATATAATAGATTCATTAATTGAGGTTAAAGAACCGACCGATTATATTTCTATAAATGGATATATTGCTAAGCCAACTTATTTACGAAAAAGTAAAGCTGAACAGTTCCTTTTTATAAATAAACGATTTGTAGTGAGTAAAATAGTAAACCATGCTGTTTTTACTGCTTTCGAAAATATCTTGGAGAAAGGAGATTATCCTTTTTTTGTATTATTTTTGGAGATTGACCCTGCTAAAGTAGATATAAATGTGCATCCCTCAAAATTAGAAGTAAAGTTTGATGAAGAAAAAGACATATACTTATTTGTGCATGCCGTTGTAAAGAAAAGTATAGGCAGCTATGATTTAGTTCCGAGTATGAGATTTGTTGATTCTTCAAAAGAAACCGAATCAATTAAGTTTAATGATTTTGTACGTACCGAAAAAAATGATTATACAGATAGACCTTTTGTGAAAGAGCACAAAAATGGAGGTATTTTTAGTGAATCTGAAATAGAAAAAATATTTGGAACAATTAAATCGGAGATACAAAATAATATCGGAGTCGGAGAGGTGAGTGAGCCGTTTACAGAAAGAAAAAACAATGAAATTTATCATCAACAAATTGATTTTGGTCCTGAACATACAGAAGTGAGTTCTCCATTTATTGTTTCATTACACAATAAATACATACTATCACAAGTAAAATCCGGATTAATGATAATAGACCAACATGTTGCCCATGAAAGAATTTTATATGAAAATGCATTAAATTCGATAAATCAACAATTACAAATGTCGCAGCAATTACTTTTTCCTCAATCATTAAAACTTGATCCCGGAGATTATGAACTTGTACTAGAACTTAGGGAAAAATTGTACAGTTTGGGATTTGAGATAAAATTTTACAATGATTTTAATATAACAATATTAGGAGTTCCGTTTGAGATAAAACCGGGACAAGAAAAACAACTTTTATTAGAATTGTTGGAAGAGTATAGACAAAATCAACGAATCGGAAATTTGGAAGTAGTAGATAATATTGCTAAATCATTTTCTTGTAAAGCTGCAATTAAAGCCGGAGATAGGTTAAGTGAACAGGAAATGAGAGCATTGGTTGATAAACTTTTTGCAACACAAATGCCATATGTTTGTCCGCATGGCAGACCAATTGTAATAAAAATACCTTTAAATGAATTTGACAGAAGATTTGGTAGAACAAGTTAAAATAATGATGAAATTAAAATACTATATAAAGTTAATTAGAGTTACACAATGGTCAAAAAACATATTCATTTTTGTACCTTTGGTTTTTGCCAAAAAGTTGTTTTTATTGGAAACATTTGAAATTGCGATTTTTGCTTTTTTTCAATTTTGTATTGTTAGTAGCACGGTTTATATATTTAACGATATTATTGATGTTGACCACGATAGAGAACATCCTACTAAGAAATTTAGACCTTTAGCAAGCGGAAAAATAAAAATTAAATCTGCTATTGTTTTGTTATTTTCATTTCTGATTATTTTAATTCCCGGATTTTTCTTCTTTAATTTAAAATTTAATATCTTACTGGTTTTATATTTATTGTTAAACACTGCATATACTCTTAAATTAAAAAATGTGGTTATATTAGATATTTTATCTCTTGCAGCAGGATTTGTGATACGTGTATTAGCAGGAGCATATGTTATTTCCGTACCTGTATCTAATTGGTTAATCTTAAGTACACTGTTTGTATCTATATTTTTAGCGGTAATTAAACGAAGAAGTGAACTTGCATTTAATTCCGAAGTTGAAAAAACTAGAAAAGTATTAAAGAATTATACACTGACATTTTTAGATCAATTAACTACTATTTCAGCAACCGGACTTATTGTTGCATATGCTTTATATGCAGTATCAGCAAGTACTATTCAAAATTTTCATACCGAATACTTAATCTTTACTATAATATTTGTTGTTTACGGAATATTTAGATACATGTATTTAATGCATGTTAAAAGGATGGGCGAAAATCCTATTGATGTAATATTTAAAGATTTTGGAATGATTCTTAATATATTTTTATATATTGTGAGTATAATTTTAATAATATATTTTCAATGATGAAAAAAAATATTTATGCATTATTTTTATTAATTGTTTTTGCGGGTTGTTCCGGTAAAAATGTAATGTACCAAAAAGTTAGCGGTAACGACAACGCTGATATCGAATTAAAGAGTTTGTACGTCTGGGTTGATAAAATGCCCGGGTCCAACAGAAGTAATAATTTGAAATTATCTGCTGACTTGATTATCGAAGAATCGGATAATTATAATTTTAGTTTACTGAAATTAAATAAGATTATTATCCTTCAAGACAGTTTATTGGTTTATAATTTTAAACCGGTCGTAAAAGATAACCCTTTATTTAATAAGAAAGGTAAAAGAAACATAATAATATCTACACTCGAAAAAACAGACTTACCGGAGATATTTGATATTAATAAAGAAATTATAGTGCGTTTTATTTTTGAATATAAAGATAAAAAGTTTATTAATACTTTTAATAAAATTAAAGTGGATGTAACATATTAATTATGGAATATTGGGTACTACTAATACTTTTACTTTTAAGCGGAATCTTTTCATCTACAGAAATTGCATATTTAACTGCAAATAGAATAAAAATTGAAATTAGGTCTAGGAAAAATAATTATCCGTCACAAGTTGCAAATTATTTTATTAAACATACTTCTATTTTTTTTTACGACAATTTTAATTTCAAATAATATTGTAAATATTTCTTTTGCTTCTATATTTTCGGTAATTGCCGTAAGATCTTTTGGATTTAATGATGTTTATGTTCTTGTTCTATCTACTATTTTAGTTTTATTAATTGGTGAATTAATTCCAAAATATATTGCACGTGAATCTGCAGACAAAGTATTAACTTTATTTATTATTCCGATACGCTTCATATCATTCTTATTATTCCCAATTGTAAAGATATTTTCGTTTCTATCTGTATCACTATTAAATAGAGGAAATTCGAAGAGTGAAAACTTACTTCACTTATTTGACAGAGAAGATATCAATGAATTAATAGAAGAAAGTGCCGAAGCTGGAATTGTAGATGAAGTGCAATCTAATATACTTAGAAATTTGGTGGAATTTGGTAACCAAAAAGTCTATGAGGCTATGAAACCCCGAACTGAAATTGTTGGTGTAGAAATAAGTTCGGAAATAAATACTGTATATAAAACATTTATTGAATCCGGATATTCAAAATTGATTGTTTATGAAGAAACTTTAGATGATATTAAAGGTGTTATAATAGCATACGACTTATTTAAAAGACCGACTAACATAAAAGATATTTTGCGTCCAATAATATTTGTACCCGAAACAAAAAAAAGTTTAGATATGCTAAACATGTTTTTGGATAAACATGTTTCAATAGCCGTAGTTGTTGATGAATTTGGGGGAACTGCCGGAATTGTTACGGTTGAAGATATTTTAGAAGAAGTATTAGGTGAAATTAACGATGAGTTTGATTTAAATGAAGACTTCCAATTTAAGCAAATTGATAATAAAACTTTTGTAATTAGCGGTAAGGCAGAAGTTGATTTGCTGAATCAAAAATTTGATATAGGAATACCTGAAGGAGATTACGAAACAGTCGCCGGATATATTATTAATAATGTTAACAGAATTCCTATTAAAGGCGAAATGTTAAAATTGGGTAATTTCAATATTCAAATATTAAATTCTGATTTAAAGAAAATAATCTTGATAAAATTATTTATTGAAAATATTGAATCTGAAGAAAATTAAAAAGGTAATTTATGAGCATATTTAGCAAACTTTTCGGTTCAAAAAAAAATGAAACAAACAGTGTTATTATAATAAAAGATTTAAATTGGAAGGAATTTTACGAAAGATTTAATAATTCAAGTAATTCTATGTTACTTGATGTAAGAACACCTGAAGAATATAGTCAATTACGAATACCGGGTTCATTATTAATTGATATTCATTTACCTGATTTTAAAGAAAGAATATCAAAATTAGATCGTAATAAAGAATACTTTGTTTATTGTAAAAGGGGAATTCGCAGCATGAATGCCGCTAATTTAATGTGCGAATTAGGGTTTACAAAAATTGTAAATCTAACAGGCGGTATAACAACTTGGGAAGGTCCAACAGAGACCGATATATAAGATAATTTAAGGAAAAACTACTAAATTGAAATTCGAATTATTACAAACAGATAAAAAAAGTAAAGCTAGACTAGGAAAAATTGAAACGGATCATGGAGTAATTAATACTCCGATATTTATGCCCGTTGGTACTCAAGGCACTGTAAAAGCAGTTTCTCAAAGGATTTTGAAAGATGAAATTAAGGCGGAAATTATTTTATCTAATACATATCATCTTTACTTAAGACCTACTACAAATGTATTAGAAGAAGCAGGAGGTTTGCATAATTTTATTAATTGGGAAAGACCTATCTTAACAGATAGTGGCGGATTTCAAATATTTAGCTTAAATGAACTCAGAAAACTTAAATATGACGGTGTAGAATTTATGAGTCACCTTGACGGTAGTAAACATTTTTTTACTCCGGAAAAAGTAATTGGTATACAACGTTCAATTGGTTCGGATATAATGATGGTTTTGGATGAGTGTACTCCATATCCATGTGATTATGAATATGCTAAAAAATCAATGGAGTTAACTTCGAGATGGGCTATATTAAATAAAGAAGCATTTGAAAAAACTTCACCTCTTTACGGAAAATCACAAGCATTATTTGGAATTATTCAAGGAAGCGTTTTTAATGATTTACGTGAAAGAAGTGCAAAAGAATTAATTGATTTAGATTTTAACGGATATGCGATAGGTGGGTTAGCGGTTGGTGAACCGACTGATAAAATGTATGAAATGATCGATTTTACGACGGATTTTATGCCCAATTATAAACCCAGATACTTGATGGGTGTGGGACGACCCGAAAATATATTAGAAGGAATTGCTAGAGGAATTGATATGTTTGATTGTGTTATGCCAACAAGAAATGCACGAAACGCTTATCTTTTCACAAAAAAAGGATATTTAACAATAAGAAATGCAATTTATAAAACAGATTTTAGACCGATAGACGAAACTTGTAACTGTTACACTTGTAAAAACTTTACTCGTGCTTATTTAAGACATTTATTTGTAGCAAAAGAAATATTGGCTTTAGAGTTAGCAACTATTCACAATTTGTCATTTTATCTAAACTTAATAAGAGAGGCTAGGGAGCATATACAAAACGAAACATTTTTTGACTGGAAAGAAATTACAATAAAAAATATAACAAATAATATCAAAAATAATTCGGAGGAATAATGAATTTACTTTTTGCATTTCAAGGATCAAATGGTGGCGGAAGCTTAGTTTCAACTTTAGTTATGTTCGGTGCAATTTTTGCGATTTTTTATTTTATGATAATAAGACCTCAGCAAAAAAGAGCAAAAGAACGCGAGGCATTACTAAATGCAATCAAAAAGGGGGATAAAGTAATTACAAGTGGTGGTTTACACGGAGTAATTGCAGGTATTGAAGAAAAAACAATTTTACTCGACTTGGGAAATAATATTAAAGTTAAAATTGAAAGAAGTGCTGTTACAACAGTTGTTAGTGAAGGGAAATAATGTTTTGTAAAGTTGAAGAAGCAGTTCAAATTATTAAAGACGGTAAGATACTAATAGTCATTGATGAAGAAGATAGAGAAAATGAAGGTGACTTTGTTTGTGCCGGTCAGTTTATAACTCCTGAAATAGTTAATTTTATGGCTAAATACGGTAGAGGGATGATTTGCACACCTATGACCGAAGAGGCTTTAGACCAATTAAATTTGGATTTGATGGTCGGAACAAACACTGCTTTACACGGCACTCAATTTACAGTAACCGTTGATGCCTCAGAGGGGACAACAACAGGTATTAGCGCACATGATAGAGCAATCACAATAAAAAAATTATCAAATCCTGATTCGAAACCTGAAGATTTTGGTCGTCCGGGGCATATATTTCCGTTAAAAGCTGCAAAAGACGGGGTATTAAGAAGAGCCGGTCATACTGAAGCGGTAGTAGATCTTTGTAAACTTGCCGGTATTTATCCTACCGGTGTGTTATGCGAAATTTTAAATGAAGACGGAAGTATGGCACGTCTTGATGATTTAAAAATTATTGCAGAAAAGTTTAATCTTAAGATTCTAACGGTAACCGATTTGATTAAGTATAGAATGAAAAAGGATAAATTAATTGAAAGAATCGAATCTATTAATTTTCCCACTAATTTTGGCGATTTTAATTTAACTGTTTATAAGTCAAAACAAGATAATAAAGAACATGTTGTTCTAATTAAAGGTGATATCGCTACTAGTGAACCTGTTTTAGTAAGAGTGCATTCAGAATGTTTAACGGGGGATGTTTTTCATTCATTGCGCTGCGATTGCCATGACCAACTTATACATTCAATTGAAGTAATTGAAAAAGAAGGACGCGGTGTACTTTTATATATGCGTCAAGAAGGTAGAGGTATTGGGTTAGGCAATAAGATTAAAGCTTATCATTTGCAAGATAAAGGTCGCGATACTGTAGAAGCTAATATTGAATTAGGATTTAAAGCTGATTTAAGAGATTATGGAATCGGTGCGCAAATCTTACATGATTTAGGTATTGAACAAATACGTTTGTTAACAAATAATCCAAAAAAAATAATCGGATTAAAGGGATATGGCATAGAAATAATAGAAAGAGTGCCAATCGAAATAAAACCTAACGAAAAGAATAAAAAGTATCTCAAAACAAAACGCGATAAGCTAGGACATTTAATTCTAAAAAATGATTAGATGAGGTTAAATTGAAAGAATTAGGTATTAAAAGTAATTTTTTAGCTATAGAGAAAAAATATTCAAACTTTAAAGATTCAAAAATAGTTGTTTTATCTGCTCCTTTTGAAAAAACAGTAAGCTATGGCAAAGGGACAGCGAAAGGTCCGAAAGGAATAATATCTGCTTCTCATTATGTAGAGTTCTATGACGAAGAATTAGACAGAGAACTATGTTTTGAAAAAGGAATTTGTACTCTAGAGGAATTAAATCTCACAGATTTATCTCCTAAAAAAGCATTAGAATTGATTTATAAAACTACAAAAGAAATTGTTGCGTTAGGTAAATTTGTTGTAGTTTTAGGCGGTGAGCATTCAATAAGTTATGCACCTATTAAAGCTCATTTAGAAAGTTATGAAAATGTTTCGATATTGCAATTTGATGCTCATTCGGATTTACGTGATTCATATCAGGGAAGTATTTACTCTCATGCATCGGTTATGGCTCGTGTTTCTGAACTTACTAAAAGTATCACTCAGGTGGGAATAAGAGCTCAAGCAATCGAAGAAAGTAAATTCATTAAAGAAAATGGCATAAAGACATTTTATGCGCGTGATTTAAGAACAAGTAAATACGAAAATTGGCAAACCGAAGTATTAAATACATTAAAAGAAAATGTTTATATTACTTTTGATGTTGACGGATTAGATCCAGCAATAATTCCGGCGACCGGAACTCCTGAACCCGGAGGTCTATTATGGGATGAGACTATGAATCTTTTGCATCTAATCGGAAAAAACCGTAATATTATTGGATTAGATGTTGTAGAATTGGCGCCCTCCAAAAAAGATGAAATGAGTAGTTTTAATGCTGCTAAATTAACTTATAAAATACTTAATTATGCTTTTATAAACAAATAACCATTAATAATATGAAAAAGATAATATTTTTTCTCTTAGTATTTAGTTTCTCATTGTTTTCGCAAACAATAGTTTATAAAGCCGATATAAGCAAAGAAATTGATTTAGGTTTAGCTCCGTATATTAAAAGAGTTATTAAAGAAGCCGAGACTAAAAAAGCGAAATATATTATCTTTAATATTAATACATTTGGCGGTAGGGTAGATGCAGCTACTCAAATAAAAGATGCGATTTTGGATAGTAAGGTAAAAACTATTGCATTCATAAATAAAAGAGCAATTTCTGCCGGTGCTTTAATTGCTCTTTCATGTGATAAAATAATTATGGTGGATGGTTCTTCTATCGGTGCGAGTACAGTTGTTAACGAAACGGGTCATAAAGTTTCTGAGAAATATCAATCGTATCTGCGTGCTGAAATGCGATCAACTGCAGAAAGAACCGGCAGACGTACTGATATTGCCCAGGCTATGGTCGATGAACGGATTATTGTTAGCGATTTAGCCGATGATAGTACTACATTAGTAACACTAACATCAGAAGAAGCTGTTAAAGTAGGTTTTGCGGACACTATATTAGCTAATACAAATGAAGTATTGGAGTATTTGAATATTCCTGATGCAACTGTTATTACAAATGATAGTAATTGGGCAGAAGATTTTGTTCGATTTCTAAACAATCCGATTATATCTTCATTATTAATTATGATTGGGTTAGTGGGATTATTTACTGAAATAAAGACTCCCGGTTGGGGTTTGCCCGGAACTGCAGCAATAATTGCACTTGCACTATTTTTTGGATCAGGTTATATTCTCGATCTAGCTACCGGATTTGAGATATTTCTATTCGTGCTTGGTGTTGCATTTATAATAGCCGAAATATTTTTTATCCCAGGTTTCGGAATCTTTGGGATACTAGGAATTATATTTGTGGTAGGATCATTATTTTTAGGATTAATTGGTGATTTACAAACTGTTGACGGAAACCTTTTATCTGCTGCAATAATTCAACTTGGAGCTACATTTGTATTTACCGGAATAGTTATCGCGATTTTAATTAAATATTTACCAAAAACGACTATGATGAATAATTTAATTTTATTTGATAGTATTGATGCTAAAGTTGATTATACTTCCTCTTTACCGGATAACTCTCATTTAGTAGGGAAAGAAGGGGTTTGTATTACTGATTTACGCCCTTCAGGGACAGTATTTATTGATGATAGAAGATATGATGTTGTTGCCGATAACGAATATATTAATCATAATTCGAAAATAAAAGTAATTCGTGTAGAAGGAATGCGCATTGTTGTTGCCGAGATCAAATAGTTCGGTAAAATTATTTACCAAACCATTTGTTAATGTAAATTGAGTTTATATCAGGTTCATTATAGTGATAAAATTCATTAGTGTTTAATGAATAAGTATAATCATTTGACCAAGACGTACTGTATTTGATTATTTGTTTTAGTGCATCAATAATATAGTATAGTTCATCATTAGTCATTGTGGGATGTAATGATAACCTAACCCATCCGGGTTTTTCAGACAAATCACCTTTATTTATTTTGTCTGTAATTGATTTTGAACGATTTGGATCAACATGCAATAGATAATGCCCGTAAGTTCCTGCACAAGAACACCCACCACGCATCTGTATTCCAAATTTATCATTAAGCAATTTACAAATTAAGTTATAATGTAAATCTTCAACATAAAAAGAAATTATTCCTAATCTATGTTCAATATTATGAGCTAAAATATGTAACTTAGATATTTTTTTCAATTCGGGAAGTGCAATATTTAGAAGTTCTTCTTCACGATTGAGAATATTTTCAACACCCATTTCCTCTTTTAATTGTATAGATAGAGCTGTTTTTATTGCTTGAAGAAATCCTGGTGTTCCTCCGTCCTCTCGAGCTTCAATATCGTTAACATATTTGTATTGACCCCATGGATTTGTCCAGTCAACTGTGCCTCCTCCGGGATGATCTGGAATATTTCTGTTATATAAGGCTTTGTCGAAAATTAATACCCCAGAAGTACCGGGACCACCTAAAAATTTATGCGGAGAAAAGAATATTGCATCAAGTTTTTCTTCAGCATTCTCAGGATGCATATTTATTTTTATATAAGGCGCTGCTGCAGCAAAATCTACAAAACAATAACCGTTATAATGGTGAATCATTTTCGCCATTTTGTGGAAATCCGGTTGAATTCCGGTAACATTAGATGCAGCTGTAAAAGAGCCAATTTTTAATTTGCGATTATTATGCTTCTTAAGCAGTTCTTCAAAATGATTTAGATCTACAAGTCCTTGATCATCAGGCAAAATAACTTCAATATCTGCTGTTGATTCTAACCAAGAAGTATGATTTGAATGATGTTCCATATGCGTAATAAATACTACGGGTCTATCTTCGATTGGTATTGATGTATATTTTGATAATTGTTCGCAAATTTTAAGTCCTAGAATTCGTTGAAACTTATTAACAACCGCAGTCATCCCAAATCCGGCATTAATAATTATATCATTAGCGTTTGCATTACAATGAGCTTTAATTATTGAATGCGCCATATGATATGAACGAGTCATCAAAGTACCGGTGAAACTAGTTTCGGAATGAGTATTACCAATATAAGGAGCAAATTCGTCCATCATCTTCAATTCTATAGGTTTATAAAGCCTACCGCTAGCAACCCAATCAGCATAGATTAATTTTTTGTACCCAAAGGGTGTTACTACATTATTTTCAATTCCGATAATGTGTTTTCTAAATCTATCAAAGTATTTTTCTAAATCGCTCATATTATTTTGTAGTATTTAATATCCATTCAGTTATTTGTTCTAAAAATCCGTCAATATATTTTTTATCTAACTTTGAGTATTCGTTTGGACTACCGGTATTTGCTAATTGAAATAAGTGATTTGCATTCTCAAAAAGCAAGGATGTTACTTTAGTATTCCCTGAAGTCTCCAACTGTTTCTCAATTATGCTTCTATTCTGTTCTTGGTCAACTTGTTTATCTAAACCACCGAATAATAGAAGAACAGGACATTTTATATTTCGGAGCATAGGGGTTGGGTCATAATTCAAAAAGAAATTAAACCAAACATTAGAATAAATTTTTATATTGCTATTTACCAAAGCTTGAATAAATGCATCAGGATCAGAAAGTTGTTTTTTATTTTCCTCCGGCATTTTATTCATTTCTTCTTTAACTTGTTTAGTTATAATCTTTTTTAAAGTATCCTTATCAGCACCTGATTTTATACAATCAAATATTTCCTTATTGTTTTCAAGGGCAATTTTAATCTCTTCTTCGCTTGATTTGTTAGCCCTCATTATTAATTCTACTTGTTTATATATAATTTCTTCACCCGATACAGCCGGTGCCGCAACCAACACAGTAAAAGCAACATCTTGAAGCTGAGCAATTGCAATCGGTGCAATAATTCCGCCTTCGCTATGTCCGTATAATCCAATTTTATTGGGATTAATTTCTTTTATTGTTTTTAAAAAATTGTATGCGGCAATAATATCTTCGGCAAAATCCTCAGAAGTGGATTCTTGAACACTACCTGAACTTCCTCCGACACCTCTATCATCGCATCTCAATACTGCAATTCCATTTTTTGTGAGGTGATCAGCTAAAATTTCAAACAGTTTAAAACCGAAAACATCTGAATCTCTGTTTTGAGCACCGCTTCCGGAAATTAATATTACGGCTGAAAGATTTGTACCATTTTTGGGAAAAGATAATGTGCCGGCTATTTTAATATCTCTATTATAAAATTCTATTTCTTTTTCTATATAATCTTTTTGAAGTACTGTAATATTCTCTAAAGGTTTTACTGATTTATTAACAATAAAACTACCTTTAAATGTTAATTGTTTAAATTCGCCAAAAATGGAATCTGCATTAATTACGCCTGAAAAATTAGCACTTCGTGGAGCTTCCATTATTTCAAATGATATATTGTTATCTTTGATTATTAAGTTGTTTAATGGTAAATTTTTTGCTCCTTGTAGCGGAATATTCATTTTTCCGGTTGTGATATTATTTGTATTAAAAAACTCTATTTCTATTTCTAGATTTTGTCCCATTATATTTATGGCTCCTTTATAGAATCCATCAACTTTTGATTGGGAATAATTAACCATATTTAATAAAAATACCATCAATAAAAAAAACACTGCTTTTTGCATAAAAATCTCAATTTGTTTAATTTCCTTTAAATTTAAACCCTTTAATTGGGTCGCGTAAAGAAAGAACAGGGCAGGGGGCTTTTCTGACTACTTTTTCTGCCGTACTGCCAAATAACAGATGTTCAACACCGGTATGACCGTGAGTAGCAATAATAATTAAATCAGCATCAATTTCTGCGGCTGTTTCAATTATTTCTACAAAAGGTTTTCCCGCTTTAATAATTACTTTTGAATTTTCTAAATCTCCAAACTCTTCCTTCACTAAAACCTCTAATTCTTCTTTTGCTTTATCTTGCATGTCGTATTCTACTGTCGGAATTGCAACTTGTCCGAGACTAAAGTCGGATGGATAAACAAGTGGTTCAATTACATAAATTACCGAAACTTGAGCATTAAAGAACTTAGCAAATTGGTTTGCATATTTTAATGCATTTTTCGAATAATCAGAAAAATCCACCGGAACTAATATTTTTTTAATCATTTCCATCTTCCGTCTCCTCTTTTCGTTTATTTGAAAAATATAAATTAAAAAAATCATCGTTAATGTTTTTAAGTCTTGTTGCCAATACAGAACTTATACCTCTTAAAATTTTTACTCCGCGATCAGGATATCTATCAATATATTGATCTAAATCATCCTTAAAAAAGACACCGATTTTGGCATCGGTTATTGCAACAGCACTTGCGGTTCTAGATTCTTCACCTAGTAAAGAAACTTCACCAAAAAAATCGCCGACGGATAATTCTGCTACTTTATATTCTCTTCCGGAATTATCGTTTAATACAATATTTACATTACCATCTAGAATAAAAAACAGCCCTAAACCGGGATCACCCTTTAAAAAAATATATTCTCCTGTTTGATAAACACGTTGATTAACTGTCTTAAGAATAAACTTTAATTCTTTTTCATTCAAATCCTTAAAAATGGGACTACTTTGAAATACTTTAACTAAAGTGTCCTTTTTCTGAGGAGTTTTAAATAAATTTGACCAAAAACTACTTTTCGTAATTAATTCGTTATTCATAATAAAATCCTAATAAAATATTCCGGATTCAGCTACTCTCCATATTTTTTGGCAGGGGAATTTGTTCTCATATAATGCTCTTCCGATAATAACGGAGTCAATCCCTACACTATTTAACGTCTGAACAGCTGCTAAGTCTTTATATCCGGATACGCCTCCGGATTGAGTAATTTTTAATTTCGTTTTTAAAGCAATATTTTTCGAAAGTTCAATATTAGGTCCTGCCAACATTCCGTTTCGAGAAACGTCAGTAACAACAATTCTTTCTACTCCGTAAGAAGCAAGAATTTGGGCATATTCGATAGGATCTAATCCGGTATCAGTCGATCTACCTCTAACAATTACTTTGTTATTAACAACGTCAATTGCGGCGGCAATTTTCTTACTACCGAAAAATTCTAATATCTTACGAAACTCAGTTGGGTTGAGAAAAGCCAATGATCCGATAACCAATCTGTAAATGCCTAAATCGAAAGCACACTTAGCATCATCTAAATCTTTTATCCCACCACCAAGTTCAATTGGAACAATCACAGAACTACACATTTCTTTAATAATTGAATGATTAATATGTGAGTTTTCATGAATAGCATCAAAATCGACAATATGAATACATCGCGCATTCTCAGCACGCCAAATTAATGCCATTTCAACAGGATCGTTATCGTATTCCTTTACGTTAAGTTCAGGAATACCTTGTACAACTCTAACTGTTTTTCCCTTGGAAATATCGATTGAAGGAATAACCAATATATTAGTCATCGAAATTTAAAATCCCATTTCTTTTAATTGCTTTTCGAGAAATAATTAATTTTTGAATCTCGCTTGTACCTTCAAATATTCTAAGAACTCTAGCATCTCTATAATATCGCTCAATAGGTAATTCACGAGAAAATCCCATTCCTCCGTGAATTTGTAATGCTAAATCTGCCACTTCAGAAACTGCCTCAGAACAGAATAATTTTACAATTGCTGCTTCTTGGGATATATCTTTGCCTAACTCGTAATTTATTGCTGTTCTATATAACATGCTTTCCATAGCGTAAATTTTTGAAGTCATCTCAGAAATCATAAATTGAATAGCTTGAAACTTAATTATACTTTGACCGAATTGAGAACGGTTTTTCGCATATTCTACAGATAATTTTAACATTTCTTTTGATGCACCTAAAGAACAAGCACCAACTCCTAGACGACCGGCATCTAAAGCGCGCATTGCAATTAAAAATCCACGTCCGTCTTCTCCAATTATATTTTCTTTTGGTACAATAACATTATCAAAATGAACCGAATTGGTTACACTTCCTCTAATTCCAAGTTTTTTTTCTTTTGGACCAATTGATAAACCTTCCATGTCTTTTTCTACAACAAATCCGGTTATACCTTTCTTAGTCCTTGCGTAAACCGCAAAAACATCAGCAATACCGGCATTTGTAATCCACATTTTTTCACCGTTAAGAATCCAATTTGTACCGTCAAAATCAGCAGATGTTCTTAAATTAAAAGTGTCGCTTCCGGCATTTGCTTCTGTTAAGGCAAAAGAAGCTATTTTTTCACCTGATGTTAATTTCGGCAAGTATCTCATTTTTAATTCTTCGCTTCCGCCAAGAAAAATTGAATTTGTACCGATTGATTGATGGGCACCTATAAATGTGGCAGTTGACCCGCATCCTCTTGTTATTTCTTCTTGGGCAATGCAAAAACCAATTTCACCATAACCCCCGCCGCCGTATTTTTCCGGGAAAGCAGTCCCCAATAAGCCCATACCGGCAATTTTTTCAATTAATTCATTAGGAATTTCCTCCAACTCATCGATTTTGGCAGCAACAGGTTTTACTTCTTTATTTGTAAAATCTTTGACTGCCTTTCGCAATTCTTTTTCAACTTCACCAAATTCAAAATCCATAATTCCATTTTTCCTTATTTTGAAACTAAATATATAAAAAAATATTAGAAATAAAAATGAATATGTACAAATATATATAAAGTGTGAAAAATTATAAAAAAAATGTTATTTTTAAATTTTGTATAATTAAAATTATTTAAAATGAAAAAAAATATATTTTTTACACTTCCCGATAATGAAATATTGAGAATTACTACTTACGGAGATAATCCTGATAATTATCGTTATATTTTAATTTATGTGCATGGTTTTAAAGGTTTTAAAGATTGGGGATTTGTTCCTTACATAGGTGAAGAATTTGAAAAAAAAGGTATATATGTAATAACTTTTAATTTTTCTTTAAACGGAATAGGTGAAAATTTACAGGAATTTACAGAGCCGGAAAAATTTGCTAATAATACTTTTAGCCGTGAAATTGATGAGCTAGAATTTATAATAAAAAAATTTGAAGAGGGTTATTTTGGTAAAACTGAATCGAAAAAATTGATTTTATTAGGACACAGTAGAGGCGGAGCAATAGCTACTTTTTGCGGAAACAATAGATTAGTTGATAAGGTTGTATTATGGTCTGCTATTGCAAAACTTGATAGATATACAGAAAGACAAAAAGAAGTTTGGAAAAAAGAAGGTTTTGTTGAGGTTGTAAATACTAGAACAAATCAAATTATGCGGTTAAATGTTTCATTATTAGATGATATTGAGTCAAATAAAAATGGAAAGCTTTCGATGCAAAAAGCAATTGAGACTTTAAATAAACCTTTATTAATTGCGCACGGAAGTAACGATTTAACTGTTCCGATTGAAGAAGGAAATTTGTTATACGACTGGAGCAATAAGGAAATAAGTAAATTTGTTACAGTTGAAAAAGGGAGCCATACTTTTGATATTACTCATCCCTTTTGCGGGACAAATGATAAACTGGAATTTTTATTAAACGAAACATACAACTTTATAACAAAATAGGTAAATAATGGGAGTTAAAAATTTAGCATTCATTGTATTGTTCTTTTCTGCTTTTGGGTTTTTATTTTATAGCTTAAAGAAGAAAATAGCGATGTTAAAAGTCGGCAAACCGGAAAATAGGTTTGAAAACATCGGAGAAAGGATAAAAAATGTATTACTTGTTGCATTCGGACAGTCAAAATTAATGAGATATAAAATTGCCGGAACATTACATTTTTTCATTTTTTGGGGGTTCATGCTTTTTGTTTTTGCTGTATTGGAAACAATAATTCAAGGATTTTATTCTCCATTTTCTTTAGAGTTTTTAGGACCTTTTTATACTTTAATTTCCTTTACGCATGATGCTTTTGGTATCCTAGTATTTGTTGCAGTAATTACTTCACTTGTAAGACGCTATTTGCTAAAGATAAAACGGCTTGAAGTTGGAAGTGCCGGTAAATTAGACGCCGCATTTATTTTAATTATGATTTTATTTGTCGTTATTACGATGTTTGGTCAGAATATCTCTACATTTATTAATAACGGAAATAACTTTACAGAATATGAATATCGACCCATTACTGCAATGATTAGTAATGCGATGTTTAATTCGGTTTCAATAGAAACTACTAAAATTACATATGAGATTTTTTGGTGGTCACATATTTTAATAATTTTTGTTTTTATGAATTTTTTACCTTACTCTAAACATTTTCATGTTATTACTTCTGTACCGAATGTTTATTTTGGAAAAACCGGTGAGCACAAATATGCTTTATCAAAGTTAAATTTAGACGAAGAAACTGATATTTTTGGAGTTGCCGATGTAGATCATTTGAGCTGGAAGCATTTATTAGACGGTTTTGCATGTACAGAATGTGGAAGATGTTCAGCTTCTTGTCCGGCTAACACTACCGGAAAATTGCTCTCACCACGCAAAATTATTGTTGATATACGACATAGAACTGAAGAGAAGTCAGTTGAATTAATCAAAAAAGGTAATAACGAAGAAATATTAAATAAAACCCTTGTACATAACTACATTACTGATGAAGAGTTATGGGCTTGTACAACTTGCGGAGCTTGTGTTCAAGAATGTCCGGTCATGATTGAACATGTTGATGCAATTATTGATATGAGAAGGAATTTAACTCTTACAGAGTCGGAATTCCCAAATGAAATGAATAGTTTATTCAAAAATTTAGAAAATAATTTTTCACCTTGGCAAGTTAATCCGATGGATAGAGGAAAATGGGCAGAAGGTTTAGATATTAAAACAATGGCTGAAGACTCAAATACCGAATATTTATTCTGGGTCGGTTGTGCAGGTTCTTATGATTTACGTGCTCAAAAAGTTTCTGTTTCAATTGCGAAGATTATGCAGAAAGCAGGTATTGATTTTAGAATATTAGGTGAAGAGGAAAAATGTAACGGTGATATGGCTAGGCGATTAGGTAATGAATACCTTGCGCAAATGTTAATTCAGGAAAACGTTGAAACTTTAAATAATTACAATGTTAAAAAAATTGTTACTGCTTGTCCGCATTGTTTTAACTCAATAAAAAATGAATTTCCTGATTTTGGCGGAAATTTTGAAGTAATACATCATTCAGAATTAATTACAGATTTAATAAACTCTAATAAAATAAAATTAAAAGATAATTCTTTAACACAAAAAGTAACTTATCATGATTCGTGCTATTTAGGTAGATATAATGATATATATGATGCCCCTCGAAAAGCATTAAATAGCTTAAGTAATGTAGAACTTGTTGAAATGGGAAGATCGAAGGATAGGGGATTTTGTTGCGGTGCCGGAGGAGGTAGAATGTTTTTAGAAGAAACAGTAGGCGAAAGAGTTAATGAAAATAGAACTAAAGAAGCACTAGAAACAGGAGCCTCAGTCATTGCTTCAGCTTGTCCGTTTTGTATGACGATGTTTAGTGATGGTCTAAAAGCATTTGATAAAAATGAATCTATTGATGTTAAAGATATTGCAGAAATTGTATATGAAAATTTAGAATAATAATTTAAGGATTAAAAAAATGAGTGAAAAATATAGTGAAATTATTGAACTTGTGAATAATTTAAATGAAGATGTTGAAAAATTCTATCATAAAGGAAGCGCTGTTGCCGGGACCAGATTACGTAAAGGGTTAAACTTGTTGCGAAATCTTGCTAAAGAAATGAGAGAAGAAATTCAAGAAAAAAAAGCTGAAAAAAAGACATTAAAATAATATTGAAATGTATTTTGTTTGTTCCGCTAATTTCAGAGTTCTGGAATTGCGGAACTTTTTTATTTTATAATAGATTAAATTAACATGCATATTTTATTAAAACACTTAACAATATCGAAACTTTTACCATTCTTATTTTTTATTTCCTTAGGCAAATATCAGATTAAAGAGGATATTAAAAAAACAGAATATGCAACTATTGTTTTTGTAGGGGATTTGATGTGCCATGGTCCACAAATTGAATCCGCTAGAGTAAATGGTATTGTTGATAGTTTTGATTTTTCCGATACTTATTCATATGTAAAAAAAATCATAACAGATGCAAATATTGCTATCGGTAATTTGGAAACTGTTATCGGAGGTAAAGAACTTGGCTATACAGGTTTTCCGACTTTCAATAGCCCGGTTGATTATATTGAAGGAATAAAAAATGCCGGATTTGATTTTTTAATAACATCAAATAATCATTCATATGACAAAGGGAAAAGGGGAGTTGTAAGTACTATTAATGAATTAAATAACATAAGGTTACCATTTACAGGAACTTATAATTCAAAACGTGATAGAGATTCAATAAGAATTTTAAACGTTAATAATATAAAAATTGCAATTTTATCTTATACATATGGGTTGAACGGATATAATCTACCTAATGGCGAAAATTATTTAGTTAATAAAATTGATACAAATTTAATAAAACAGGATATTATAAAAGCTAAATCCCATTCGGTTGATGTTATACTTACTTATTTTCATTTCGGTGAAGAATATCAAAAATTACCAAATAATTATCAAAGGGGAATAACTAAGTTTGCAGTCAAATACGGAGCGGATATAGTAATAGGTAGTCATCCTCACGTTATTCAGCCAATCGATTATTTTAAGGGAAATAATAACTTAGATAGCGGGTTTGTTGCTTATAGTCTTGGAAATTTTATTTCAAATCAGAGAGAAAGATATACTGACTGTGGAATGATTTTACAATTTACAATTGTTAAAAAGGATAATTCAATAAGTTTAAATAAGGTAGAGTACATTCCGACTTGGGTTTTTAAAGGATACAAGGATACTCAACTTAAGTATTACATATTACCAAATAACGAGAACATGAAATCCCAATTTCCGTTTTTAAATGCAGATGAAATTAATAAAGCAAAACAAGCTCTCAATGATACCGAAATTATAATAAATAAATTTAGTAATAAGACTAAACGGATTAAGGAATTTAATTAATGAATAAAAAAGCATCATTAAGTATTATATTTTTTACGGTTTTTATTGATTTATTAGGGTTTGGAATTCTTATACCCATATTACCGTTATATGCAACTCAAAAATTAAACATTTCCGATTTTGAGATTGGTGTTATTATTGCATCATTTTCTTTTGTACAATTTCTTTTTAATCCTGTATTAGGTAAATTGTCCGATAAAATCGGAAGAAGACCTTTAATTATTTCAACCCTTTTCTTAACAGCATTATCTTATTTATTATTTACATTCTCCCATAATTTTTGGTTATTATTATTATCAAGATTAATAGCAGGGTTTGGTGGAAGTAATATAGGGGTTGCACAAGCATATATTGCAGATGTAACAACTAAAGAAGAAAGAGCAAAGGGGATGGGTTTAATCGGAGCTGCATTTGGGTTAGGTTTTCTTTTTGGTCCTATGATAGGAGGAATTCTTTCACAGTATAGTTATGAATATGCCGGATACGGAAGTGCCGGGTTTTCGTTTTTAGCTTTTTTATTCTCTCTTTTCTTTTTACCTGAGTCACGAAAAAAAGATGCTACTATAAATGAGCAAAAAATTAAAATTTTTGATATTAAATTTGCTACTGAAACTTTTAAAATTCCGGTAATTGGAATGTTAATATTGATGTTTTTTTTGATAGTTTTTTCAATGGCAAACATTTATGGTACTTTTCCGATTATCGGTTCAAAGTATTATGGGTTTTCAAATAAAGAAATTACTTATATGTATGTACTTATGGGTTTAATCGGGGCAATTATTCAAGGAGGATTAATGAAGTATTTGACAGAAAAGATAAGGGATAAAAATTTGGTTATATTCGGAATGGTTGTTCTTTCGTTAGGTTTGGGATTTATTCCTTTCGGATTTAATATTTACGGAGTGATGGCAAGCATATCGTTGCTCTCAATAGGTAGTGGTATTTTACAACCTGTAATTATAAGTATGATATCTAAATATAGCCCTGAACAAAATCAAGGTGCAACTTTAGGATTAAGCCAATCTTTATCTGCTCTAGGTAGAGTGTTAGGTCCCTTATGGGGAGGTTTTTCATACGATTACATTGGTTTTAGATCTCCGTTTTTAACCGGGGCAGTTATAAGTTTTTTTGCTTTAATAATTAGTTTTAATATGTTAAATAAATTAGAAAGAAAGAATAGTTAATTATGCTTAATATTGATGATAAAATAGTATTTAATAATGCGTTATTATTAGCTCCTATGGAAGATGTTACAAATTTAGCTTTTAGAAGGTTATGTAAAGAATTAGGGGCTGATATTGTTTATACTGAGTTTGTAAATTCAGAAGGATTAATTCGGAATAATAAAAAAACCGGAGAAAAATTAACGGTTGAAGAATTTGAGAGACCTGTAGGAATTCAAATATATGGCGAAAATATTGATTCTATGGTTAAAGCCGCCAAAATGTCAGAGGAAGCTAAACCGGATATAATTGATATAAATGCAGGTTGCTGGGTCAAAAAGGTATGTAATAGAGGTGCAGGAGCAGGGCTACTAAAAGATCCTGAATATATGCAAAAGATGGTAGAAGAGATTGTAAAGGCTGTAAATACACCTGTTACCGTTAAGACAAGAATAGGTTGGGATAATGAGAGTCTAGTTATATTGGATGTTGCAAAAAGGCTTGAAGATGTGGGAGTTAAGGCTATCACCGTTCATTGTAGAACAAGGGTTCAGGGACATGCAGGAGAGGCGGATTATTCATGGATCCCAAAAATAAAAGAAGTTGTTAAAATTCCGGTTATTGTAAACGGAGGAATTTTTACGGCACAAGATGTACAGAAAGTATTTAGAGATTTTAACCCAGACGGAGTTATGATAGCAAGAGGTGCAATAGATCATCCTTGGATATTTAAAGAAGCAAAAGAATTACTAGAGACAGGAAAAATAATTACGAAAGTTGATCCTGAATTAAGAATTATGACGGCTTTGCGTCATTTAAAATATGAATTGGAATTGCGAGAAGAGCGAAGAGCCGTAATACCCTTTAGAAAATATTATACAGGATATTTAAAAGGATTACCAAATAGTTCAAAAGCAAGGCAAGAAATAATGAAGCATGAAAGTTATGCTGGTGTTGAAAATATTCTATTATCTTTCTTAGACGAATTAAAAATTAATAATCCTGAAGAATTCATTTAGAGATCGTTTTGAAACCGGAAACATTTGCGAAATACTTTTCATATTTATTTGTACCTACAACATTTACATTATGGCTTTATATTTTTGCTTCGATTAGTTTTACGAAACAACCAAAAATAGGAGTTATACTTGCTTTTGTTTTTACATTTATACTACCGCTGATTATTTTTATATCACTTAAAAAGTATGGTAAAATAAAGGACTATGATGCCTCTATCAAAGAGGAAAGGACATTTTTATATTTTGTGGGAATAGTTTTATGTTTAATTGGTTATGCAATTTCATGCAATTATAAACTAAATGAAAATTTTACAATTTTATGGATTATTTATGCAGTCAATACTTCGGTATTAATAATTATTAATAAATTTTGGAAAATAAGTGCTCACATGATTGGCGTATCTGCCCCTATTGCAGCTTTTATTTATTGGGGAAGCATAAATGCTTTACTATTTCTAATTATCTGCGTAATTTTAGCATGGGCTCGGCTTAGACTAAAGATGCACACTATTAGTCAAATAATTGTAGGATTTTTATTCGGTTTTTTATTAACTTATATACAATTAAATTTATTTCTAGGATAGCCAATGCTTGATGAAGAAAGATTGATAACCTTGTTAAAGCAGACTTCTAAACTGTTAGAATATTTTGATGAAAATAAATTTAAAATTGCTGCTTATACTAAAGCTTCCGAAATTATAGAATCATATGAAGGGAAATTCTTCGAATTATATAATTCAGGGCAATATAAAAATATTACAGGAATAGGGAAGGGCATGCAAGAGTTTATCAAAGAATTTGCAGAAACAGGTACTTCAACAATATATGAAAACTTAACTCTTAAAACACCAAAAGAATTTTTTGAAATGCTAAAAATTAAAGGATTAGGAATAAAAAAGATTCAAGCAATTTATTCCGATTTAAAGATCGATACAGTGAAAGAATTGGAAGAAGTTTGCATAAATAAAAAAATATTGGAAGTAAAAGGAATTTCTGAAAAGTTTTGTTTTGATGTTTTAAAAGAGATTGAACGATTAAAACGCGATAGAAATAAACTTCTGTTGAATAAGGCAGAAAAAATTGCAAAATCATTTTCTTTAAAATTTATTGAACATTTTCAAGATATTAAATTAAGTGTTACCGGGGAACTAAGACGTTCTTGCGAAGTTGTTAGTTTAATTGATTTTATTGTTTTAGTTAAAAATCGTAATGATTTTATTGATAACTTAAAGAGCTATTTTAATGTCTCAAATGTTGATTTTTTTGACTATTATATTCAAACAATAATCAACTATGAAAATAAAGCCAATATTTATTTATACATCGTTGATAGCGAATTAGATTTTACAAAAGTAAATTTTTATAAAACAGGTTCTGTTGATTTTTTAACTGAGATTAATAAAAATAAATTAGAAATAGATTTTTCGGATGAATCAACAATTTTCGCTTCATTAGGGATTAATTACATTAAACCTGAAATGAGAGAGTATGAAGCGTTAGAATATTTGGGAAAAATCAATTTTACTAATCCTATTGAGTTAAATGACATAAGAAGTTTAATCCACTTTCATACAACATGGAGTGACGGTCTTGCAACAATTGAGGAAATGGCTAATAATGCAATTGCTAACGGACTAGATTATTTTGTAGTTAGCGACCATAGTAAAACACCGATATACGCAAACGGATTAAATGAGAATAGAGTTATTGCCCAGAGAGAAGAAATTGAAATATTAAGAAAAGATATTAAATTAAATATTTTTCATGGTATTGAGAGTGATATTCTTCCTGACGGAAATTTAGATTATGATGATGATTTTTTAAAAACGTTTGATTTTGTTATTGCTTCGGTTCATAGTAAATTTGATTTATCAAAAGATGAAATGACTAAAAGAATAATTAAAGCTATTGAGAATCCGGTGACGGATGTAATAGGTCATGTTAGCGGAAGAATACTTTTAAGACGAAACCCATACGAACTTGATATCTATAAAATACTTGATGCGTGTGTTGTAAACGATGTTTCTATCGAAATTAATGCTGCTCCAAGCAGATTAGATTTAGATTGGAGATACATGTATTATGCTCGTGAAAAAGGTGTTAAGTTTTGCATAAATCCGGATGCTCATTCCATTGGTGAAATTGAAATGATTAAGTACGGAATAAAAGTTGCAAAAAAAGCCGGTATCAGCAAAAACGAAGTGATAAATTGTTTAAGTATTGATGAATTTATAAAATATATTAATAGAAAAATGAATCGCAAAATAACCTGGAGTAAAAATGGACTTAAAAGAGTTAATTAGAAGCATTCCTGATTTTCCTAAAAAAGGAATAATGTTTAGGGATATAACCACATTGCTTAATAATCCTGAAGGATTTAACGAGACATTAGACCGGCTTTATAATTTTGCGAAAGATAAAAATATTACTAAAGTTGTCGGAATAGAATCGAGAGGTTTTATTTTGGGCGGTGCTTTGGCAATTAAATTAGGTGCCGGATTTGTACCTATTCGAAAACCCGGTAAATTACCGGCTGCAACAATAAGTGAAAGTTATTTTTTGGAATATGGTACAGATTCAATTGAAATTCATAAGGATGCTATTAATCCCGGAGATAGGGTGTTATTGCATGATGATTTATTAGCAACCGGCGGAACCATGCAAGCAGCTTGTAAATTAGTTGAAAAATTGGGTGCTGAAATTGTTCAAATCTCGTTTTTAATTGATTTAACCTTTATTGGCGGCGGAGCAAAATTAAAACAATATGATGTTCGTTCATTAATTCAATACGATAGCGAATAGATTATATTTTCCACTTAGGGGGAGAAATAAGTACAACAAATTCCCCCTTAATTGTTTTGTTTGGCAATTCAGATAATATCTCTTTAGGATAACCTTCCCAACTCTCTTCGAACATCTTTGTCAGTTCACGATAAACAATAATAAATCGGTCAGCCATATACTCAGATAATTCTTCTAAAAGTTTTTCAATGCGGTACATGGATTCATATAAAACGATAGTTCTTTCCTCGCTTGCAAGCAATTTTAATTTAGATTGTCTTCCTTTTTTTTGAGGTAAAAATCCTTCAAAAATAAACGAATCAGTCGGGATGCCACTAATACTTAAAGCTAAAATTGCAGCATTTGCTCCGGGAATTCCTGAAACCTCGACACCATTTTTTTTAGCTTTATTGACAAATCTTCCCCCAGGATCACTTATAGCTGGTGTCCCTGCATCAGAAATTAATGCGACGGATTGACCTTCTAAAAGAAACTTACAATACATATCAATTTTCTTTTCTTCATTTCCTGCATTTAAAACAAAAAGTTTGTTTTTAACCTCATATTTGTTTAATAGCGAGGAACTGACTCTTGTATCTTCACACACTATAAAGTCTACGCTTTTAAGTATTTCAAGAGCACGAAAAGTGATATCGCCCAAATTTCCAATCGGTGTTGCAACAACAAATAGTTTACCTTTTTTCATATAAAAATTTATTTTTAATACAAAAATACAAAAAATAAAAATATTAATTATAAATAATAAGTTTTTGCAAAGTATTAATGAAAATAAATGAGTAATTATAACTTTTATTTTTGGATATTTATTAAAATTTAACGATTTTAATATAACTAAACTAGAAGGTGCTTATGATTAAAACTATCGGTATAAGACGAGAAGACAAAAATAAATGGGAAGTAAGAGTTCCGATTATTCCTGAGGCAGTAATGTTTATAAAAAATAATTGGGGTATTAAAAGTATTGTTCAACCATTTCCATCTCGTTCCTTTAAGGATGATGAATATTTAATTAACGGTGCTGAAATAAATGAAGATATTTCAAACGCTGATATAATATTTGCAGTAAAAGAAATACCAATATCTCTTTTATTTGAGAATAAAGTCTATTTATTTTTTTCTCATACAATAAAAGGACAAAGTTATAATATGCCTTTGTTAAAAGCTCTATTAAAAAACAAATGTACATTAATAGATTATGAATGTATAAAAGACAATAAAGGTAGGCGGCTTGTTTTTTTTGGGAAATATGCAGGTTTATCCGGTATGATTGATACTTTGTATGGTTTAGGAAAAAGATTTGAATATTTGGGAAAAAAGTCACCTTTTATACATGTAAAACCAGCTTATGAATATACAGATCTTATTGATGCTGAAAAACATATTAAATCATTTGCGGCTGAAATTGTGGAAAACGGGTTGTTATCTCCTTTAGTATTTGGCTTTGCCGGTTATGGAAATGTATCAAAAGGAGCACAAGAAATTTTGGACTTTCTTCCGCATAAAGTAATTTCACCCGAAGAATTAATACGTTTTCAAGGGAAATTAGAAAATAAAATATATAAAGTGGTTTTTGAAGAAAAACATATGGTAAAACCAAAAAACAAAGAGTATTCTTTTGATTTAAATGATTATTATAATAATCCGGATAATTACGAATCCGGTTTTGAAGAATATTTACCATTAATAAATATATTGATTAATGCTATTTACTGGGATTCCCGGTACCCTAGATTAGTAACAAAAGAATACCTACAAAATAAAACTCATGATAATTTGATTTTAATAAGTGATATTAGTTGCGATATTGACGGAGCCGTAGAAATTACTTATAAAGCAACTAAACCGGATGAACCTTCTTACGTCTATAACGCAAAAACTAATAGTTTTTTAGACGGGTTCAGTGGTGAGGGGATTGTTGTAATGGCGGTGGACAATTTACCCTGCGAATTACCACGTGATTCTTCTGTATCTTTTAGCAATTCTCTATTACCCTTTGTCAAAGAAATTGCTTTAGAGGATTATACAAAAAATTTCGATGAATTAACATTAAGTGATTCGATAAAAAATGCAATTATAACACACAAAGGTGAATTAACACCTCAGTATAAATATTTAAATAAATATTTGTAATTATTAAATGGTGATTTATGAACAAAGTTCTAATTTTAGGTGCAGGTTTAGTCACTAAACCGATTGTTAAATATCTTTTAAATTTAGAAGATATTAGAGTTACCGTAGCAAGCAGAACAGTTAGTAAAGCTGAAGCATTAATAGAAAATCACGCAAAAGGATTTTCAGTAGCATTAGATGTTAACAATGATGTTGAACTAGAAAATATCATTAAAGAAAATGATATAATTATTAGTTTATTGCCATATACATATCATGTAAAAGTTGCCGGCTTTTGCCTAAATTATTTAAAACATTTAGTTACAACTTCGTATGTTAGTCCCGCCATGAAAAGTTTAAATAAAGAAGCGACAGAAAAAGGACTACTCTTTCTAAACGAGATTGGTTTAGATCCTGGTATTGACCACATGAGCGCAATGAAGATAATTGATGAAGTTAGATTAAAAGGGGGAAAAGTAATTTCATTTGAATCTGTTTGCGGTGGGCTACCAGCACCTGAAGCTAATAACAATCCTTTTGGTTATAAATTCTCATGGAGCCCGAGAGGTGTTGTAATGGCAGGTCGAAATAATGCACAATACTTAAAGGATGGAAAAATTGTAAATATTGAAGGTAAAAACTTGTTTAGCAATTATTGGAATAAAGAAGTTGATACTTTAGGAAAACTTGAGGTATATCCTAACAGAGATTCATTAATATATAAGGAATTGTACGGATTAAATGACGCTGTCACAATTTTTAGAAGTACTTTCAGAAATTTGGGTTGGTGCGATACAATTTTTAATATTTCTAAAATGGGTTTCTTAGATGATACAAATCGTTCCGAATTAACAGATAAAACTTTAGCAGAAGTTGTTTGTAAATTAATCCAAATAGAAGACTCAAAAGACCTAAAAGAAGATGTATCCAATTATTTGAACTTGAATTCCGGAAGTGACATTATTAGAAAATTTGAGTGGTTGGGTTTGTTCAGTAATGAAATAGTTAAATCTGATCCTACTTACTTAGATATACTGGCAAGCAGAATGTTAGAATTAATGAGGTATATGCCGGGTGAAAGAGATATGATAGTTTTACAACATGATTTTATAGCTGAATATGAGAATAATAAAAAAGAACACATTACTTCATTATTGATTGATTTCGGTATACCTTACGGAGATACTTCGATGGCAAGAACCGTTAGTTTACCTGCAGCTATTGCTGTAAAATTAATGCTTGAGAAGAAAATAAAATCGGTCGGAGTTCAAATTCCGGTTATTCCGGAAATCTATTTACCTGTAATGGAAGAACTAGAAGCGATGAATATTAAATTTAAAGAAACCACAAAAATTATATAGCTAAAAGCCCTTTCTTTTTTGAAAGGGCTTTTACAATAAATAACTTATTTTACTAGCATTAACTTTTTTACAGAGCTAAAATTACCTGAGTTTAATTGATAAAAATAAATACCTGAAGGTAAATTTATAGCATCAAATTTTACAGAATATTTTCCCTTTTTCTGATACTCATTTACTAACGAGGAAACTTCTTTACCTAAAATATCAAATACTTTTAAAGAAACTAGATTATCATCCGATATAGTGTAATTAATTGTAGTAATAGGGTTAAATGGATTAGGGAAATTTTGTGATAGTTCAAAATTATTTAAAACATTAAACTCAACTTCAATAACATCAGTAATTTTATAACTTCCGTCATAGTCAATCTGTTTTAATTTATAACTGTAAAAACCGTTATTAACATTTATATCTGTATATGAATATTTGTGTAATTCAGTCGAAGTTCCGTTTCCATTTATAAAAGCTATTGTTTCCCAAGCGCCGTTATCAAAAGAACGCAAAACTTCAAAACCTTTGTTATTAGTCTCTGTTGCCGTAATCCAATTTAATATTATACGATTATCACTTTTATTTGCTGCGAACGAGACTAATTCAACCGGAATTGGATTTGTTGGCTGAAGTTGAATATTAAGTGTTGTTGCAACACGGTTGACAACAGAAACACCTGAAATTTGTTTGGTGTTATAATCAGGTGCAGATATTTTTATTGTGTAAGTACCGGCAGCAATCATTTTTGAATAAAAACCATTATCTCTATCTGAGTAAATATGAGAACTATCTGCAACTAAGTCATAATTGAGAACTTCAATTTTTGCTTTTATTGGGGCTCCGTTATTCTCATCGGTAATAATTCCTTTAATTCCAAAAAGTGATTGTTCAATATAATTCAATAGTGATCTTTTATTGTATTCCCAATGAGCCGGGAGAAGAGAGGCACTTAATAATTTAGTATCTGATATCTCAGCAGTAACTTCTCTGCATTTTGTGAAAAAAGTATAATAATCTTGTTTTCCACCCGCAACTCTATACCAATCATACCCGTTAGTAATACCGTCATTATAACCATTCATATAAGAAGAAGGAGCGAATTTTTGACAGGTATCCGCATATTCATGAGAGATATACTGAAGCCAAGCATCATCCGGATGTCTTCTAAACCATGTATCCCAAGGATAATTAATAACTTCCGTACCACCGTGAAAATTAGCAGACATAGTAAAATTGTTTTGATTTGCTAAGTTCATGAATATAATAGTTTCTGGTTGCCAAGCATAACCATCAGGATGTTGACCATCAGCAGGGTCCCAAAAATTTCTATTTATATCAACATAATTTGAATTATAGCGTGTTGCACCGCTTACAGAGCTATTGCCAGATTTATATGTTCCGTCAGGATTAGAATTTGGGTTTATCCATATTTCACAATTATCTAACAAATTTTTGATTCTGGCATTTGTATTGTATGAAGTTAGTAGAGAATCAATTAATCTTAGTAACAAAACGTATCCTGTTGTTTCGTCACCATGGATTGTGCTACTGTACATTACTTTTGGTTCTGCTTCTTTAGTAGCAACATTTTTACTCAATTTTGCAAATAGTATTTTTCTTCCGTTTATTGTTGAACCTGCATCTATGATCTGACAGAGTGACGGATAGTTTTCTTGATAGGCGTAAAGCATTTGCACATAAGCTTCGTAAGTAGGATATGTATTCCAGCCTTTTTGTAATTCAGTATAATTTTCACTTATTTGAACTTTACCGACTTCACCCGGATGTTTTAGAACTTCATATTCTAATCCATATTTTAAAAATGTGTCAAATTCTTGTTGATTAGAATAAGCATAAACAATATTTCCATCTACGTTATCAATGGATATTACTTTTGTTAATTCGCTTAGTAATGATAAGTTTTTAATTGAAAATTTGTAGTAGACTTCTCCTTTAGTTTCTAAATAATGCTTTGCAGAGTATTGTGCAAAAATATTTGCTACAAAAACAAATAATAATACGAGTAATAATTTTTTCATTTTTTATACCATAAATATTTTGATTTAAAAAGTAAAATAGGAATATTATGTTTAATTACAAAACTATAATTTCGTAATTGGCGCAAAGTAGCTAGGAGGGAATTAATTGGTTCTAATCTTCTTCAGAAACTACCCAATTATCTGCTAATTCAGAATTTATTTCCGCAATAAATCTTGAAGGTTTACTAATAGTAAATCCAGAGAATCTATCGAAAACAAAATCCGGATAAGAAATATATAAATTTTGTTTAGCTCGTGTTGAAGCAACATACATTAGTCTTCTTTCTTCTTCCATTCTATCGGTATCGTCAAATGATTGGGAAGACGGAAAAAATCCTTCTAGTAAATGTATAATGAAAACAGAATGCCATTCTAATCCTTTTGCAGAATGAATTGTTGAAAGAGTTAATAACTCTTTATCCTTTTCTTCGGCGTCCACATCAATTATACTATCTCTCGGTGGTTCAAGAACCATATCAGTTAAAAAACTTTCTGTGGTTTTATACCTTTCGGAAATTGAAATTAAGATATCTAAATCTTTCTTACGTTTATTAAAATCATCATATTTGAATGAAAAAATAGGTTCGTAATAGTTAAGGATTAATTGTATCTTTTCTGTAGGAGAATATTTTTTTTGATTAAGATTGTATAACATTAAAAACAAATTTAGTAATTTATCAGTAATATATTTGCTCTTTAATACTTCAGGATGTGAAAAATAATTGTAATTCTTTAAGTTTAATTCATTAATTATTGCTTGAGCTTTTTTAGGACCTATGCCTTCATGTAATAATAAAACTCTATACCAACTTACAAAATCCTTTATGTTTGATGAAATTCTTAAAAAGGCAAGAACATCTTTAATATGTGCGGTTTCAACAAATTTAATTCCGCCGATTTTAATAAAAGGTATATTGGCTTTTGCGAGTTCTAATTCTAGGTCAAAGGAGAAATATGAATTTCTGAATAGTACTGCAATTTCATTAAGTTCAACACCGCTTTCTCTTAACTCTAATATTTGATTTACTATAAATCTTGATTGAGTATTTTCCGTTTTCGTAGAAATAATAACCGGAAGATCTCCTCCTATACGTCTGGTAAATAATGATTTATCAAATTTATATATTGATTGTTTAATTATATAATTAGTAAAGTTTAATATCGACTGAGTACTTCTATAATTTTCTTCAAGTTTAATTACCTTTGTTCCCGGAAAAACTTTCGGGAAATTTAATATATTTTGAACATCCGCTCCTCTAAAAGAATAAATTGACTGGCTATCATCACCTACAACCATAATATTGTTGTATTTTTTAGCTAGATTTTTAACAAGAATAGATTGAAGATAATTTGTATCTTGATATTCATCCACCATTATGTATTTAATTGAATCAAGAAACTTTTCTGCAACAGAATCATTAGATGAAATAAATCGATTGAGATAAATTAAGAGATCGTCATAATCCAATAAGTTATTTTTAACCTTATATTGAACAAATCGTGAAAGAATTAATTTAATATTATCTATTTGCTCTTTAAAATGTGGATACTCGCGTGCGACTATATCAGTTATTTCTGTATTAGTGTTAATGCTTAAATTGTAAATTCTATAAATAGTTTCTTTTTTAGGGAATCGTGAATCCGAAAGATTTAATTTCAATTCACCTTTAATTAAATTAATAATATCTTCACAGTCTCCCTGATCCAGAATTGTAAATGCCGGGTCTAAACCACATGCCTTTGCATATTTTCTAAGTGTTAAATTAGCAAAACTATGAAAAGTGCCTCCGGAAATTTTTGAACATCTGGCATCAAGCAGTAAGGAAGCTCGACTCATCATTTCTTGAGCAGCTTTTCTAGTGAAAGTTAAAAGTAGAATATCTGAAGGATTATTACCTAACTCTATTAATCTAGCAACCCTATACACTAAAGTTTGTGTTTTTCCGGTACCTGCACCTGCAATTAAAAGATAATGCCCATCAATAGAAGTTACAGCATCAAATTGAGCAGGATTTAGAATGTTCTCATAATCGATTTTGAAGGAAAAATGAGTCGGCACTTTTTGCACCGACTCAACTTTGGAAAGTTTATTTATTACAATATTCTTCGACATTTATTTCTTAAAGCAATTGGTTTGTTAAGAATTTCAGAAGCAATGATGAAATCGCGAATTGATTCATTGTTGAAAAATTTTTCTTTTGTATTATTAATATTTTTTGTGAAAGCTTGTATCTCTGCAGATGAATAATTTTTTGAATCTTTTTTTATCGGTTGTCTAACCGGTTTTTCAGTTCTAAATGAATTTTCATATTCATCTATTAAACTTCTTTTCTTTTTAATTATTTCTTCATCTTTCTTAAAACTATCTTCAAAAGCTTGATATTCTTTATTACTTTTCTTTTTCTTTGCTTTCTCAATATCAAAAATATCAGGCAGTTTAATTTCGAAAGGCAATTCTTCTCTATCGTGAGAAATAATTATTGGCTTATCATCTTCGTAAGATGTAGTCGTTTTCTTTTCGCCTTTTTTCTTTTTCTTGCCAAAAATCTCACTTAAGAAGCTAATGATAAAAATAATAGCTACTAAGTATTCAACAATGTTATCCATTTTTATCAGTTCCTTTTGCTGATTCCGGCTTTGCAATTGAATTTCTCATATCGGTATCTGCTTGAACATTTTTTAATTGATAATAATCCATAATTCCTAAATTACCGGTTCTAAAAGCTTCTGCGATTGCATGCGGAATTTCTGATTCTGCTTCAACTACTTTTGCTCTCATTTTAGCTACTTCAGCAACCATTTCTTGTTCTAATGCAACAGCTGCAGCTCTCCTTTCTTCTGCTTTTGCTCTTGCAACTTTTAAATCAGCTTCTGCCTGGTCAGCTTGAAGAATAGCACCAATATTGCTACCAACGTCCACATCAGCTATATCAATAGATAAGATTTCAAAAGCAGTTCCGGCGTCTAAGCCTTTTGCTAATACGCTTTTAGAAATATTATCAGGATTCTCTAATACTTCTTTATGAGAAAAAGAAGAACCAATGGTTGAAACAATTCCTTCACCAACACGAGCTAAAATGGTTGCTTCTCCGGCACCGCCGACAAGTCTATCTAAGTTTGCTCTAACAGTAATTCTTGCGATTGCTTTTAATTGAATACCGTCTTTTGCAACAGCAGCAACTAGAGGTGTTTCAACAACCTTTGGCAACACAGACATTTTAACGGCATCCAAAACATCTCGTCCTGCTAAATCAATTGCAGCAGCCCGCTCAAAAGATAAATCCAAATTTGCCTTGTTTGCGCTAATTAAAGCATTAATAACATTGTTAACGTTTCCGCCTGCAAGATAATGGGCTTCTAGTTTTCCAAGATCAATAGGAATACCTGCTTTTGTAGCCGTAATTTTACTTCTGATAATAACAGTTGGGGGAACTTTACGTAATCGCATACCTATTAAATCACGAAAGATTTTTACTTTAACACCGGAAAAATATGCCGTAATAAATAATCCTATCGGTACATAATAAGTAAAGAGGAACAAAAAGATAATCGCTCCGAAAATTACAAATAGTGAAATTCCTTGAAAGGCTTCTTCCATGTTTTGTCTCCTAGTAGTTTATGTATTTTAATTTTTACTTTTATTTGTTATATTTAAAAACTGAAAATCAAATAACTAACAAATTTTCAACTATAATATAATAAATAAAAACTTATTATCTAAAAGTTTCAACAATTATGTCATTTTTGTTGAATAGTGAAACAATTTTTTATTTTTATATGTTAGATATGAAAAATGAGGTTTTAAAATGGATACAAATTTTTCTGATAGACTGCAAGAGGTTATAAGGTATAGTCGTGAAGAAGCTTTAAGATTAGGACATGATTATATTGGGACAGAACATCTTTTATTAGGATTAATAAGAGAGGGAGAAGGAGTAGCAATTAACCTTTTACGAAGGTTAGGATGTGATCTTCAAAAATTAAAAAAAGCAATTGAAGAGATTGTTAAACATAGCGGCGGTACTTTAACAATAGGGAATATACCATTAACAAAACAAGCCGAAAAAGTTTTAAGATTAACTCAAAATGAAGCAAAACTTTATAAATCTGATTTAATAGGTACAGAGCATCTACTTTTATCACTTTTAAGAGAGGACGATACTGTTGCTACTCAAGTTATGCATCAGTTTAATATTGATTATGATTCTGTTAAAATAGAATTAGTAAATACTTTAAATGCTAATAAACCGGGAGATAAACCAACACAGCAAAATCAACCCTTAGGTGCTCCTAAAAAAACAGAAAAATCAAAGACTCCGGTTTTGGATAATTTTGGTCGTGATTTAACTAAACTTGCAATTGAAGATAAACTTGACCCTGTGATAGGCAGAGAAAAAGAGATCGAGAGAGTTGCACAAGTATTAAGCAGACGTAAAAAGAATAACCCTGTTCTTATCGGAGAACCGGGAGTTGGAAAAACTGCGATTGCTGAAGGATTAGCGTTAAAAATAGTGCATAGAAAAGTGCCAAGAATTTTGCAAGATAAACGAGTTGTTACTCTTGATTTAGCGGGTCTTGTAGCCGGTACTAAATACCGTGGTCAGTTTGAAGAAAGAATGAAAGCATTAATGAGTGAACTTGAAAAAGCTGATGATGTGATTCTTTTTATTGATGAATTACATACAATTGTAGGAGCGGGAAGTGCATCAGGATCATTAGATGCTTCTAATATGTTTAAGCCTGCTTTAGCAAGAGGTGATATACAATGTATCGGGGCTACAACTTTAGACGAATATCGTAAATTTATTGAAACAGACGGGGCTTTAGACAGAAGATTTCAAAAAGTTATGGTTGATCCTCCATCAATTGAAGAAACTATTCAAATATTGAATAGTATTAAATTCAAATACGAAGAACATCACCATGTAAAATATTCTGAACAAGCTATATTAGCCTGTGTTAGATTAAGTGATAGATATATAACCGATAGGCATTTTCCCGATAAAGCGATTGACGTTATGGACGAAGCCGGAAGTAGGGTTCACATGGGTAACTTTTCGGTTAGCGATGAGGTTGTAAAGTTAGAAGAAGAACTTGAAAAAGTAAGACAATTAAAAATACTAGTTGTTAAACAACAAGATTATGAAGAGGCTGCAAGGTTAAGGGATCGTGAAAGGAACATTCAAACTGAATTAGAAAACGCCAAATTAGATTGGGAAAATAAAACCAAAGATTTAATATATGACGTTTCAGAAGATGATATTGGTGTAGTAGTGAGTATGATGACCGGAATTCCGGTTACTAGGGTTGTACAAGCTGAATCTGACAAACTGATGAAAATGGAAGAATTTGTATCATCAAGAATTATCGGTCAAGATGAAGCAGTTAAGAAATTAACTAAAGCAATTAGAAGAGCAAGAGCCGGATTAAAGAATCCGCATAGACCAATCGGTAGTTTTATTTTCTTGGGACCAACCGGGGTTGGTAAAACGGAATTAGCAAAAGTACTTGCTAAGTATTTGTTTGATTCTGAAGAGTCGTTGGTCAGAATTGATATGAGTGAATATATGGAAAAGTTTTCTGTTTCTAGACTAGTCGGAGCGCCTCCGGGATATGTAGG